>NZ_MWQG01000001.1:0-309025 GCF_002210365.1 Fibrobacter sp. UWH1
CACCAGTTGCAGCTGTTGCGTGGGTATGGCCCAGGAACGACAGCGTAGGCGTGGAGAAATTCGCGTCTTTTAATCTTATAGGGGTTCTTTTTGAACCAGGGGAAAACACCAAAGGGAAGCCCGATGTAAAAAAAGCATTGCCGCTGAGCAATGCAAAAAAAGGCGCCGGCGCATCTCACCTGCATCCGGGACTCTTGTTAATCATCAGGGTGGACTACCATAACAAGTTCAATACAAATATAACTCTTTTTTAGGGAAAGTCAAATCTTATAGGGATTCTTTTTGAACCAGGGGAAAACGAAAAGCAAAATCTACAATCAAAAATGCGTCATTTTCGCATTATTCATATAAAAAACGCAGTAACATTTGCAAAATTCATAGGAAAAATGTATTTTCAGTACTATGAAGAGATCCATCAGCAAACAACTTTTAGATTGGAAAAACAAAGCCAAGCGAAAGCCACTGGTAATAACCGGCGCTAGACAGTGCGGAAAAACATACGCCATCAAGGAATTTGGAACGCAGGAATTTGCAAATTTCGCCTACATCAATTTTGAAGGGAACGAAGCCCTGAAATCCATTTTCGATTACGATCTGGATGTCAAGCGCATCGTTCGCGAGCTTACCCTTTATTCCGGTCAAAAAATCGAAGCGGGCAAAACCCTGCTTTTCTTTGATGAAATCCAGGCTTGCCCCAAGGCCATCACCAGCCTAAAATACTTCTGCGAAAACATGCCGGAACTCCATGTGATTGCCGCGGGTTCACTTCTCGGAGTCGTCATCCGGCAACAAGAAATTTCATTCCCCGTCGGCAAGGTGGAACGCCTGCAAATGTTCCCCATGAGTTTCGAGGAATTCGTTATGGCTAGCGAAAACGGCGAGACTCTTTTGCAGGCGGCCAAGTCCACTGAAGCTTTTGAACCGCTGCGAACTGTTTTCGCAGAGCCTCTCGAAAAGTTGTTGCGCTACTATTATATTGTCGGAGGGATGCCCGAAGCCGTAGCCACCTTTTTTGAAACCCACGACTTTGAAGCAGTCAGCCAGGTTCTTTCCAACATCCTGCAGGATTACAGCGACGACTTTTCAAAGCATGCCCCCATTCACGATGTTCCAAAGCTACACCTGATTTGGGATTCCGTGCCAAAGCAACTTGCAAAGGACAACAACAAGTTTGTCTTCTCCCATGTCAAGGCGGGCAAGCGAGCTGCAGATCTGGAAGACGCTTTGCAATGGTTTTTCAGCGCAGGTCTGTTGCATAAGCTCGAGTGCGTTACCAACGCGGAACTCCCGCTTTCAAACAACGCAGAAGGATCGATCTTCAAAGTCTATATGAGCGATGTAGGTTTGCTTCGTGTAAAATCCGGTCTGGACCCGCAGACAATCCTTAACGAGACACCTCTTTACGCCACCTTCAAGGGTGCGCTTACAGAAAACTTTGTTCTAAACGAACTTCTAAAACAGAACTTTCATCCTTATTTCTGGCGTTCAGAAAACACAGCCGAACTGGACTTTCTCCTTGAAGTCAGGAATGAACTGATTCCAGTAGAAGTCAAAGCCGAAAAGCACACTAAGGCCAAAAGCTACAACCAGTTCTGCAAAAAATTCAAACCGAAAAAAGGTCTAAAACTTTCCATGAAAAATGCTGGAACCACTAGTGTCGAAGAAACCGAAACCTTGATGTTGCCGCTTTACGAAAGCTTTAGGGTGATGGAGCTTGTTTCATAAGGGTTCTTTTTGAACCTGGGAGAAAACTTAAGAATAATAGAAGAACGTGACTCAAACGGAATTCTTATATTAGAGTGTACTTTGGAGGGCTAATATGGCCGAAGTTTACGAAAAAGATGAAAACGACATTATCAAGGTTGTTAATTCTGTCAAGAAAAATCCGGTTACTATAAAGCCGAGACTCGTTGATTGGTGCGACTGGGATATTTTTGTTTTAATGGGAAAATCCTGGAATAAGCATCACAACGACAAGGTGGACATCGGCGATGGCTTTGATGACAAGCGTTTTGAAAAGTACCTCGGCGAAGATTACTAAATCCACAAGAATTTAGCTATCAGCCCTTCCTGAAATCCGGAGGGGCTATTTTTGTACTATGTCTGCAATCCAGGATTTCATTTTATCTTATAGGGGTTCTTTTTGAACCAGGGGAAAACTTAAACATTTAACCTTGATTAACTTTTAGTTTAACCATTTGGTTAAAAAGAGTGTATATTTATCGTATGGAAAAGCAGAAAGCAAAAATCCTGGATATCATACTGAAGCAGATTACATTCTTCTGCTTGTATTGGGGTTTTTACGCCATCGGCTGGCATTATTGCACAACAATAAAAATGAACGGCTATTGTACTATATTTTACGATTCAGCAATATTTGTCCCACTGCTTTCAACAGTTTTTTACATAGCAGGCGCAATAGCCGTGCAATTGAACATCACTTCGCCGTCTTCAAAGCCTTCTGATAAGCAGTCTTGATCTTATAGGGGTTCTTTTTGAACCAGGGGAAAACGAAGTAAGCCAAAATGGTTACAAAGATGCTTTGTATGGGAATATGATTGTTCCATCTTTTTAAAAAGATGGATATTTTTATTGATTTTGTATATATTCACATAGGGTATATATGGAATTCTTAATAGAAATAGCATTGATTATGGTACTTCCGTTGGCTTTGCCAATGGTTACGGGTTTGGTGTCTGCTATATTCTTTGGTTTTGTTCACTTATTTAGGAATAAGTATGTGGTGTTCGTTTTGACATTGCTGTCTTTCGTTTTTTTCTATGAATGTGTAAAATGGTCTCTCCGTTTTCCTTCGTCAATGGAGAACGATTGGTTTACTAGAGACATCGTTCCATTTTTAAATGTGACATTTTACTAACATTTTGCCACGGTAAATCGTATGTTTGACGAAGAAATCGTTAAACATGGCGGCTTGTTTTGGCTTATATTGACTCTCTACAGAAAGTATCTATCCAGGTAGACGGTTCTACCGTTGAGTGTGTCGCTGCATCCTACAAGGGGGTGCCGTTTTTCATCTTATAGGGTTCTTTTTGAACCCAGCAAAAAACTACAGCTTATTTTCGGCAGAGTTCTCTAGTACAGAAATCTTAGATTCCAAGGTCGTCTTGAAGTTATCGAACAAGTTAATATAACTTGAATAGACGCGGTCCAAAACAGCATTAAATGCTTCTTCATCGTAAATGTGCGTTGCGGAATTGCGATCCTTCAACATCTGAAGCCATACCGATTCATCATTCAGGAATCCGTACTTAAATCCGGCACGGAGAATTTCTCGAGGAGATCCATTCTCGGCCTCCTCGATTCCATGCGCTCGCATCAACTCTTGAAGGGTTTTCCAGGCCAACTCAAAAGCCAAACCAAACTGGCCAATCACACCTGTTCTATAAATTTCATCCGCCAAAGCTTTTGCCTTTTCAGACTTTTTCAGAACATCAAAACAGTTTTTGAAATTATCAAACTTCTGCATAAAGGCACTCTCCCTCACGTTCGATATTCTGTTTCAACTTCTGGGATACAACTGTCCCCATATCAATAACATCGAAGGACAAAAGCGAGTCGGCTTCGTCTTCAAGCATGTACTGAAAATCAGAAACATTCTTGCCGAATACAGCTAGGTCAACATCACTACGATCCCGATTGGTGCCGCGGGCGCGGGAACCAAACAGCACCACACGACTCAGTTCACACTTCTTTGCGAACTGAACGATTTGCTGCTGCAATTTTTCGGGAATGTTGATCATACCATCAATATAACAAAACTTACGTCTTTTTCATCATTTTCGCCACCGTTCCCTTGCCAATTTTTGGGGATATTCATAAATTTTGGCACATGAAGATGATTAACGTACTTTGCGAAAACTTTGACGGCCGATGGTGGCGCGGGCTCTAACATAGAGTCTGGTTTTTGCGAGTATAGTTGATCAAGGCAAAAGGCTTCCAGACTCCCTGGAGGCTTTTATTTTTTTTCCAAACATTTGAAAACCTCCGGGTCCAGGAACCTAAGCCTAAAAAGCTATTTTTTAGGAGTATAAAACTTGCGGCGAAGCCGCGTAACTTTAACCTGAAAGGCCGTAGGCCGAGCTCAAAGAGAGCGAAGCGAACGACCTCAAACCTGAATACTGATTATGGCAAAGTCTCTGGTAGAATCAGATAACGGCTTTTTCAACGAGTTCGGCGGCAAGTACGTCGCTGAAATCATCCGTCGCCCTTTGGACGATCTTGAAGAAGCCTTCAACAAGTACATCAAGGATCCGGAATTCCTGGAAGAATTGCGCATTATCCAGCGCGACTACATCGGCCGCGAAACTCCGCTGTACTATGCCCCTACCGCAACAAAGCTTTTGGGCGGCGCACAGATCTACATCAAGCTGGAAGGTCTTGCCAACACAGGAGCCCACAAGATTAACAACGCCATCGGTCAGTGCCTCTTGGCAAAGAAGATGGGCAAGACCCGCATTATCGCAGAAACCGGCGCTGGTCAGCATGGTCTCGCCACTGCAGCAGCTTGCGCAAAGCTGGGTCTTGAATGTATCGTTTACATGGGCGAAGTGGATGTTCGTCGTCAGCAGCCCAACGTTGCCACCATGGAACTTTACGGCGCCAAGGTGGTGCCTGTCACCAGCGGTAGCCGCACCTTGAAGGATGCGGTAAACGAAGCCATGCGCGACTGGGCAACCAACTTCGCCACCACCCACTATGTTCTGGGTTCCGCCCTCGGCCCCGCACCGTTCCCCGATATCGTCCGTACTTTCCAGAGCATCATCGGTGAAGAAGTTAAGCGCCAGGCTGCAGAACGCAACATCGACATTGCAGCCATCGTGGCTTGCGTAGGCGGTGGTTCCAACTCCATCGGCGTATTCACTCCGTTTATCGAAAACGAAAAGGTCCGCCTCATCGGCGCAGAAGCCGGTGGCGTAGGCCCGAAGCTTGGCGAAAACGCAGCCCGCATGGTGGGCAATGCTGCCAAGGTGGGCATCGTTCAGGGTTACAAGAGCAAGTTCCTGGTAGATGACGATGGTCAGTCCCAGCCCACCCGCTCCATTTCCGCAGGTCTTGACTACATGGGCATTGGCCCGCAGCTTGCCGCCCTCGGCGAATGTGGCCGCGTGGAATTCACCAGCATCCTGGACAAGGAAGCTTTGGAAGCAGTGAACTTCTTCGCCAAGAACGAAGGCATCCTCTTCGCTCTTGAAAGTTCCCACGCCGGTGCCGCCGCCATGAAGATTGCCAAGGATTATCCCAAGGATAAGGCAATCATCATCAACATGAGTGGCCGTGGCGACAAGGACATCTTCATTACCAGTCCCGTGTTCCGCCCCGAAAAGTGGAAGGAATTCCTGGCCGCTGAACTGAAGCGCCTCGAAAACAATGAAGATATCCACGACGCAGAAATTATGAATAAATAGGTTTGAGGACGCGCTTTCGCGCTTTGAGCAATGAGGTCGGTGCCAAGGCACCTAGAGGCAAAAGAACTTCACATCAAAGCGAGTAAACACAACCTCAAATTTCAACCTTTGAACTTTAACCTCAGAGGCCAAAGGCCGACCTCAAAGCGAGCAACGCGAGCGACCCCACACCTCACACCTAAAAATATGAACGCACCTATCCGTTTAATGTCCCATTTGATCGCCGGTTTCCCTGATGGAGAAACTTCTGTGGCAATCGCCGACGCTCTGGTAAAGGGCGGCGCCTCCATTCTCGAAATCCAGTTGGCCTTCAGCGATCCTAGCGCCGACGGTCCCGCTATCCAGACCGCTTCTACCGTGGCTTTGGAAAAGGGCTACTCCACCAAGCAGGGTCTTGAAATCGTGAAGAAGATTCACGACATGCATCCGGACATTCCCATCTACATCATGACCTACGGCTCCCTGGCATTTACCCCCGGTGTCGAAAACTTCGTGAAGATGTGCAAGGACGCAGGCGTTAGCGCTTGCATCATTCCGGACCTTCCCTTCGATAACGACGAAGGCCTCACCGCCGCTTGCAAGAAGTACGGCATGGAAAACATCCCCGTGGCAGCACCTTCCATGACCCAGAAGCGTCTCGAAGAAATGGCCTCCAAGGGATTCAAGTACATCTACGCAGCACTCCGCGCAGGTACTACCGGCTCCCAGACGGTCATCGACCAGGCAACTCTCGACTTCCTGGATACCGTGGGAAAGGGCGGCGCCAAGGTTCTTGGCGGTTTCGGCATTCGTACCGGCGAACAGTCTAAGGTTCTCTGCAAGCACGTGCATGCAGTGGTGGCAGGTTCCGTATTCGTGAACATCATGCTGAAGGACCCGAAGGACACCGCAGGCGTCGAAGCCAAGGCCCGCGAACTGAGCGGACTGTAATTCCGCCAAGCAAAATCGTTAGGCAGTTGTCATTGCGAGCGAAGCGTGGCAATCTAGCCTAAATCACAAATGAAAAGTCCAAGGTTCATTCACTGCCTTGGACTTTTACTTTTTTAGAAAAGGTTACGATTACATGGGAGGCGGAGTGTATTGCCACTTGCAGCCATCGCATATGAAATCGCAATTTTCAAACACTCTGTTGCATATAGAAAAATCCAAGGCAACAACCCTGGATCCTATCTATAGAGAAATATCCGACTCCCCTACGGTTTTAAATACAGTTTCCTGTTTTCCTGAAGGCCCTCATTATCAAATCGGACGGTTGGATTTTCGCCCTTCTTATAAGCCTCTTCGCTTTCATAAATGGACAAGGCTATAGTTACGCCAGGCAAAGCCGCCACATTGGTCTGTCTTGCAGGAACTTCATGGGTGAAAGAGAATTCCTGAGTCATGCCATCCTTGAACGTTTTCTTGGGAATATGGACGGTCTTGCCAATCTGCGCCAGGGACGTTCCCTCGCCATCCACAAATTCAGCCACCAGATACACGTCAAAGAAACAGGGAGCCACACCGGAATTCCTCACCGCAATATTTAACTTATTTGTAGTCACCGTCGCTTCGGTTACGGTTAGCAGTTCCGCCTTGGCGATCGTAAAATTATAACCGATAACATGGGTCATGGAATCCGCCAGCGCCTTGTTATCCTTGTAGAAATAGTAGCCATCATCGCTATCCTGATCCAGCACGTAGTAGGTCAGGTGTGCGGTAGTAATGGCATCCACCCAACGCTGCGGCGTCCACTTCAGATAGCCACCAGGAATGACGTCGTTATACGTGAGCATGGTTTGATAGCCACCCAAGTTTTCCGCAATTGTAGGCAGCCCTGCCTTGTAGCAACGTACCAGGGAATCTGCTCTGCCTGGAGTACCGATAAATCCGTCATCACGCTTTGCAATACCCAAGCCGAGAGCGTATGTATACACATCGCCGGAACCACTGGAAGGCAGTACAATCAAGGTTTTCTTGAAAACGGAAGCGTAATGTTTCAGCATGTCCTTCTCGATTTCGGCAGAAGGCATTTCGCTCCCCACCAAATGGGAAGCATGCCACTCGCCCCATTCCCCAAAGGAACGAATATCAATGTATTCCAGGCGGGGATCCCCATCATACTTTTCAGCCAACGCGGTTCCAAAATCCTTGGCGGCCTGCAAGTAAATGGAATCATCCCAAACAGGAACGGTGGCGTCGTAACCTTCCTTCAAAGTTTTTGCGGTAATCTTTTTTGCGCCCTTTTCATAAACCCATTTGGGAGTCCAGTCGTATTTTTCTTCGGGAGTATCATTACCCTTAATAAAGGACGGCGTATAAGGCAGAACGCGGAGCGCATACGTCAAACCATTCTTTTGACAAGCCTCCAGGATTTTTTCTACAGGAGCCCAATTGTACACACCTTCGCCAGGGTTCAGCGAATCCCACTGGAAATAGCCGGAGCCATAAGTGATCAAATCCCAGGCACGATTGTTCAATTCACCATAGGGACCATGTTTAAATTCCGGGACAAAAGTCCAGGTGCCGCCCACAGGAACGGTAAAGCCCTTATGGGGGTTAGCTAATGGTCCGTCATACGGTTTAAGTACATAAGAAATTTTTGCCGTATCCGCGGGAGCGATCGTCATGGAATCAGTAGGTACCGCCGCGGAATCTGTAGGCACTATCGTCGTGTCTGCAGGCACCATCGCAGAGGTGTCAACGGGAACCGTCGAGGAATCTGCAGGAACAGTCAACGCGGTATCGGCAGAAACATTGGATATTGTATCTTCGGGAATCAGCGCAGAAGTACCCGCAGGCATTTCATTAGCCGCATCTTCCGACGAACTGGAAATTTCGTTAGCAATACCCGTACTGACGTCATCATCACTACAGGCCCCTAAATTCAAGCCTATGACCGCAGAGGCCACCACACCAAACAAAATAGAACGCTTCATCTAATCCTCTTATGCCGCAATGAATATAGATTGTTTTCTTTTAAAAAAGCTTTATCCCGAAGCAAGAAATCGTTTACACGGCGGACCAACCTTTTTTCTAAATTTGTCGCCGTAAATTAAAGCAGGCCACCCCTGCACAATCACGAGATTTTTTATGAATTTTAGCGACTTTGGAAAATACAACCAGTTCAAGGAACAGTTCGCCAACATGTCTCCCGAAATGAAGGAGCAGATGATGAAGATGGCGAAGGAACAGATGAAGGCCCGTGTTGGAGGCTTTTTCAAGAAGTGGTTCTCCCTGCCGGTTTTGACAATCGTTGCCGCAGGAATGGGTGCAGCCATTGGCGCGCTGATGGCATTCTTCGGCCAGGTCTTGCTGACTGTTGGCGGATTGCGAGATGCACACCCCATCTACTTTATTCCGGGTTTGGCTCTGGCTGGTATCGCCATCGTTCTCGCCTACAAGAAATGGGGCAAGGGCGCAGAACGGGGCATGGGCTTGATTTTCTCTGTGGGACAGGGCAAGGAAAGCCACATTCCGTTGCGTTTGATTCCCATGGTGGCTGTGGGCACTTGGCTTACCCACTTGTTCGGCGGAAGCGCCGGCCGCGAAGGAGTGGCAGTACAGATTGGTGGCGCACTGGGTCACAACATCAGCAAGAAACTGCCTTTTGAAAATGCGTCCCACATTATGCTGGTGGCGGGCATGGCCGCAGGCTTCAGCGGACTTTTCCAGATTCCTATGGCGGCAACGGCCTTTGCATTGGAAGTGCTGATTGTTGGCCACATGGACCTGATGGCTTTGCTGCCGGCTGCAGTGGCTGCTTTTACCGCCTGCAAGGTTTCCAATATGCTGGGCCTTGAAAAGTTTGCGGTAGACCTGAATGGAATTTTGAGCACCGACGGCGGCGCAACCGTTAGCGGGCTCTTTATGAATGGCGGCGCACTGGACATGAATTTTGTGGTGAAGCTTGCCTTGCTGGGCGTTTTGTTTGGCGTTATTGGTGGAGGCTTTGCAAAGTTGCTGAGCTTGGCCAAGGAATTTTTCGCCAAGAAATTCCCCGACGGAATGAAGCGTATCGCCATTATGGGCGTTACCTTGAGCGCACTTTTCCTGTTGCTGTGGCAGGGTCGCTATTCCGGCCTGGGCACCAACCTGATAGACATGTGTTTCTCTGGCGCAGGCATTGCTGACGGTTCCAATATCGCCGGCGGCATCCAGAGCTACGACTGGATTCTGAAATTTGCATTGACCATTTTGACATTGGCCGCAGGATTCCAAGGAGGCGAAGTCACTCCGCTGTTTAGCATCGGCGCAAGCCTTGGTGCAGTTTCTGCAGTGATGTTCGGCCTACCCTTCCCCCTGGCAGCAGCCCTTGGCTACGCCGCTGTTTTCGGAAGTGCAACCAACACCCTTTGGGCCCCGATTTTAATCGGCTGTGAAGTTTTCGGTTTCGACGGTCTGCCCGCATTCTTTGTGGTTTGCATTGCAGCTTATGTTTGCAACGGCGGACAATCCATTTACAACCAGAAGAAACTGAAACTGAAGTTCTAGGCAACTCTTTTAAAAGCTCAAGAAACAAGCGAAAACGTCATCCTGAGCGAAGCCCCGCGAAGTCGAAGGATCCAGTCGTTAGATTCCTCGAATCCAAGCCTACGGCATTTTGCTCAGAATGACACTCAGGTAGAAAATGAACGGCGTTTACATTGAAATCACGGATGTGTGCAATCTGCACTGCAGTTTCTGCCCTTGCGGAAAGCGTAAGACAGAAGCGCCTCGTGAATTCATGAGCTCGGATCTTTTTGAGCGTTGTGTTACCGAAGCAGCCGTCGTTACAGAACAAGTTTACTTTCACGTTCTTGGGGAGCCCACATTACATCCGGGATTTTCCCTGTACCTGAAAAAGCTGGAGGAAGTTTCCAACGCCCGCACCGACGGCAAAAAGCTCCAACTGAACTTAACTACAAATGGCACCACCATAGCACGCTGTGGCAAATCAATTCTAGCCTCCCCCGCTGTCCGACAGGTGAATTTTTCAACCCACGCCTATGCGGAATTGCCCTTTGACGAAGCCGCGGAAAACCTGCAGAATATTCTAGACTTTTGCCGTATGGCCGCTGCGGAACGTCCCGACTTGTACATCAATTTGCGACTGTGGAATGTAGGCGACGAAAGTTCCAACGCCTGGAACAACTACATGCTGGAGCAGGTGAATAAAGCCTTAGGCCGCACAGGCTCTGCAGATGAGAACAGTGCACCGGAAGAAAGCCGCACACCCATCACATTGGTGCATTTCTGCAGCCGCCACAAGAGTTTCCTTGTGGAAGGCCGCATTTATATTCATCAGGACTCAAGATTTGAATGGCCCGCGGCCGTCTCCAACGACGACAATTCAAGTTCTTGTGCAAACTTTCCGAAGGGAACGTGTCGCGCCTTGGACACTCACTGTGCCATCCTTCACGACGGCCGCGTAGTCGCCTGCTGTCTGGATCACAGCGGACAAATTACGTTAGGACGAATTCAAGACAACAGTCTTTTAAACATTTTGCATTCTCCTCTTGCGGTCCAAATCAAGGAAGGCTTTACCAATCACGAGCTGCGCCATCCCTTCTGTCAAAACTGTACTTTCTGCAAACGATTTAAATAAGACTTTTTCTATAATTCCTCCAGTAGGAGGTTTATATGAAAAACAGATTCTTATTTGGCTCTGTCCTAGCCTTTTCATTAGCATTCTGGGCTTGCGGAGATGATACTTCTAGCACAAGTTGCATAAGCGAATCCTCTGATTCCAACAGTCAAGAAATTTCTTCCAGCAGTGAAGCAACTGCGGAATCATCGAATGAATCCGAAATTCATAGTTCCTCCAGTAGCGAAGATACATCCAATAAGTTGGGTGTCTGGAGTTTTTACGAAGATAACTGCGACGCCTGCAAAATTTCAGCATCAAGCGTTTACTACGAAGAGTACGACTTTACAGGTTTGAAGGGCGCTGTAAAATGCCAAATGGGAGAATCCACTTATGCCGGCGCAACTATTCGCATTTACGAAGAACAGCAAGACATAACCGACTGGGGTGGGCTTTGCGCCGTCTTCAAATCAGAAGGTAGATTCTTCCTCGGCATTGTCCCCGAAGATGCAAAAAATTATTCGGGAGGAATCAATTATATGGCATGGATGGAAAGTGCAGATTCCCTTGTCATAGCAGACCTTCCCTGGGAAGTTTTCAGTCGTCAGGATGGCTTTGCAGAACAACGGGTAACAAAGGAAGACTTCCTCACGCGAATCGTGGGATTCATGGTCCAATTCGAAGACAACGGACCAGAATTGGACGGATCCTATAAAGGTGGATTTGAAATTCAAAAAATCGGTCCTTTAGGAACATGCGGAACTCCTACCGAAGGTTATACAACTTGGTGATAAAAAGTTATCCGAGGCGGTCTTGATGGACCGCCTTTATTTTTCTAAATTGCGGTACGCAAAGACAGTTCGAAAACCTCCTGTCTCTAAACAAAACTAGGAGCACATATGACCGACAATACGTCCGTTAATTCCGGCCGTACCGACGCTGAATTGGAAGGCGTCACCTTGCTTGGCAATCAGAATACCAAGTACAAGTACGATTACGATCCCGACGTTCTTGAACGTTTCCCCAACAAGCATCCCGACAATGACTACATGGTCATGCTGAATTGCCCGGAGTTTACTTCCCTCTGCCCCAAAACCGGTCAGCCGGACTTTGCGGAAATCCGCATCAACTACATTCCGGACCAGTACATTGTGGAATCCAAGTCACTGAAGCTGTATCTTTTCAGTTTCCGCAATCACGGGGATTTCCACGAAGATTGTGCCAACATCATCATGAAGGATTTGGTGAAGTTGCTCTCACCCAAGTACCTTGAAGTGGAAGGCATTTTCACGCCCCGTGGCGGCATCTCCATTTACCCCTTCGCCAACTATGGCAAACCGGGTACCATTTACGAACAGAAGGCAACCGACCGGCTTTTCGCCAGCGTAGACCGCAGAAACTCCTGGAAATAAGTAAGCAGTGCTTAGTGATTAGTAAGCAGAAGTGGCAGGAGAAGTCCATTTTCTGTAATTCTAACCACTAATCACCAACCACTAACCACTATTCTATGAAAAAAGCAATCGTCCTTTCGTCAGGCGGTGTGGATTCCACCGTCTGCGTGGCCATGGCCGTAGCTAAATACGGCGCAGAAAATGTAGCCACCACTTCCATTTTTTACGGTCAAAAACACAACAAGGAACTGGAATGTGCCCGCAAGGTGGCAGACTATTACAAGTTGCCTCATTACGAATTTGACTTATCCAGTGTACTGCAGTTTTCAAACTGTTCGTTGTTAGCCCAGTCTACACAAGCCATCGAGCACAAAAGCTACGCCGAGCAAATCACGCCCGTCAATGGCAAGGTTTCCACTTACGTTCCTTTCCGCAACGGCTTAATGCTCAGTGTTTGCGCCAGTCTCGCCCAAAGCATTTTCGAAAACGATGACGTGGAAATCTACCTGGGTGCCCACGGAGATGACTCCGCCGGCAACGCTTACGCCGACTGCAGCGAAATTTTCGTAAGCACCATGAGTAGAGCCATTTCTATCGGCACCTACGAACAAGTCCGCGTCACCGCTCCTTTTGCAGGACTATCAAAAGCAGACGTGGTCAAGAAAGGTCTGGAGCTTAAAGCCCCCTTTGAACTGACCTGGAGCTGCTACGAAGGCGGCGATAAACCCTGCGGCGAATGCGGCACCTGCATCGACCGCGCTAAAGCTTTTGCCGCCAACAACGTGAAGGACCCCGCCATCGCATAAGGATTTCACTCATGAAAAAGACCAACGAAAACTTGATTCTTCTAAACATAATCTTCACCGTTGGCTTGGTCATCTCAAATGTGGTTACTGCCAAGCTGATGTACACAGGCATTAGCCTTTTCGGCAACGCAGTCACTTTGCCTGGTGCGGGCGTTTGCTATGCCTTTACCTTTTTGGCCACCGACATCATCGGCGAAATCTGGGGCAAGAAAGAAGCCAACAAGGCGGTCATCTTCGGCCTAGTGGGGCAAGTTTTTGCCACCCTCCTGATTTTGCTGACCCAGCACCTGCCCGCCGCAGACGACAGCATGCAAGAAACCTACGTTCGCCTTCTAGGTCAGAACTGGGTGTTCGTGGTGGCAAGCCTCGCCGGCTACCTCATCGCACAAAAATGGGACATCTGGATTTTCCACAGCATTCGCACCCGTTACATCGCCAAGCATGGCGATACCAAACATCGCTGGATCTGGAATAACGCCTCCACCATGACCAGCCAAATTCTAGATACCGTTGTGTTTATCGGCATCGCCTTCGGTTTCGGATTCGGTTGGCTGTTCCAGGCAGAAATGCGCCCGGTGCTACTTTCCATGATGGTGGGGCAATACTTCTTCAAGATGATTCTTGCGGCCTGCGACACCCCCATTTTCTACTTGCTCACCCGAGACATCAAAAAGGATACCGAAATAGAGCTAAAAGAATTTTCTTAACTTTACGTCATGAATTTTTGCACCATCCAAGACTTTACCGGCATCCATAGCGAACAGCCTTTTATGCAGGAGCTGCGGGAACGCGCCAACGTCTACTGGATGGATTGCACAAATATCAGCGGCACTGATTGTTACTGCGATGACGACGCCCAAGCAGAAATCCGTAAAATGATGGACCAAGCCGCAGACCGCATCACAGCTAATAACGACGCCGGTTTCACCGGCATCCACTTCTTTGACAACGGCAATTACCACTACATGAGCAAGCTGTGGACGGACCGCGTCAACGAAGATTTTGACCTGGTCATATTCGATCATCATCCCGATATGCAGCCACCCCGATTTGAAGGGATTCTCAGTTGCGGGGGCTGGGTCAAGGAAGTTCTGGACAACAACAAGTTTATTAGAAATGTGGTGCTTATCGGCGTTGCGGACCATCTGATTGAAGAAATCAAGAACGAACCTAGTGCGGAATTCGAGAAGTACGCAAGCCGCGTGACATTCATTCCCGAGACTTTGTTACGCACCCCAAATTTTGATATATCACAGGTAGCACTTGCCGCCCTACGTTCATCAAACCTATATATCAGTATCGACAAGGATGTCCTTTCCATTGACGACGTGGTGACCAACTGGGACCAAGGCAGTCTAACCTTTGAACAACTGGAAAATATTTTGAAGAATCTGTTTGCCCACCGTAAAATACTTGGGGTGGACATTTGCGGAGAACGGGCTCGGAACCAGGATTTCCCGGAAGGCATTGACGAAGGCTCTGCGGATGCCACAAACAATGCTTTAAATAAAAAAATATTCAGCCTTCTAGATGTGCTCTAGATCCTTCGACTCCACTTCGTTTCGCTCAGGATGACACGTAAAAAAATGGTCTTCAATTCTCGCAACAGTTTCAACAAGCGTCCGCAACAGGGTAAGCCATCCTTTGGAAAAACCGCCAACAAGTTTGGCGGAGGCGCTCACGGCGTTGCCCGCGTTATTAGCAAGCGGGGTTACTGCAGCCGAAGCAAGGCCGAAATGCTTGTACGTGAAGGCCGCGTCACCCTGAACGGTCGCATCATCCACGACCCCGAAACTCCTGCCCGTGAAAGCGACGAAATCATCATCAACGGCAAGCGCATCGAAGCCAACGCCAAAGTGTACTTCATGATGAACAAGCCCCGGGGAATCGTCACCACGGCAAACGACGAAAAGGGACGCGCCACCGTCATGGAAGTTTTCGCAGAGCAATACCGCAAAATGTATTCGGGCAAGGAACCGCCCCACATCTCGCCGGTGGGCCGCCTAGACGCAGCCAGCGAAGGGTTGCTATTGTTCACCAACGATACTGAGTGGGCCAACCGCATTCTGGAACCCCGCAAATCAGACGAGAGACCAGAGGCGAGAGACGAGAGCGCCGGCACAGACATCCACAAGAAAATTTACCGCGTGCAGACCAAGGGCAAGCCCACCGCCGAAGACCTTCACAAAATGGAAGAGGGCTTTATAGTTCCGCCCCGCGTTTTCGGGGAATCCGAAGAATTCATGCACGCCAAGCAGGCCGTCCTCCACACCGAAGGCGAAAAGAACTGCTGGCTAGAAATCACATTGACCGAAGGCAAGAACCGCGAAATTCGCCGCATGCTAGCCCACTTAGGCTACGAGGTTCTCCGCCTGGTCCGCATTCAGATTGATGAATTTATTTTAGGCGACCTTAAACCAGGTTGCATCAAGGAAATCCAGATTTCTTAAAAGTAGAATAGAGCCATTTCTATGGCAATCCAAAAACGAGTTAAATGGAATGGAAACCAGGATGACGTCCAAAGCCCACCAGCAAAGGAACAGGAACAAATCATTGCCAAGCAGCAAATGATTTTTACAGCCATTCCCCTCAACATATTCGGAGGCATTAAATAATATCGCGATTGAGCAGTTCGCCGTGGTCAAGAGTCAGACGGCGGAAAGTGCTGTTCATGTAGAAGTCGGGATTATGGGTTGCCATCAAAACGGTAGTGCCGCGGGCATTGATTTCCTTAAAAATCTTGAACACCTCTTCGGCGTTTTTCGGGTCAAGGTTTCCAGTAGGTTCGTCAGCCAGCAACAAGTACGGGTTATGCACCATGGCGCGGGCGATGGCCACACGCTGCTGTTCACCGCCAGACAATGTGTAAGGCATGGCAAAACGCTTCTGACTGATACCCACCAAAGCCAAGGCGTCAAAAACGGCGGCGTTAATCTTGTTGTTGGGAGTGCCCACAATACGCAGGGCCAAGGCCACATTTTCAAAAACATTGCGATCCGGCAACAGCTTAAAGTCCTGGAAGATGATACCCATCTTGCGACGCAGCGCCTGGATGTTCTTGTCGGGAGTGTTCTTGCTATCGTAAAGGCAATCGCCGGTAAACTTCACCATGACCTGTCCACCGCGTTCATCGTCAGGGCGTTCGTCCATGTAAATCAGCTTCAACAGCGTAGACTTACCGGCACCGGAATGACCCGTCAAGAACACAAACTCACCCTTGTGAATACGGAAAGAAACGTTGGAAAGAGCTTTCCAGTTTTCTTCGTAAGACTTGGTGACGTGGTTAAAATGAATCATGGTTCAGCAAAAAAATTATTCGGTCATACGGATTTCCACATGGACTTCCTCGCGCCACTTCTTAATGAGTGCGCCGAGTTTTTCGTTTTCCATGTGGGTAGCACACATCTGTTCGATCTTGCCGTAATCTTCTTCCAGAGTCAGTTCACGAATCTGGCGGGAATCATCCAGGCGGAACAGATGGTAGGCACCATCAATCAGCACCGGTTCAGAAACCTGACCTACTTCCAAGTTAGAGACAGGATCTACATAGGCAGGAACCATTTCGCTCTTCTGGAACCAGCCCAGGCGACCACCGGCAAAGTTGCTGGCCTTGTCTTCGCTGAACTTACGGGCAGCCTTGCCAAAATCTTCGGCAGACTTGATAGACTTATGAAGAGAGTCGGCGCGAGCCAGAATGTCGGCACTGTCCTTGGCAGAGGGAATGGTATAGAGCAAAATCTGTGCGGAACGAACGCCGTCTTCCTTACGACCGAGAACGCGAGGAATATGCCAACCCAGAGAAGTCTTTACCGGGCTTGCAGAATACTGACCGTTCTTCAGCTGATCCAGGGCGCGTTCAAATACAGGGTCCAGCTGACCGCGCTTGTAATAACCCAGGTCACCGCCCTTGGCAGCGGCAGTATCCTGAGAGTGGGCCTTGGCCAAAAGTTCAAAGCTCATACCCAAGTTCAGGGTATCGATCAAGGCTTCGGCCAACTTCTTCACGGAGTCCACAATGGCGGCATCGGGAACAATGGGTATCTGAATATGGCTCAGCAAGACGCAATTATACTGCGGCGGCAGAGAATCCTTATAGGCAGCGTAGAAGGCATCCACTTCCTTCTTGGTGGGATTGATGGAGCCAACATGACGCTGACGGACACGGCTCATTTCGATATGGCCACGAATCTGCTTGGCCAGCTGGTCGCGGTACTGCGCCATGCTAATCCCCAGCTGGGCACGGATTGCCTTTTCCAAAGTGGCCAAGTTGGTGTTCTGGCTAGAAGCCAACTGCTGCAAGTGGGCCGTCACACGCTGATCTACTTCGGCGTCAGACACCACAATGGAATCGCGGTCGATTCGAGAAAGCAGAACCTTTTCTTCGATAAGCTGATCCAGCACATACTTACGCTGATCCGCTTCGCTCATGGCAGAGCCTTCAGGTGTTTCCTGATACCGATAAAGGCTGCTCAAATATTCGGAACGCATAATAGGTTTGCCGTCTACAACTGCTGCAACCCCTTCCATCAAGACCGGTTCTGCAGAAGCCAAGGAAGCCACAGCACACAACGCCAACAAAATCAAACGGAACTTCATCATCATACCTTTTATTGTTCCTTTCCACTAAAAACATTCATCTGTGAAAAAATGGGGCGAGCCTTTTTCCATTCCTTTTTCAGTCGGTCCATCACCACCTTCTGATGTTCCACCCAGGCGCGATCAGCCACATCGTTAGCCACTTCGGCATAGGGCAGCACATCGGCAGAATCCAGGCGAGAAAGAACCACGGCCATCTTGAGGGAACCACCGCAATACTTCATGCGGGTCAGGCTACCCACAGACACACTATCTAGAGACGGAATGGTGCAACTGTCCGGCGTCACCGCCACAGAGTCAAAAGTCTCGTACTTCTTAACCAGGTAATGGGGGCCCGGAACGGAATCGTAAACCGTATTCTTGTGGCCCTTGTAATAAGTGTCAGCGCTCTGCCAATCCTTGAAGTAAATCAGGAAGCCAGAAATGGTGGTCTTACCACGGAGGAACAAATCCTGATGATTGGTATAGTAGTCCAGGCGTTCGCCATCGCCCACCATCATGGTATCTGCAAAAGTCTGAAGGAAGTGATCCACGACAATCTTTCGAACCGTCTTTTCGATCTGATACTGGAGCACGGTATCTTCCAGCACGTTGTTGGCCAAGGCTTCCTGGTAAATGGTTTCTTCATTAATCCAGTGTTCCAGGAAAGAAAGCTTTTGACGGTTGTCCCAGGAATCCCAATCCGGAGCCATGCGGCGCACGTCGGAATCCTGCAACTTAGATTCGCCAACAGAAACAATCACAGAATCATTCTTGCCCAAACTAAAGGGCAAATCACAAGCAGTCAGCGTAAGGGCGGCAAGGCCCATCACACAAGAAATACAAAAATTGCGGAAATTAAATTTCATCGGACACAATTTAGAAAATTACGTCCTTCCAAACCACGTTAAAGACGGCCAAATCGGCCCTTTAGCTTAGCCAAAGCGTCCACTTCAACCACTTCTTCGGAATCGTCGCCTTTCCGCTTGAAACGAACAATCTCGAAATCTTCCAGCATGGCCTTGGCCTGCAAGAAAAGTTCCGGGAATTCAGCATCATCGCTATTCTTGCGTTCAATTTGAGAAAGCAGGTCACGAGCCGCCTTCAGCTCATGATCCTTCATAAAGCGAGCCTTGAGGTACGGGCGGAACAAGTCGCGAAGAGCGCGGGCATCCAGTTCACGGGCCGGAGTCCCGGCCGAATCTATGGGATGGACGTCACGACGGGTTCCGCTAACTTTTTGATCAAGAGAATGATCCAGCAAATTGCCAAGCGCCTGAACGCGGTCAAACAAAGCGTTATCTTGTTGGTAAAGAGCCGCAATTTTATTCACCACGAATCCCGCAGCATCAACCGCATGATCGTGGCCCTGACGCATGGCCACACTGAAATTCTTCAGAATGTCCCAAGCCTTGACAAAAGCATTTCCGCCAAGGAGGCCTGCTTCGTAAGTCCCACGAACGAGGGCCAGACGAATTTCTTCGTCTTCACTGCGAGTAGTGTTTGCCAAATTCCTGAAATCAGAAATTTTCTTGCCGCGGGAAAATTCCAGCCCCGTAAAACGGGTACAGCGATTAGCGTCCAGACCGTCTGCGTTAAGGGATTTCGCCACCCAGATTTTAAGGGCCGTCTTGAAGCCGTCGGAATAGAGGCCGCCCGTTTCCAGCATATTCAGGCGGTCCGCAACAAGGTCAGCTGCACCCGCAGCAGAACCCGTCCCGGAATTAGCCATCGAGCCCCGTTCCAGACGCTTGCGGAAATCCTGCCAGAAAGTCGATTCCTCGGGAGCCATCAAGGCAGACTCTCCCAGGCGCCAACCAAAGCGCAAGTTCTCCAGCGGGAAATCAATACCGAAAGTCACCAACACCGGACGCACCGCCAGGAACAGGCGGTAGCTTCCCCACTCCGGAGAAAGTTCCAGCGGGAACTTTTCTTCTACACCCTGCTTAAACACCTTAAGATGCAAGCGCAGATGATTTTCACGTTCCGGAGTTACGGTAGGAATATCGCAGTCCAACTGTTTAATTTCAGCCAAAGCCTCGTACAGGCACAACAGCGGAGCCTTATGGGGATTGTTCACCAGCTTTTCGCAGAAGGCATCATCAATCTGAGTACGTCTGCCTTCCAGGTACTTCTTGGCAGACTTGGGCATTTCGCGAACGATGGATTCCACCATCCACTCACGCCATTGATGAATAGAAAGCGCCAAAGTAGCCGGAGAAGTTTCCGTGAGCAAGTCATAGGGGAATCTCAAGGTAATGCCGTCGCAATCCTTGGTGGCGTCGAAAACCATTTCGCCGGTCACCACACGTTCCTTACCGCGAGTCAATTCCATAATGCGGAACTGTTCTACAGAACCACCCAATTCCGCCTGAGGCTTTTCTTCGTGCTTCCTGGCGGCACGGGGATCATTACCGCGACCCTTTAAGGCACCATCCAGCAAATCGCCGAACTTTCCAAGACTGCGGTCCCCGCTAGACTGCAAGGCAACGCCCATCTTTTCGTCTAGCTGATCCAGCCAGAATTTCGCATCGAATTTTAGCCACTGGTCGCCAGACTCTTCCAAATACTTTTTCAAGGTCCTGATGGAATTAACCTTAGGTGCAATACGCACATAATAGTCCACCAGGGCATCTTCGCTGGGAGCCAGACCAAACTGACGCTTACGGGCTTCCAGGGCATGCAAATCTTCCACCACACGTTCATTGTGGACCATGAAGGGGAAGGGCCTTGCCATCTCGCCCACCACAACCGCTTCGCGCCAGAAGATCTGGCAGCATTCTTCAGGGTTCACGCGGGCATAATCCACACGGTGACCGCGGCTAATCACAAGACCGCGGAAGGTCACTTCTTCAACAGCTTCTACAAAGCCTCGTTCCTTGTTCCACACCGGCGCATACCAGCGGCGAGTGCAGAAAGGTTCCGCCACCTGCATAATCCATTCAGGCTTGATTTCTGCGCCCTTGGTCAAGAAGATTCGGCTGGTTTCGCGAACTTCGGCGCTGAACAGCCATTCCACACTCTTGCCATACAGATCGCTACCCGGGAACACGTGAGTTTCACGACCGCTTACCAGGCGGTAGCAACCGTTCTCGATATCACGGCGGGCAATACCGCCCAGGAAACCGCTGAGCAAGGCAATGTGCAAATTGTCCTGATGGAACTTGTCTGGCGGGCAAATGCGGCTTTCGAACTTGGCATCCAGAATTCGTCCGAACTGTTCGTACAAATCGATCCATTCGCGGCAACGCAAAAAATGCAGACTCATCTTGTCGCAGAACTTGCGCAACTTGTTCCAGGATTTCTGATCGGTATCCCAGGCTTCGCAGAATGCATTCCACATGCACACATAGGTGATAAAATCGCTCTTGTGTCCCGCAAACTTTCGATGGAGTCCGCGAACACGACCGCGTTCCGGCTCCTCGTTAGGAACCACTCGCGGATCCTGAATAGAAAGGGCGGCGCACACAATAAGGGCCGGCTGCAAAACACCCGCATCACGAGCACGCAGCAGCACCGCAGACAAAGCCACATCCATAGGCAGCTTCGTCATATCGCGGCCCAACTTCGTCACATGACCGCTGGCATTATCCGCCGTCAGGGCACCCAGTTCAAACAGAGTCTTATAGGCGCCACGGAACGCAGAATGAGGCGGAGCCTGCAAGAAAGGGAAGCTTTCCATTTCAAGGCCAAGACTGCGCAATTGCAGCACTACGTTGGCCAAATTGCTTCGGCGAATTTCCGGTTCCGTAAAGTCGTCACGCTTTTCAAAATTCTCGGGAGAATAAAGTCGAATGCAGACACCGGGCTTCACACGGCCCGCACGACCTGTACGCTGACGGGCGCTAGCCTTGGAAACCTCTTCCACAGGCAAGCCCTGAATTCGGGACTGGGCGTTGTAACGTGAAATTCGAGCCATACCCGTATCCACCACGTAGGCGATACCGGGAATCGTCAGGGAAGTTTCAGCAATGTTTGTGGCAAGAACGACACGGGTCTTGCTGGAACTCTTGAAAATGCGGCGCTGTTCATCGGGGCTCATGCGGCCATACAGCGGCAAAATATCAAAGCTGGCGGCATCCAGATCCGGCTTCAATTCGTTGGCCAAATCCTGAATATCACGTTCCGTCGGCAAGAAGCAAAGCAGATGGTCGCGATGGCGGCTTTCCAGATCCAGAATGGCATCGCGGGCTTCTTCTATGAGACCGGAGTCCCCCTTGCCAGAGGCATCACGGCGATCATCGTCGTCATCATCCCAAGGTCCGCGGAAACCATCCCTCGGTTTGCTCTTCTGCACCGCATCCCGGAAGTAATATTCCACTTCTACAGGGAACGTGCGGCCTTCCGCTTCCAGCACACAGCTGTTATCATAGAACTTCTCGAAGAGGGCCGCATCCAAGGTGGCAGAAGCCACAATCAGCTTAAACTCGGGACGCGCCTTCAGCACCGACTTGAAAATCCCCAGCAGGATATCGATGTTCAAGGAGCGTTCGTGAGCTTCGTCAATCACGATGGCGGAGTACTGCTTAAAAAGTCTGTCGCGACGGAATTCCTGAAGCAGGATACCATCGGTCATGACCTTGATAGGAGCATCATTGGTTCCCTGTTCCCAGAAACGGATCTTGGTGCTGACCAGTTCATCCGCCTTCAGTTCCTCACGCAGGCGGTCTGCAATAGACATAGCCGCCAAGCGACGAGGTTCCGTCACGCCGATCTTGAAATCACCACCCTTGGTGATTAAATACTCCAGCAGGAATTTCGGTAACTGGGTAGACTTACCGGATCCCGTATCCGCCTTGACGATCACAACCTGATGTTTTTCAAGTAGCTTAAAAAACTCCTCCCGTTTCTGAACAACGGGAAGCTCCGGGTACTCAATCTTTAAAGCAGTAAGATCCATCAGAACAATTATGAATTATGAAGTATGAGTTACGAGAATCCTATGGCATGGTCCAGCCAAGATCACCTATCTCATAATTCGTACTTTGTAATTCAAAGATTAAAACCGCCGGTTTTAATCTTTGATATGTCCACACTTGTCGCAGGTGAACTTGTAGCTGTTATCCGGATCCACCACCATGACACCGTCGCATTCGGGGCATTCACAGGGGAGTTCACCGGGCATTACTTCGCGATAGGTTTCTTTTTCTTCGTTCATTTTATTCCGCAATTTCCTTTAGGTAACGGCTCAGGGCATCCTGCCAGGTAGGCAGCGGTTCAAAGCCAGCTTCACGCAACTTGCTCTTATCCAGTCGGCTGTTAAAGGGTCGAGCCGCCTTAGAAAGACCATATTCCGCAGTAGTCACAGGAACAACCTTGGTGCTCATGCCAGCCTGCTTGTAAATTTCACAGGTAAAATCGTACCAGCTGATGAATCCGCCTTCGTTGGTAGCATGGTAATAGCCGTACTTTTCAGATTCATTCATATCGATAAGCAGACGGGCCAGGTCAAACGTGTAAGTGGGAGTACCGATCTGGTCGTTCACCACGCGCACGGTATCGTGAGTCTTGCCCACGTTGATCATGGTCTTGATGAAGTTCTTGCCATTCAAGCCAAAGACCCAGGCAATGCGAACGATAAAGTACTTTTCCAGAGTGTTAGAAACGGCAAGTTCGCCTTCCAGCTTAGTCTGACCATAAACATTCAGAGGCTTGTAATCCTTGCAATCCGGTTGCCAGGGTTCAGAACCTTGACCATCGAACACATAGTCTGTGCTGATGTAGGTCATCTTGCAATCCAGCTTCTTACAGGCGTTGGCAATGTTCTGGGTACCGCCGGCATTTACCGCACGTACCTTTGCCACGTTGGCGTCATCTTCAGCCATATCCACGGCAGTCCAGGCAGCACAATGAATCACGGCGTCGGGCTTGATTTCAGAAATCACCTTTTCAACGGCAGCGGCATCAGTAATATCCAACTGAACGTAGGGCATCGTGGTAACGGCACTTCCATCGGCCACACCACTGTATTCAGGAGCCATATCCGTACCGACACCGGTATGACCGCGCTTAGCCAATTCATTCATCACATCGTGACCTAACTGGCCACCCACACCTGTAACAAAAAACTTCATAATGCACTCTCCCATTTTTTGCGGGAGCTCCATGACACCAAAGATAGAAAGTTTCCCATTTTAGCTAAATTTGGATTCCGGTAAATCAGGTTAGGAACGCTAACTTTAAAAAAAGGTTATGTCAATGTCCACATTCACCAAATGGGTTGCCGCCTGGGGTAACGCCACCTCTATCACAGACAGAACTGCAGCGGTATACGCCAAGGACATCACCCTCCGCTACCCCATCCGCATTTGTTTTTCGGGAAGTAAGATCCGTTTCAGATTTTCCAATCTGACAGGAACTGAACCCGTCACCATTACAAGCGCATTCGTCGCCAAGCAAGTTCCGCAAACCGCAAACGCAACGACCTACACCCCCGCAGCCATCACCTTTGATAGCAAGGTCTCCATCACCATGGCCCCCGGCACCGAAGTAGAAAGCGACGCCATCGCCTTTGACATTACCGCCGGCGAAACCATAGAAGTCAGCATGCACTTCGCAGACTTCACACAAATGAACGCAGGCACCCTGATTACGGGCCCTCTTTCCAATGGCAAGTACAGCTACGGCAATTTCGCCAAGGACCGCGACCTTCCCGCCGATTTAACCCGCAACACCAACTGGTTTTACTTCCTGAACACCGTCGACGTATTCACCGAAGAACAGAACCACGCCCTGGTCTGCTACGGTGATTCCATTACCGCCCAGGATTGGCCCGATTATCTCGCCCTGCGCGCATGGGACGCAGGCTTCCGCAATGTGTCCGTCATTCGTCGCGCCGTCAGCGGCACCCGCATTCTCCGCGAATACAACTGCATCACCTATGCCGCCTACGGTTTAAAGGGCGCCACCCGCTTCCCCATCGAATTGAACGTAGCGGGAGCTTCTGCAGTAATTATCCAGCATGGCATCAACGACATCATCCATCCCGTGGGCGTCGAAGTCAATAAGTTCCGTCCCTGGAGCGACATGCCTACCGCAGAAGATCTGATTAGCGGCATTCAGGAAATCTACCTCACCCACGCCCGCAAGCTAGGTCTCAAAGTTTACAGCGGCACACTGCTCCCCATTTACGGCTGGCGCACCTACAACGAAAACCGCGACGCCATCCGTAACGCATTCAACCAATGGCTGAGAACCGCAGCGGATTTCGACGGTTGCGTTGATTTTGACGCCGCTGTACGCGATTCCGCCCGCCCAGAATGTTTCGCCCCAGGCTTTGACTCTGGTGACCACCTGCATCCTAGCGCCGCAGCCTATAAGGCCATGGCGGAGGCCGTTCCCGAAGATTTGCTGAAATAAAAAACAAGTCCCGAAAACCGCCCTTGAAGAGGCTCCCAAAAAGCCTCCTTCATCTTTCGGGAATTTTTCATATATCACGCACACATAAAAAACGTCCCGCATTCACGGGACGTTTCTTCGTTAATCACAGAGGTTTTGTAAGGAGCAATTGAGTGAGTAACGAAACCTTTTGCCTTTCTTAGCGAGAGACAGAAACCTTCTGGAGTCGATTGCCCTGGCGAACCATGTAGACACCACTCTGCTGGAACTTGGCCTTGAGGGCATCCTTCAGAGAGGTACCGGCAGCAACTTCAACCAAGCCCAGGCTCTTACCCTGCATATCGAATACCTGGAAGCTGCCCACAGCCAGTTCGAACTGAACACCCTGAACCATAGAACCGAAAGAAGTCGTACCAGAATCATTTTTACTTTCGGAACCCGGTTCAGCAGTGGTGAAGACCAGCTTGACGTCACTAATCTTGACTGCACCTGTAGCCTGTCCCAAATTGAAGGCAAACTGAGCGGCATCATCAGAATCTTCTTCCATAGCAAAGATAAATGCGTATTCCTTTTCCGTGGTGGTGATGTCAAATTCCTTAGTGGCGTATGCACCCCAGGGGTCTACGGACTGCTGGAAAGAAACTTCAATCTTGCGAGCAACATCTGCGCTAGCCTTAAAGGACAACTTGTACTTCATGCCCTTATCAAGAGCCACACCGTACTGAACAAGCTGCGGCATATAAGTTTCTTTACCAGTAGTGGTAACGTCAACCGTAGCCGTGCCACCAGCAACAGAAGTCTTTGCAGCAGAGCCACCCCAGTTTGTGCCCTGACCCAGGAACCAAGATGCATCGTTGCTTGTAGAAATCACGCTGCCGCTAGGGAAATTACCATCCTTAAGAAGGTTCACAGAGGTTTCGCCAACCAATTCAAACTTGGCGACCACAGACTTTTCCTTGTCCATGGTTACAGAAATGGTTTCGGTAGAACCAGTAGCGCCACCTTCCCAACCCACAAACTTCCAACCTTCGTTGGCCTTGGCGGTGAGCTGTACAGTAGATTTGGGAGCATAATAGTTAGCGCTGGGGCTCTTTGTCACAGTACCTGCAGCAGCCGGAGATGCAGTTACATTGAGGGCAAGTTCATCGGCACTGCCACCGATTTTCAGCAGGTTCTTCTTAACTTTAGCATAACCCTTTGCAGTACCCGTATTTCCAGTGTAGGATTCAATTTTCATGGAAGCAACTTCATACAGCTTACCCATCTTCATACCAGCTTTAGCCCATTCGCTGAAGTGCTTGGAAATAGAAATGGTACCCTTGGTACGATGCTGGCTAGTATTCGACGGGATGGACCAATACTGCTTAAAGGTGCTGGTACCCGAAAGAGAAGGCTGCTGAATACGGTCGGTAGTATAGAAATCGTAGCTAATACCATCGATAGTTGCAGAACCCCACTTTTTACCGCCCTGGGTAGGATTGTAGCTTCCGCGATCCTGGACAATGTAGTATTCAATTTCATTGCTGAAACCACTGGGAATGTCCGCCTGGTCGTAATAGCCCCAGCCATAGACACTGACATACTTCACGTTGTCGGTGGAGCTCCATTCCACTTCAAATTCAGAGGTAATATTACCCACATTCTGTACGGTAACACTGGAGTTAGATCCCCAACGCTTTCCGGTACGGGCTAACATGTTGATAGTACCCTGCCATTCAACTTCGAAAGCACCACCATTTTCGTCGCTTACGTTAAGCTTCATAGTTGCGGAACCGGCACCATTCTGGCTCCAGAGTTCGTAATCATAGCCACCGGCGCTACCCATTTTCTGGGATGTGCCATTGGAGCAGGTAACGGTCTGTCCCCAGGAAATGGATGACGAAATTGCAGCCATGGCAAAGGCTGTTGTTAAAACTTTTTTGATACTCATACTTATCCTCTCGGGGGGTTATTTGTACTCTATTCTAATCTATACTATTCTACATCGGTTGTTAAGCACTACTGGATCAATTCCGTTGTAGCCTTCTACAACAGCTACAACAGGTAAAAAACAGTTTTTTTCTAAAAAAAAATCAACAAAAAGAACGTTGGCTTTATAGAGTTCCGTAAAAAAATCCCTGTTGCAATAATAAGCAACAGGGATTAAAAGTTTTAACCGATAATTTAAAACAAACTATCGCTAGTCTTCAGAAGGAGCACCAATCTGCTGTTCCGGAGAATCATCCTTCACAACGGAATCGTCATCCACTTCAACGCCTTCGACGTGATCGAAGGTTTCCTTGGCTTCAGCGGAATCATGTTCGATGTCTTCGACGCTAGGCAGAGCAGTTGCATCCTGGACGGTGTCGCCATCGTTCAGGCGGATGCACTTCACGCCGATCGCGCTACGATTGGTAAGACGGATAGAATCGGCTTCGATACGGATGACCTGGCCTTCCTTACTGGTAATGATCAAGTCGTAATCATCTGCAACACTTTCTACGAATACTGCAGAACCGGTCTTTTCCATACCGTCGGCACTGAGGTTGCGAACGCCCTTGCTGCCGCGCTTGGTCACGCGGTAGGAGCTGGGCTGAGAACGCTTACCAAAGCCCTTTTCGGTAATGGTCACGATCTTGTTGCCTTCCTTGAGCCAGATGAGGGAGATGACTTCATCACCTTCGGCCAGGGTAATGCCCTTCACGCCGTGAGTGCCACGACCCATGGAACGCATGCAGCTAATGGGGAACGTTACGGCCTGACCATTCTTGGTGGCAAGCATCAGGAGGTCCTTGGCAATGGGCTGGGCAGCGGTATCGTCGCCATCTTCAGATTCAGGGGCGGCCTGATTCTCTGCAGTCTGAGATTCTACAGATTCATCATTGTCGTCACCTTCCTGAGAGGCGTTAAATTCTTCGGCAGACATACCCACCAGCTGTACCTTCACCAATTCATCGTCTTCATCCAGGCTGATGGCATTGACGCCAGCCTTACGGGGACGGCTGAAGAGGGTGAGGTCCTTCTTGTTGACGATACCCTTCTTGGTAGCGAATACCAGGCAGAAGTAACCGCCGAACTTACGAACGGGCACAATAGCCTGTACCTTTTCGCCTTCGGTAAGACCAATGAAGTTGATAATGGGGCGACCCTTACTGTTGCGGTTACCTTCGGGCAGGCGATAAACCTTGGTCCAGTAGGCACGGCCCTTGTTGGTAAACACCAGCAGGTAGCTATGGGTGCTTGCAGTAAAGATCTGGTCCACGTCGTCATCGTCCTTGAGGCCGGTGCCAACAACGCCCTTACCGCCGCGAGACTGAGCCTTGAAGGTATCGATAGGCAGGCGCTTGATGTAGCCTTCCTTACTCAAGGTAATTACCTGTTCTTCTTCGGCAATCAGGTCTTCGTAGTCGTAATCGTCTACAGCATCTTCGATGGAGGTGCGGCGTTCGTCACCGAACTTAGCCACAACGGCATCCAGCTTTTCAAGCATAATGGCAATGCGACGTTCGCGCTTTTCCAGGATATCCTTCAAGTCGGCAACGAGAGCGATCAGTTCGTTGTATTCGTTTTCCAACTTTTCCAGGTTCAGGCCGGTAAGCTGGGCAAGACGCATGTCCACGATAGCCTGGGACTGAATTTCATCCAAGTTGAAGCGATCCTGCAAAGACTTCTTTGCGGCTTCGGTGGTTGCGCTGCTCTTGATAATCTGCACCACTTCATCAATGTTCTGAGTAGCGATGCGCAGACCTTCGATAATGTGGAGACGGGCTTCAGCCTTCTTCAAGTCGAACTGGGTGGAGCGGGTGATCACATCAAGACGATGGTCGATATAAATCTGGATCAAGTCCTTCAGGGTCAGAACCTTGGGCAGGTTGTTCACCAGGGCCAGGTTGTAAATGCTGAAGGTAGTCTGCAGCTGGGTATTCTTGAACAAGTTGTTCTGAACCACTTCTGCAACGGCATCCTTACGGAGTTCGATAACGACGCGGATACCTTCCTTGTTGGATTCATCGCGGATGTCGGTAATGCCGTCGACGCGCTTATCCTTTACAAGTTCAGCAATCTTCTTACAGAGTTCAGCCTTGTTCACCATGTACGGAATTTCCGTCACGATGATGCGGGGCTTGCCGCGGCTGTCGGTTTCAATTTCTGTGCGGGCACGGAGGCGGACCTTGCCGTGGCCAGTGAGGTATGCATCACGGATACCTGCGCGACCGCAGATGATGCCACCCAGAGGGAAGTCCGGACCGCTGACATAGTTCAGCAGTTCTTCGCCCGTAATGTCGGGATTTACTGCCTGAGCATGAATAGCGTTTGCAATTTCACGGAGGTTATGGGGTGCCATGGAGGTGGCCATACCCACAGCAATACCGGTAGTACCGTTCACCAGCATGTTGGGAATGGCAGAAGGCAGGACCTTCGGCTCTTCCAAGGATTCATCGAAGTTGGGACCCATGTCTACGGTATCTTTTTCAAGATCTTCCAGCATGAGAACACCCAGGTTGTTCATCTTGGCTTCGGTATAACGCATTGCAGCGGCGCCGTCACCATCGATAGAACCGAAGTTACCCTGACCGAAAACCAGCGGATAGCGCAGGGAGAAGTCCTGAGCCATACGGACCAGAGTTTCGTATACAGCGGAGTCGCCATGGGGGTGGTACTTACCGATCACGTCACCCACGATACGGGCAGACTTCACGGTGGGCTTATTGGGAAGCACACCCAGCTTATGCATACTGTACATGACGCGGCGATGCACCGGTTTAAAGCCGTCACGGGCATCGGGCAGAGCACGAGCCACAATCACGCTCATGGAGTAGCGGAGGTAGCAGTCCTGCATGTCCTGTTCAATCAAGGACTTGAACTGAGTACCTGGAAGCATTTCTTCAGACATTACTTATCCTCAAATTAGTGATTAGTGGTTAGTGGTTAGTGGTTAGGAAAGCACTCCTAAACTTGGCCACCCTCCGCTAATTTTTCATTTATCATCTCATCTATTAATTTCAAACTTTCGTAGGCGGTCTGGTTGATGCGGTGGGGCGTAATAGTCGCATAACCCTGGTTCAACAGATAGTCATCACTATCCACAGGGGATTCATTCCACAACTTGTCGCCATCCAGCAGCCACAGTTTGTCGCCAGAGCCATCTTCTGCGTCTACCAGACTATAATGGTCCGTAAACATTTCGCGGGTCATGACCGCAGCCTTGAAGCCCTTGAAGTCCGCAGGCTTTACCTTGGGGAAGTTCACATTCCAGAAAGTACCGGGAGCGATATTCTCGAACAGGCGATCCTTGACCACACGAACGGCAAATTCCACGGCAGTTTCCAGCAGGTCTCCCCCACAACCGCGGAGGGAAAGAGCTACGCCAGGAACACCCCACAGGGCGGCTTCACGGGCACCAGCCACCGTACCTGAATACAAGGACGAGACGCCGGAATTTTCACCCACATTTACGCCAGAGAAACAGACGTCGAACTCCCCTGCCGCAGAACTTACACCCGGGCAACCCTCCGGTTCCTGGGAAAGCCCGAACTTGGCGAAATGGCCAAGGGCAAACTTGGCACAGTCAGCGGGAGTTCCAGACACAGAATAAAAACCGAAAGGCCAATTCCTAGATCCATCGGCAGCCACCGGAGCATCACCATCGGCGGGAACGGCCTTAATCCTCAGAGCCCTACGCACGGTAAAGGCCTGAGAAACCCCGCTCTGCTCCGTTTCGGGGGCAAAGACGAACACATCGGCAACCTTGGACAAGGCAGCCGCAAGAGCGCGCAGATTGCCGCTCCTAAACCCATCGTCGTTTACGATGAGAACTCGTGTTCTAGGGGTATTTTGCATGCTCTATAAAAAATAGAAATTTCTTACAAAGCGGGCTGTAAAAACCTGACATTTTAAAGCAAAAAACACCCATTTTGGGGTGTTTTTAGGGGTGTTTTTTTGAGAAAACTAGAACGCAAACTTTTATCTAAAATTTTTGACTTGAACGCCCTTGAATTCAAAACTTTCGTGGCCTGCATAAACCACAGTTTTTTCGCCACACATTTCGGGATATTCCTTTTCAAAAACTCCGAAATTTTTGACGAATTCCGAATTGAAGGTTTCCGAAGACTTTATTTCAAAAGGAGTCAAGATTCTTCCAGTTTCTTCAACAAGGTCAATTTCCTTGCCGTCACTGGTTCTATAATACCAGAAATTTTTCTGCTCCGCGCAATTAAACGAATGCTTCATTCTTTCAAGAATCACAAGGTTTTCAAAAAGATTGCCTCGCAAGGGATCGCGGTTTAATTGTGATTCTTCGGTAATTCCAAGCAAGGCGCATGCAAGCCCAGTATCGTAGAAATAGAACTTGGGCGATTTTATCAAGCGTTTAGTCCTATTCATGTACCACGGATTTAACGTGAAACCGATAAACGAAGCTTCAAGAATCGACAACCATTCCTTCGCTGTCCTAACATTGATTCCGCAATCGTTAGAAAGAGACGTGTAATCCAATATGGAGCCGATTCGCCCAGCGCAAAGAACAAGGAATCTATGAAAAAGAGCCGCATCCTTTATATTGACAATCTGGCGAACATCCCGCTCAACATAAGTTGAAATGTAATTCTGGTAAAAGAAGAACCTGTCTGGACGTTCCGTTATATAGCGGGGGTACCCTCCCGAAAGAATAAGACAGTCGATGGAATCACTTGCGTTCAGTTCCTTGATTTCGTCCAGGGAAAAAGGCAGCAGTTTAAGCATGGCGACACGACCGGCAAGAGTCTGAGTCACAGCTTGCTGTAATGCAAAATTATTACTGCCCGTGACAATGAACAAACCCTTTTGATTTGATTCATCGACAATCTGCTGCATATAGGATAGCAAATGGGGAACATTTTGAATTTCATCAAGAATGGCCCCATTGGGGATACTTTTGAAGAACCCCCGGGGATCCTGTAAGGCCCGTTCCCTGGTGTCAGGATTTTCTAGAGATATGTAGGGTTTGTCGGCGAAAGTGTCGCGACAAAGAGTTGTTTTCCCGGATTGCCTGGGGCCATGAACCAGAACGACCGGGTATTGCGAAGCAGACTTTAACAGGAAGTCTTTGATTTGGCGCCTAATCATGCCTCAAATATAAATTTTGTAAAAATGGTAGTCAAGTACACTTTTTACAAAAAATTCACATGTGTTAGCCAACCGCCTGTCGAGCTTCTCTCGTCAGGATAATAGGGCGCTAAAGCGCCTACGCTCAGGTTCGGTTATGATTTCGCTTTAGTCCTTAAGGCAACGGACGGAGAACGCGTTGTTCTTGCCGTAGTTGCCGTAGTAGTCCTGTTCCGCGTAGCCGTTGTTGTAGTGGAAGCTCTGGTACCACGCATAGCTGCTGCTGTACTCGTAATCAGTAGAACTCCAGAAGTCGGCGTAGTCGCCTTGACCGTAGAAATAACCGTAGTAGTTGCGGCCACCGGCAGGGAGAACCGAGAATCCAAAAGAATCATCATTAGTCACTCCACTATAAGAGGTCCACAGGCTGGTGTTCGCCTTCAGCTTCTGACCGGCATAGCTGGCCCCGCCCACATTCGTATAGAGAGCACCCCATTCAGCATTGCTCGGCAGGTGCCAGCCGCTGGGGCAAACGCCACGAACAGGCGCCGTAGCCAATGCAGAGGCACTGAAACGGGTACAAGACTTGCCATAGCCACATTCCTCACCGTAATTCTTGTAAATAGCAACAGAGTCAACCGCGGCTGCCCAGGTATATAGGCGACCATAGGTTGCGCAATTACTTGGATCATCGTCATAGCACCAGCTGATGGAGTCGGAGGTATAATAGCCGTTGTCAAAAGCCACTCCGGTGTAAGCATAGTTCAGGTTCTGGGCCATCCAGGTCTGGCAGTTCTTGTTCTCCTTGTCGCAGATCTCGATAGTCTTGTACACCTGGCCATCGCGGGCATCAGTGAACTCGCCGTAGTCAATACTTGGATTCAGGTAGGCCCAGTTTGCCTTGTCAGCAACGGAGCTGCCGCTCTTTACGGAGGAACTACTTGCAACTGAAGAGGAACTTTTCTCGCTAGAGGAGCTAACAACCGACGAAGAGGACTCCACGGAACTAGAGGAAGTTACTGAGCTGCTAGATCCCTCGACTTCGCTCGGGATGACACTAGAGGAGGATTCTTCAGCGGGATTTTCATCCCCGGACGAACCATTCGCAGAAGTACTGTCATCGCAGGCCACAAGGCCCAAAGCCAGCACAACACATGTCAAAAAAATCTTTTTCATTTCCATTTCCTTGCAAAAATTTCAGAGAGCTTCAAGAACAGCCTCTATTTTTATGCAGATTTGTCCGAGCGGATTTTAAAGGCCATGATGGCGAATGCCCCAGCCACGTTCATGCTGGCCTTGCGACCTGCCATGGGAATGGTCACCTTCATGGTGGTGGCGGCCATGATTTCGGGAGCGATTCCCAGTTCTTCGTTACCCAAGATAATCAGGCCCTTTTCCGGCCACGTTACTTTGTTTATATCGGGAATGTCTTCGCCAGTTTCAAGGGCGATAATCTCGTAACCGTTTTCCTTGTGCCAGTTGATGCAGTCAAAGGGATCTTCCCAGCGCTTGATGGGAATCCATTCCTGGCAGCCGCGGGCGGCACTTTTCACAGTCACATGATCAGGACTGCAGCTGTAACCGGAAAGATGAACGCCTTCCAGGCCGAAGCAATCGGTGCTTCGAATGATGGAGCCTACATTAAAGGCACTGCGGAGGTTATGAACCAGGACCGCAAACTGGATGGGCATTTCATTGGCAACCTCGCGGTCACCTGGTTCCTGCTCCAGGTAGACATCCCTTTCGAAGCCAAGGCCAGCGCGGGTGCGGAAGGTCTTGTACAGGTCAATCATCTGAGCCTGGTTCTTGCCCACCAAAGTTTCTTCTGCAGGAAGCTTCATCCAACCGGCGTAGGTTTCAAATTCCCGCCGAGCGCGGGGAACGTCATCCCCCAGCTGGAGGATGATGACGCGGAGAAGTTCCGCCAAGCGCTTGTACTTGGAGGTTTCCTTTGTAGCGAGAAATTTCTTTTCAGAGAACATATTTTGCTGGATCCTTCACTTCGTTCAGGATGACACGCGGGAGGAGAACATTACTTGGCCTCGGCGACGCCTGCGGGAATGTGTTCAGCGCCTTCGGCGGCCATGTTCTTGTCCATCTGAGTGCGGGTCAGAGCGTTCACGGCATCTGTCAGGCGGTCGATAGCCTTGATCAGCTCATCCATCTTGGCATCGCTTGCACCACCTGCAACGGCTGCGGCAGCCTGGGCCTTTACATCAGCAACGGCGGCAACAGGCGCGGCCTTAACAGGAACCTTGCCCAGCCAGATATCCGGCCAGCGGTCATTACCGGAATGATAAGTAATACGTGCCGCAGTTTCCACCGGTTCGCCAATTTTCCACATGTAGAGTTCGTAGTCGAACATATCGTGGTCGTGGCCCTTGTCAGTTGCACCCCATACAAGCCACTTTCCATCAGGGGAAATTCTGGGGAAGTATTCATGACTGCGACGACCCGGCAAATCCATCAGACGAACATTCTTGGGTATACCGAAGAAGCCAACCTTTTCAACCTGTTTGCCATCCTTGGCAGAGAACCACAAAATTTCGCTAGGAGCGGCAGTACCGCCATTACCTGTGGGATTCACGCGATAAAGCTTAGAACCATCAAAGTTCCAGTCAATCTGGCAACCGTCACCAGACTTGATCCAGCCACCCTTTTCCAAATTCCACACGCCGGTTTCGCGCATGGAGCCTCGAAGAGTTATAGCCAAGTGCTTTCCATCAGGACTCATATTCGGTTCCTGAAGAATTACGCCAGACTTGTCAAAAGCGACTTCGCCGTCAAGGATCATAGTTTCTGCCTTGGAAGCCAAATCCATGGTAAAGACCTTGCCTGCACGACTAAACACAATAGACTTTCCATCAGGGCGCCACGTACCCCAGGTCGCATTCTCAACCACCTTATGGGCATCACTTCCATCCAGATTTACCATCCAGAGGTCCCACTTTTCGGGGTAGTTGGCATCGTTTTCGGGAACCCAACCGCCCTTGCTGCGGTTAAAGAGCACCTTGGATCCATCGGGGGAAATTCTGGGGAACCAGTCCACATTGTCACTAGCAGTCAGGGCATGAGCGCCAGTTCCGTCGGCATTCATAAGCCAGATATCGTGATGAGAATTTGCTCGACTTGTAGACCAGGCGATTACACCTTCCACCTTGCCCTTCAAGGCGTCCAAAGCCTTCTGTTCATCGGCGGTGGGGTCAACGGCAGCTCCGGTAGGAGCACCCTGCTGGGCAAAAGCCATAGCAGTTGCAAACAGACTGGGCAATACAAACTTCATTGCTTTCATAAAATCCTCAATTCGCGCCTTATACTTTTCTCTCAAAAGATAGCAACACAACCTTATTTTCTAAAAAAAATCAGCATTTTATACCCGACATTCCCCATTTTTAAGGTCAAAAACTTGACGAGAAACACAATCGGTTCCATCCGTATACATAAATCACTTACAATTAATCGCAAATTAAACTTTTGAATTTATTTTAGTACAAAAAAAGGTGTGCTATATGAAGATGTTTTCTATTCCCGCTCTCGCCTGCGCCATGACCCTGGGTTTTGGCCTGGCATCCGCTCAGACAATCACCCCCACCCGCGTGGGTCCCGTTAGCCAGTACGGCCAGCTCATCACCGGTAAGAATTCTGCCGGTCAGGGCCGCATTTACGGTTCCTGCGAAGGCGTCAAGGACGGTGCCGAAGTACAGGTTCGCGGCATGAGCCTTTACTGGAGTATGGTCGCGAAGTCTACCGAATTCTGGACTCCCGAAGGTATCGCCACTATGGTCAACGACATGAACGTCCAGATTGTCCGTGCCGCCATGGGTACAACCAACGAAGACTGGTGGGGATGTAAGGACGGAACGGAAAGTTGCGGCAACGACAAGTCCAAGCACATTACCGGCTATGCAACCGATGCCGAATTCCAGACCAATCTTATGAACACCGTGGTAGAAGCAGCCATCAAGAACGACATCTATGTCGTTATCGACTGGCATTCCCATCAGGCTCACGAAGAAGTGGACAACGCAACAAAATTCTTCACAGAAATGGCCCAGAAGTGGGGTCAGTATGACCACGTCATTTTCGAACTTTACAACGAGCCCAAGGAAACATCCTGGGGCGTGATCAAGGACTACGCAGACAAGGTCGTTTCCGCCATCCGTCAACATTCCGACAACCTGATTCTTGTGGGCAACAGAAAGTATGACCAAAACCCGCAGGAAGCCATCAATAACGAAGTAACCGGCGAAAACATCGCCTACACCTTCCACTATTACGCCAATTCCCATTGTTGGGAAGGTCAGACAAGCTGGGGTGACCCCTGCGAAGGCGCCAATGCCCAGCAGGCAATCAACGCCGGTCTGTCCGTATTCGTGTCTGAATGGGGAACCGCCGACGCAAACGGCGGCGGCAATCCCGATACCGGCCGCAACACCAGCTGGCAGAATTGGATGAATCAGAATAAACTTTCCTGGGCAAACTGGAGTGCCTCCAAGGTTGAAGAAGGTACCGCCGCATTCAGCAGCGGATCCAACAGGAACAGCCTGCAGTACACCACCTCCGGCCAAATGGTCAAGGAATATCTGTCAACCAATCCCACCACTTACACCAGGTGCGCCACCGCCCCCATTCCGGAACCCAATCCGGAAGAAGCAATCCATGGTTTGCACAGCGCAAACTTTGACGTAACCTTCTCGGGCAAGGCATTGAACGTTTCCGGTGCTACCGCCAACGTTGAAATCTTTACCGCAAAGGGTGACAAGCTGATGGACATCAACAACGTGCAGGGCGAACTTTCCCTTGCCGCATTCCCTGCAGGTAAGTACCTGGTTCGCGTAAAGTCTGGATCCGTTTCCAAGATGAAGGCAATCAGCATCAAGTAACTCAAATTTTCTATGAGAGAGAAGAGGTCGCCGGCCGTGGGTCAAACCATAACGCTGGCGGCCATTTTCGCATCCAGGAATGCATACAGATAAAAGAACGTAACCTGGAATCCGTTTAGTTGACGCGATCTAGTACTGCAAAGTACTCATCGTTATAAACGCAAGTCCACCGACCCGACTGAATCAAGGAATTAATCAGCTTTTCCCAACGGGCGTAATATCGCAAGGGAAGAACGGCCCTATCTATATTATGAATTTGCGCATGAGTTACAAACTCCTGGGGATTTTCGGCAAAGTTTAGATACTGCTGAAAAAAATCCGCTGACTTTAAAATAAAGCGTCCGTCGATGTACGTTGAATCCGCAGGATTTATAAAGGCTAGATACCCTCCAGCACGGTCATCATTAAACAATCTTCCCAAATGAGGATGCATCGACATCCACTGTGCCGCCAACACAGGCACACGCTGATACGAAATCATCGAGCAATCGTACGTTGTTAGAGAACGGCACCAAAGCCCTGCGACAAACATCAATGCCGCACACAGAATGCCCCATACGACTTGCCGCCCATGGGCGGTCATTCTCTTTATCCACAGATTCACTCCGGCAGTCACCACAACCACACTGTAGATGAACACGGGCAGGAACAGCACGAAATTCCGTTCAGCGGTCAAAGCGAGAACCGAAACCACAAGCAGGCAAAAGCGATACTTAAAAGAACTCCGTAGGCTAATCGCAATTCCCGCCAGCGACATCAAGATTACAAGTGCAGAAGTTCCCACAGATTCTCCGGCAAGAAGAATCTTGAAGGGTGACCTGTTCTCGGCAATTTCACTTGCAAAAATAGAGGCGGATTCCGTAAGCCCTAAAAGCCGGTCAAGAAGTCCAAACGGATACAGGAAAAGCCGGAGTCCTTCAGCATGAAGAAGTGGCATCAAGAACATTGCTATTACAAAGGCAATCCATGGAGAACGCCACCAGCATTTAACCCTGAAAACAAGAACATAGAATGCAAAGAGAGGGCCGAGAATGTACAATCCCTGGCATTTGCACCATAGCCACTGTACCAAGAGAACCAGCAGCGACACCATCATTTTCTTTTTCAAGGCCCAGGCAGAATCAAAAACTTTTTCAAGGAGATTCCAATACAGTCCTAGAAATACAAGACTGAATACAACAGGACGGATTTCAAACTGATAACGGAAAACAAAAAGTAAAATGGCGAAGCACACCGTCACCAGCCAACTTAAGGTTTTATAGCAAGGGCGGAGGAAAAGCCAAAATACCAAGCCCCAAAGCAAGGACTTTGCAAATACAAGCAAGGGGGCTCCACCTAGACCATAGACAAAACCCGTAACGGCCTGAAAGTATTCATGTACATTTACGACAGGTTCACGAACAGGAGTCCACGTAACCACCCATTCTCGCGAACAGGCCAGGTGCCACCAGATATCAGTATCCGTTAACGGGAATAGTGCAACCAGAATTGCCGTCAAACAGATAAATGAAAGCATCCTAGGCAAGACTACTCCAAGGTCTTAAGCAAGGAATCAATACGGCTAGTAATCCGCATAGCCCCATAATAGCAGAGGTGGTCTGCATCAGAAGCCATGTCATCATCGTAGTCGTGGTTTCCCATCTTATTTTCATCCATCATCACGAAATTCGGGTACTTTTCGCTCAGCGCCTCAATCTTCTTGATAAGGCTCTTGGCCTTACTGCGACGCAAGCCGTAGCGTCCGTAAGCGCCTGTTTTCTTGTATGCCGGATTCTGCGGGAACAAAACGCCAACCACATAGATATCACGTTTCTTAGCTTCCTTGATAATGGAAACTAACGTATTAAAGCTACTGTCGAGCAATGCGGGATGATCATCTAAATATGTGGAGTCAAACAGGACCTCGGGATTCTTGCCCCAGGATTTGCATTTCGCCTTGCAGTAACGTCCATAATCCACCTTATAATCTGAACCGGACAACACACCAGGTCCGTCTTCAGTATATTCCGCAAGACCTTCAGGATATCCATCCTTCCAATAATCGTGATTTTCATCGTACACATAACCAGGATAGTTCTTGTAATAAGAGTCAAAGAAGTTATCACCGTCAGCACCATCGACCTTATGCCAGAAATCAATATCCAGCGACAGGACGATATATTTCATGTTCTTCACATGGTTGAACACATACTTGTGCAGCAAATCCCTAATGGTATAAATGGAGCTTGGCGTCTGCGCAATATTGATAGAAAAGAAATCATCTTTCATCTTGTTCGGAGACACACCATCCAAAGGTCTAGACGAGCCAACAATAACAACCTCGGCGGAATCCCTATATTTCCAGATCAGTTCCATCTTATAGCGCATCAGAAGCGCACTTTGACTGTCGCTAGGTTTCATATAGACACCCGCGCTATCGGGATCAAGGACAGATTCGTTTTCCAATTTTATCGGTTGCTGAATCCAGAAACTGGGATGCCACAACTCATCACTTTCGGCCACATCGATAACGCTACTGTCAGAAAGGTTTACCAGCACGATCTTAGGATGAGCATTGTTGGAATTGGTAACGGTAGCCACAATCAGGTTAGAACATTCATTAGGATTGCGATTCTGAACCCACTCGCTATGGTCAAAAGAAAATCCTTCGGGAGCCTTTACGGATTGAATGAGCTTGCCCGTACTATCGGCCACAAGAATACGTTCGTGGGTCTTGTAATCATCGCCAACAAATTCCTTGCCTGTCTTTCCACCGAAATCCAGGAACAAAGTCCTCTTGCAAACATCATGGGATAGCGACACGTTGCAGGCCTGTTCACCATTATACCAGACCGTATCCGCCCCACCCACACGAGCTCTAAGCAGGCGGGCCCCCGTCACAGCAAACTTATTGTTGTTGCTGACGCCCCCATGATAGGCTCCGTTAAAGAGTTTCTTCGGAGTTCCAAAACGGTTATTCGAGAAAGTTACCTGCCAAGTGCTTTTTTTCTCAAAGTCAGATTCGTTTTTATTATTACCAGCATCGGATACATAAACGATTACGGTATCTCCGTTATCCAGAACTCGCCATCTGGGAATTGCGGCATGATCGCTATCCAGCTTATAACGTTTATAAGTTTCAAGGTTTCTAACAAAAAGGTTAGACTTTCCACTTACGCCTTCCAATCCTGTACAATAAGCGACATATCGACCGTCAGGAGAAATTTCCGGATGATAGACCGAAACGGAATCATCAAACTCATAAGCATTCAAGAAGCCGTTAGAATAGTCCACATAGGCGAGATTTCCCGTCATATCGTCTCTAAAGGCAAGCTTTCCCTTATAACTTTTTGAAAGGCGGTATATGGTGTTATAGTCAATAACGGAACCTACGCGATTGCAACTAATGGTACCATCACTGCTCAACCATACCGCAGAAAGGAAGGGACCATAGACAAGTCGGAAGCCCACATAATCGGCCTTCGTTGAAGATGTTACGGTATAAACGTCTCCCCTGCTGTAGACATGCATGGACTTGGGAGAATTCTGATAGCTCCCCCCCTTGATAATGCGTTCACCAAGGGAGCCGCCGTTCAGCGCCCCCACAAAGTTATACACTGTAGTATCGGCAAATTTTCCCAGCCAGTCGTTCACCCATTCCGCAACGTTACCGGCCAGATCGCACACATTCAAATCATCGCCGGTAGTGCAGACTTCATGAACTTCATAATCAGAATTGTCGCTATTCCAGCTTTTCTTCGGGAGCCAATTTGTCTTTGCGGCAAAAGCCCATTCCGCTTCAGTGGGCAAACGGAAGCCCACATTTTCCATTTTATAGACGAAGCCTTCCAGGTTAGTGCAGTTTCCGTCGGAATCAAAAGTCATTCCCGTATAGGAATAAACCGTATCCAACTTCTCTTGCTTACTCAAGGCATTCGCATATAGAACCGCATCATAGAAGGTCACGTTCGTCACAGGCAAATTTTCTTTTGAACAGGAAACGAACTTCCCCCACTTTTCGCCCTTGGCCAACTTCTTGTAATCGCCACAAGTAACCTCATGCTTATCCATGTAGAAACTGTAGTTGAAAAGGACCCGCATCTTGGTCTTTTCATTTTCCTTGGCATCTTCATCATCGGTTCCAAGGAAGTTGTCAAATTCTGCGGCAGGATCAAAATACACCATTCCCTTTGGCATATAGCCTTCTTCCGTAGAGCTGCTAGCAGAATCCGAACAGCCCCAGAAAAGCAAGACCATCATGCACAAGGCAAGGCTAAATACACGTTTCATTACTTAAGTCCTTTCAACACATCAACAAGGCGGGTTGTTATGTATTCGGCACCCACACTACTTAAATGGTCACGATTATAGGCCATTTCATCAGCGTAGTTATGGTAACCCATCTTGTATTCATCCATCAGGATAAAATGTTTCTTTCGCTTGGCCAAATCATTCAGCCACTGGATTTTTTCAACAGCGATACTGCGTTGTAGGCCATAAACACCAAAGCTACCGGTATTGGCATATTGGGGTGCCTGCGGGAAAATTATACCTATAAGATAAATGCCTTTTTCTGCAGCAATATCAGTCAGAGCTTCCACTTCCTGCAAGCAACTATCCAGGAATTCCAGCTGTTTATCGGTAAAGACAGAGTCAAACAGGACGTCAACCGGATCAGAATTCCAGCCGCGAGAAGCAGACCAAATATTTCCGCGTTCACTAAACTGTTCCACGAGTTCATCTTCTGCAGGATAGGCTTCACGAACCGCATCAACAAAGCCTTCTGGAATTCCATCTTCCCAATGATTGTGGTTTTCGTCATAAATATACCCAGGCACAAAATCTCTAATCAAAGCCCAGTGATCTTCGACACCACGCCAGTTATCCAAATCGACAGAGAATACAATAGCCTTCAAACGGTCTGCATGCTTCAAGGCGTAGTTTCGGATAAAATTCAAGTCTCGATGACCGTCAATACCCGACACAGCCACATTCAGCATATTCCATTCCGGATAGAGGTCGGGATTCAAGCCCATTTCACTGCGAGAACTTCCGACCATCAGGACTTCTGTACGGTCTAACTGTTCCCAGAACTTCTGAATCTTGATTCTATAGCGAGCCTGTTCAAGATTATGGCCATCTCCGAGGTAGACGCCAGCACTATCCCAATCAATCGTAGACTCTCCTCCTGCGTGACCGCTGTGCTTAATCCACAGACTAGGATGCCAAAGGTCATCACCTTCAATCAGTTCAACCACGCTACTGTCAGCAAGATTAATCAAGGCAATTCTAACATGAGAACCTTCCAAATCGGTAAGAGTAGCTACAGCAAAATTTTCCTTGTCGCTCCAATTGTTTCTTAGAGCCCATTCGCTATGATCAAAGGTATAGTTTTCGGGAGCGGCAACAGACTGTACCAGTTTGCCAGACTCATCGGCAATCAGCAGGCGCTGGTGAGTTCTGTATTTTTCGCCTACAAAGTCAGCACCAGTCTTTCCACCAAAATCAAGGAATAAGGTTCTTGCAGAGCCATCTTTAGACAAGGAAACGTTACAGGCCTGTTCACCATTGTACCATACTTCATCCTTTGCGGAAGAAGCCAGGGTTTCCCCCTTACGGGCAACTTTTGCACGGAGCAAACGAGCACCGGTTACAGCCAACTTTTCGTTAACACCGCCATGATAGGCTCCATCAAACAGTTTCTTGGGAGTACCGAACTTGCCGTTTGCAAAAGAAACCTGCCATGTAGAAGTTGCTTTAAAGGAATCATCATTTTTATTGTTGCCAGCATCCGTCACATATACAATCGTCGTATCCCCATCTTCGGTAACACGCCAGCGAGGTATAGCGGCACTTTCAACATCAAGTTTAACCAGACCGAAACCAGACACATCTAAATTACGCACATAAAGTTCAGAACGGCCGCTAACTCCTTCCGACTTGGTACAGAAGGCCACCTTGGAACCATCAGGGGAAATATCCGGATGATAAACCGACAGTGTATCATGGATTTCCCTAACGGTAGAACGGCCACTGGCATAATTCACAAAGCTCAAGTTTCCAGATACATTGTTTCGGAAAGCAAGCTTTGCAGAAAATGTTCCCACCAGGGACTGCATGGTAGACGAGCTAACTAGAGAAAGTACGCGGCTCCCGTTGGCGGAGCCATCAGAAGACAACCATGTTGCGTTGGCGATTTTACCATAAGCCAGTCTAAATCCCACATAGTCCGCCCTAGTCGAAGAAGTCACCGTATAGATATCGCCACGAGAATACACATTCAAGGATGTTAAATCATTACGATAGCTTCCACCCTTTACAACACGTTCACCAAGAGAGCCTCCATCAGGAGCTCCCGTATAATTTAAAATCGTAGTATCCTTGAAATAACCAAGCCAGTCATTCACCCACTCCATGGCATTACCTGCCATATCGCAAAGCATCAATTCTTCTTTAACGGCTTTCCTAGACAGGGTATTTCCTGTCTTTTTCACGGAACACACAGGATGCAGTACATAGTCAGAATTGCCGGCATTCCAAGACAAATCAGGATTCCAACCCGTAGAGGCCACCAGGACCCATTCCGCTTCCGTTGGCAAACGGTAGCCATCGGTTTCTGGCCTGAAGACAAAACCCTCTAAATCAGTGCAATGTCCTTCTGTGTCAAAAACAGCCTTCGTGTAGGAATAGGCTGTATCCCTATGATCCTTGACGCTTTTGCCATTGGCAAAGAGAACCGCATCATAGAAGGTAACATTGGTTGCAGGCAGACTATCGTTGTCGCAAGGAATCTGCACCAGTTTCAGTTCGTTAAATTCCTTACAGGTTACCTCATGTCGTCCCACAGAAAAATTGTAATCGAATTCCACCTTCATCACGGGGCGTTCATTGACCTTACCATATTCCGAGCCCAAGAAGGTTGAGTGCCCTGCGGCAAGAATCCGGAGCATACCTTCGACAGAATCCCTATCCATTACAGGCTGAAGATACTCCGGCATCACAATCTTCGCCTCCGGTTCAGAATCGGAGCACGAAAGAGAACAAAATACCATTCCCAAAGCAAAGAACGATGTCAAATATTTTTTGAGATGTTTAGGCATAAATAGTCCTGGTTAGACAACCAAATTTATAAAATTAAAGACTATTCTTTGCAACCTGCTGGTTTACCTTTATGCCTTCATAATCAGGAAAAAACTGTTCTGCAACCCGATACCAAATCAGAGCGTGATGTACATCATCTTTTAAATACAGATTGCCCATGTTAAAGGCGGCAAGCCCCATGAACTGGGAGGATGTCAACGGTTTAAATTCAAAACCCGTCCATGGTCCAGACTTGTATTTTTCACGGTATTCGTCATCCGTGTAGGAATACCCCTGGCGATTAGGTTCCAGGTTTACTGAGCCATAGCGTAAAAAAACATGCCCCGGCAAGAGAATTGCAGAAAGATTGATTTCACGAGCCTCAGCCACCATCATGGCAAGCCAGGCCAATCCCATACAACCCGAGGTTTTCGCATCAAGAACCTTCAACGGTAAAATGGAACCTTCCGATACCGCAGCCTCCCCCGCCCCGGCAAATTTTATATCCCAGAAATTCCAGAGCAATTTTTTTAGGGAACCTAAGGTATCACCCGAAGCTGCAAGGGAACTGTCGTAAAACGCAAGCCCCCTTCGCCAATCATCCGTAGAATCAGCGCAATCCACAGAGCGACCCTCAAAGCCACAAGCCATTTCCAAGTAGCTAGGATTTCCACCCTGACCACCCCAAAGCCAATACAACCCAATACCCCCCAGAACAAACAAAGTTCCAGGAACAAACAGCTTAAAGATGTATTTCGACTTTTTCATACGTTTTCACCCAACCGAAACGCATCGCCCGGAGCAAAACTAATCATCACCGAAGCGCGTCCCACTCCATGGGGGATTGCCAGAGGTCTCTTGCTGTCATCATGTAGACAACGAGTCTCTTGCTTTGCATATCCTTCTTCATCTTCATCATACGGCTGCGCACGCCAGGGCCACCGCCCCAACTGGTAAGCACCTGTACATCCAAACCTGTTGCATAAGCCAGCAAGGAACCCGGTCCACCACTCTTCTGATCCACACTTTCAAACACACCCGTAAAAGAATCCCCCATCAAAAGAATAGGAGCATTCTTACCACCCTTATAAGTTTCAGTTCCCTTATAAACCTTCATCACGTTCAAGGTATCCGCAGGATACTTTGCTTTTTCTGCATCCGGCAAATGAGCCACCAGATCACCTTCACGCAAGGTGGTCGTTTCCTGCAAATTCAGGGAACCAGGCTGAGCCCCCGTCTCTGCGTACCAGCTATACTGCGTCACGCGGCCGGCCAAAAGTTCCATGGCAGCAAGTTCACCCGGCAAGGCCCAGTGGGTATCGTAGCGCTGGTAGCTGAAATGAGGCGGTTCATCGCCAGCCTTTGCCGACATAAGTGCCGGATAAATATCCAGCACATCGATACCCGCTTCCAGAAGTTCCTGAGTAAAGGCTCGACCTTCAGGATTGACGCACAAGTCAGCAGCAGTCCCCGGCACAAGCTTTTCACCATAGATTTCTTCTTTCACCGGAACTGGAACAACCAACAATTGGATACCAAGAGAATCCAGATACTGCTTCAATTCTACCATTCGGGGCAGCGGATTATGGAGAGAATCCTGGGCACTAATCTTGTCAGCCAGCAGATAATTTGCATTGCGACGGAACCAGAGGAAACCTCCCTCCACCTTCTTGCCGTTAGCATCTACTTCGGCCCAGGCATTCTGTTCCTTGGGCAGTTTCGCCATCTGTTCTGCCAGAGCCTTGCGGAATGTTGCGGTAGCTTCGTTCGCCGGGCAGGAACCCTTCACTTCATTCAAAGTTTCAAGGCGGAATGCAGACGTTGTATCCAAGTGACGTTCCACCGGAATCACTTCGCCGGAATTGGCCAGAGAATCAGCCACCTGCTTAGCTCGAATCGCCTCATCACTCATACGGAACGCAGGAACTTCAAAGCCGATCCACATAGGCGTGCCCATTGGATTGCCACGCATCACGGCAAAGGGTTTACCATTTTCCCAGGGAGCACCTGCCGTATGCGGTTCCAAATCTGTATTCAAGGTCGGATACCAGTAAGAAGACAAAGTGCGAGCCCAGTTCATGGCATCATCCGCATTCATCTCACCAGTTAGATAGTAATTCAGGATTTCAGCAGCCTCTCCAGTAGACTTGTACTTCAGCTTACCATAGAAAACACTGCGACCCGTCCAGAAAGCAGGCATCACCTCGACCCACCATTCCACAGAACCGTCACTCATGGGAACACCCCACATGCGATTCACATTCTGGAAGGCACGGAACACTTCAGGTTCGTCCCACTTGACCGCTTCCACGGAATTCAAAATTACATTCAGGGAATCGTTACCCAACTGGGTATACATCAACTTGGCAAAAGGTTCCCAAGAAATGGGAGCACGTCCACCGACAACGGCCGGTTCATAAGCAGAAAGAGAATCCAGCATGGGGAACGGATAATCCTTCAGCTCGGCGGAAGCCATCTTACCAGTATAATTTTCAGGCTTTTCATCCTTACCGGCCCAACGGATAGGATTGTTAAAATAGGCGGCAAAATCAAGGGCAGCCATGGTGGGCTTTTCCACCACACGAATCTGCTTGTCTGCAGAAACCACTTTCATTTCGAAAACGGCAACCGGTGAAGAAGGAGGCGGCAGCGGAATGACAGGCGCAACCATTTCTGCAGAAGAATCAATTTCAGTCTTCTTATCGACCCCGGAATTACTTCCGGCACAAGACATCAAACCAAAAGAAAAAGCCGATGCAGCGAGAACGGCCCCGACCTTAAAACATTTAACGGTATAATTTTTCATATTCATTAGGGAATATAAAAAACTCCGCCCGACTTTATTTTTTTTGATTCTAAAAATTCATTTCCTTTGGGTAACACATCAAACATATCCAAGTGTTACAGGAAAGGAACAATTTCTATATTTAACTCGGTAAATAAAGGAATGCTTATGCCCGCACAAGGTGAACACAACAAGTGGATAGCTCTAGCCCTCTGTATCTTACTAGGCTATCTAGGACTGCACCGTTTTTACGAAGGAAAAATCTGGACGGGAATCCTCTGGCTTTGCACTGGAGGTCTTTGCGGCGTAGGTATCGTCGTCGACGCAATCCTCATTGTCCTTAAACCGGAACACTACTAATCTTCCCCATCAACCTTTAACCGAACCTCACCCATGAAAAGTCTTTTTGTTATCGCTACCGGCAGCGCAGGTAAAATTCGTGATTTCGCCCACATCCTGGGAACAGACCACTATGAATTCAAGACTCTCAAGGACATCGGTTTTGACGGGGATATCGTAGAAGATGGAAACTCCTTTGCCGCCAATGCCATCATCAAGTCTAGCGTTACCGCCCAGTGGCTCGCCGACCGCGGTATCGAAGCAACCGTTCTTGCCGACGATTCCGGTCTTGAAGTTTTTGCACTAAATGGCGAACCGGGAATTTACAGTGCTCGCTATGCCGGCGGTCACGGCGATGACAACGCCAACAATGACAAACTAATGGCAAAACTTGAGGGAATCAAAGATCGCGCCGCCCGCTATTTCTGCGCCCTCTCCTACCAGCAAGTCATCAAGGGCGAAGACGGAAAGTTCTCCGTGACCGAGCCTAAGATTTATGAAGGCGAATGCCGAGGCAACATCAATTATGCACCCGTAGGCGATATGGGTTTTGGATACGACCCTCTCTTCGTTCCCAATGGCGAAACCAGAACTTTCGCCCAGATGGAACTTGAAGAAAAGAAAGTCATCAGCCACCGCGGCAATGCCATCCGTGCCCTATATAAGGCACTCTCTTCCAAGTAAGACATACTAGAACATTCCACATTAGGGTGTTTTCAGCAGAAAACACTTTTGTGCAATTATTTCAGCAAGACAATCCTCGCTCTGTTTAATTTTATAGTCAAACATGAGGATTGGTTTATGAATTTCAAAAAAAGTATCGCAAGATTCCTGACTGTCGCTGCGTTCTCTACTATAGCAGCCCAAAGTGCTGTGGCAGCAACAGTTCACCAGAACCAGATTGGCTTCTTGACCAAGGGACTCAAGCAAATTGCAGTCGTTGGCGCAGAAGGCATGGAAGTTACCTTCAAGGACGCTTCCGGTTCAAAGGCTCTGTCCGTAAAGGTTCCTGCAGCGGCACCTTGGGCACCCGCAGGCGATACAGCAGCCTCCCTTGTAGATTTTTCCGAACTTTCCAAGGCTGGCACCTACCAGGCCTACATTGGCGATGAAGCCGTAGGCTACCCCATTATTGTCAGCGATAACGCCTATGAGGCAATCGGCAAGGCCGCCCTCAAGTTCTTCTACTTCCAGCGTTCATCCACCGAACTGACCGAAGAATTCGCCGGCAAGTACGCCCGCGCAGCAGGCCACCCGGACACAGCTGTTCGATACCACGAATCCACAGGAATCATCGACAACATCTCCACCTTTAATGGAGCCAAGGGATGGTATGACGCAGGTGACTACGGCAAATACATTGTCAACTCCGGCATCACAACCTACACCCTTCTTCAGCTTTACCGTCTGAACGAAGACTATTTCAAGTCCCTGAATTTGAACATTCCCGAAAGCAAGAACGACGTTCCCGACATTCTTGATGAAATCCGCTGGAACCTTGAATGGATGCTGACCATGCAGGATGTCGACGGCGGTATTTTCCACAAGTTGACCACCAAGAATTTCTGTGGTGAAATCATGCCCGAAAAAGACAAATCCGTCCGTTTCGCAATCGGCAAGAGCATCACCGCTACCTGGAACTTCGTAGCTGTCATGGCTCTCGCAGCAGACATCTACAAACCTTATGACGAAGCTTTTGCAGAAAAGTGCGTTCGCGCCGCCGAAAAAGCTTACTACTGGGGTACACTGAATCCTAACGCAAAGTTTGTACAGCCCTCGGGCGTCGGCACCGGAACCTATTCCGACAACTCCGCTACAGACGAACGAATCTGGGCCGCCGCCGAACTTTTCCGAATCAGCAAGAACGAAACCATCAAGGCAAAGTTCCAGGAAGTCCCCCTGTTCCATTCCAGAACGTCTCTGCCCACCTGGTCTACCACCTTTATGCTGACTTCCTACACCGTATCCACCAACCCCACCATTTTTGACAAGGCAGATGTGGATTCTGCAAGAATTCAGGTTTTGGGTCTCGGAGACAAGATCGTTGACCTTTTGAATGATAACGGCTATGGCGTCGCCATGGACGGCAAGGATTTCAACTGGGGTTCCAATAGCTTCGCTGCCAACAAGGGCATGGCCCTGATCTACTCCTACATCCTGACCAAGGAACAGAAGTATCTGGATGCTGCAGTAGGTCTGTTGGATTACCTCATGGGAAGAAACCCCCTGGATATGTCTTACCTGACTGGCTATGGCGTGAACCAGGTTATGCACCCCCACCATCGTCCCAGCACAGCTGACACCGTTGAAGCCCCCGTCCCCGGCATGCTTTCTGGCGGTCCCAACCCCGCCGCCACCGACATCAAGTCCTGCGGCAACGTAGACTACCGCGATGAAAGCGCTCCCGCCAAATCCTTCTACGACAACAAGTGCAGCTACGCCAGTAACGAAGTGGCTATCAACTGGAATGCCCCCTTCGCCTTCCTGGCCAACGGTCTCCAGGCAATTTCCTCTACTGGCAAGGTATTCGACGTCGAAAAAGCCTCTGCCGCCAACTTTGAAGTGAGCAGTATCGCCAGGAAACGCGAAATTTCCCCGAAAAACACAGTTGGCAGCCAGCTGATTGTTCGCAAGGGAAGCGTAAACATCAAAAAGACCGATGTTAACGGATCTACTCGCTACTTCAATCTCAAAGGACGTCAAATCCGTTAAAATCCACACCCCAGAAAAAATGTGATTAACACCACACATTTTTACAACGGAAAATGCGGCGGAACCATGCGTTCCGTCGTATTTTTATTTACCTTTTGCGGTATGAATAAGAAAATTTTTATCCCTGTCTTTTTTTCTCTTGCCGCATATATTTCCGCAGCAGAGCCTCTCTGCCTTTCTCCTGTAGAAGCCAGTGGCATTTCCGCCGAAACCCAGGCTAGTATTCCTTCCCTTTTCAAGAACTACGTTGACAGCCAGGGCAGCTACCAGATTGTTGCCGAAGGTTGCCAGAAGACAGCCTCCATCAACGTCAGCAAGTTGGGTCAGGCCACCATGGTCAGCGCCAAGATCCAGGATTCCGAAAACAAGCCTGTCTGGAATCACCAGGTCAAGATTCTCAAGGAAGAGAATATGGACAAGGCCCTTGCAAAACTGGCCGAAGTCATGAGTTCCGAAAATCAGGCTGCAGCACCTGCCGTTGAGCCCGCAGCTGAATCCGTCGCCAAGGCAGAACCTGCCGCCGAACCGGTTGCAGAGCCTGTCGCCGAGCCTACCCCCAAACCGGCAGCAGAACCAGTCGCAGCTGCTCCGGCTCCCATGCCCGTAGCAAAGGCCCCCGCAAAACAGCCCGCCGCACAGCCTGTTGCAGCACCGGCTCCCGCAGTTTATGAAGCAGCTCCGGCCGCAGAACCTGCACCCGCCAAAAAGCCTCGCATTCCCAATCTCTACTTCGGTGTCGGTCTCGGTCTGACCAAGTTCATCGGTGACGAAATCAACGCATTCACCGATTACGAACCCCTGACCTCCTACGATTTCTTCTTTGCGTACGATTCCAAGTACACAATCACCATGCTGACCCTCAACATCAGCCACAAGGTCAATACAGTCGACAGAAATAACAAGGTTAACAACGGCGATTACTACTACTATAATTACGATAAGTACGAAGACATCACTACAGACTATATCGCCTGGGGTTTCTCTTTCTACTACCCCATCCTCTCTGGTCCGATTGCCCCCTACATTGGCGTGGGTATGTCTGCAACAACCTTTGACATCGATTACGAATACAACAGCGATGAAATCCGCGACAACGGCCTCCAGGCTCACATTGGTGGCGGCATCCTACTGAATCGTAACAGACGTCTCAACACCTGGATTCATGGTGAATACTTCTTTAACACCTATGAACCCATTAACCACACTTTCCATGGTTTCAGCCTGCTCATGAGAGTTTCTCTGGGCGTCTAACCCACAAGGTCAAATTTTTATGGAAAAGGCTTGGCCCAGGGCCAGGCCTTTTTTTTGCGACAAGGAACTGCTCTTTTGAACAGTTCCCATTTCGTTTTTACTATATTGTCGACCGAAAAGTTCGCAGGGGCAGAACTATCTTGACACTAAAGTGTCAGCGAAAAAGTTTATCTTTGTGAAAAATTTTGAAATAGACATTTTGAAATAGACATTTTGAACTGATTTTTTAACCTTAAACGTTCTGATTTAAAGATTATGGCAGCAGCAAAGTATACAGACGACAGCATTAGAACACTGGAATGGAACGAACACATCCGCGAACGTCCGGGTATGTACATCGGCAAGCTGGGCGATGGCCAGAGCCCCGACGACGGTATCTACGTTCTCGTCAAGGAAATTATCGACAACTCCATCGACGAATTCGTCATGGGCGCCGGTAAAAAGATCATTATCGACATTGAAGATCACTCCGCCCACATCCGCGACTTCGGCCGCGGCATCCCCCTGGGCAAGGTCATCGACTGCGTCAGCAAGATCAATACCGGTGGTAAGTACGATTCCGACGCCTTCCAGAAGTCTGTAGGTATGAACGGCGTGGGTACCAAGGCTGTAAACGCCCTCTCTACCAAGTTCATCGTCAAGAGCTACCGCGATGGCCGCGTCAAGGAAGCAGAATTCAGCAAGGGTGTGCTTGTCCGCGAAGAAAAGGAAAAGGACACCACCGAAAAGAACGGTACCGAAATTTTCTTCGAACCGGACGCCAATATTTTCAAGAACTTCAGATTCCTTCCCGCCTACATGGAAGAAAAGGTCTGGAACTATGCCTACCTGAACAACGGTCTTTCCCTCATCATGAACGGCAAGACCTACGTCAGCCCCAACGGCCTCCTGGATTTGCTCCAGAAGCACGTAGACGATTCTATCCGTTATCCGGTGGCCCATTTCAAGCAGTCCGACATTGAGATCGCCTTTACCCATGGCAACCAGTATGGCGAACATTATTACAGTTTCGTGAACGGCCAGTATACCACCCAGGGCGGTACCCATCAGCAGGCTTTCCGCGAAGGTATCGTCAAGGGCGCCCGCGACTTCTTCAAGAAGGATCTGGATCCGTCTGACGTCCGCAACTGCATTATCGGCGCCATTTCTGTGCGTATCCAGGAACCGGTGTTCGAATCCCAGACCAAGACCAAACTGGGCAGCACCACCGTTTCTCCGGGAGGCGCTCAGCTCCGTACCTGGATCGTGGATTACGTTTCCAAGGAACTGGACAACTACCTCCATAAGAATCCCGAAACCGCAAAGGCCCTTCAGGATCGCATTACCCAGAACGAACGCGAACGCAAGGAAATTGCAGGTATCAAGAAATTGGCCAACGAACGCGCCAAGAAGGCAAGCCTGCACAACAAGAAGCTTCGCGACTGCAAGGTCCACCTGACCGACGTGAAGAACGCACTGAACAAGGAATCCATGATCTTTATCACCGAAGGTGACTCTGCATCCGGTTCCATCACCAAGGCTCGCAACGTGCAGACCCAGGCCGTGTTCAGTCTCCGCGGTAAGCCCTTGAACTGTTTCGGACTTACCAAGAAGGTGGTTTACGAAAACGAGGAATTCAACCTGCTCCAGAGCGCTCTGGATATCGAAAATGGCCTTGAAGACTTGCGTTACGACAAGGTGATTATCGCAACCGATGCCGATGTGGACGGTATGCATATCCGCCTGCTGCTCATGACCTTCTTCCTGCAGTTCTTCCCGGAACTGGTAGAACAGAAGCACCTGTTCATCTTGCAGACTCCGCTGTTCCGCGTGCGTAACAAGAACGTGACCAAGTACTGCTATGACGAAGCCGAACGCGACAAGGCCGCCAAGGAAATCGGCAAGACTGGTCTGGAAATCACCCGATTCAAAGGTCTGGGCGAAATCAGCCCCGAAGAATTCGGGCAGTTCATTGGCGACCAGATGCGTCTGGAAACCGTGATTCTCCCGCCGGACGCCAACTTCGGCAAGATGTTGGCCTATTACATGGGAAACAACACTCCCCAGCGCCAGGACCACATCGTGACGAACCTCCGTGCTGAAGCGGTTGACGAACTTTAACCTAGATCGTCAGACGAAACAGACCGCGAATTTAACGCAAGGAAGCCCGCTTCGGCGGGCTTCTTTTTTAGGTTTGCGGGACTCGATCTGCGTCCCCAAATCAAACAAAATCAAGTGACGCGGAAGGCCTGCGTACGGGGACCGGACTTGGGCTTGTTCTTGCCGGGCTGGATCATGAGAACCTTTTCCATGCGGTTGCCTTCCATCTTGAGCACACGGAAGGTGTAGCCCTTGATGACCACTTCGGCGCCAGGAGAGGGAATGATTCCGAGGGTTGCCTGGATCAGGCCGGAAAGGGTTTCCACATGGGAATTTTCCGGAGCTTCCAGTTCCACGCCCAGTTCGTATTCCAGGTCGGACAGGGTCATCAGCGGATCCAGGATGTAGCGGCCGTCCTTCAGTTTCTGGACGTCCTGTTCCTCATCCACGTCGTCTTCGTCGCGGATTTCGCCAACGATTTCTTCAAGGATGTCTTCCAGGGTTACAAGGCCCGCGGTTCCACCATATTCGTCGACCACAATGGCCAGCTGGTTACCGGTCTTTCGCAGGTCGGTCAGCATGTCGTCAATTTTCTTGTGGTAGGGCACGAATACCGGCGGCATCACCAACTTCATGATGTCGAAAGTTTCGGTTTCGTGATGTTCGGTGTACCACTGCAAAAAATCGCGGTTAGAAAGGATACCTACGATGTTGTCGACGGTTTCCTTATACACCGGCAAGCGGGAATGGCGTTCGGTGTTCAGCACCTTCACCAAATCTTCCAGGCTGGTATCGGCATCGATGGCGCACATGTCCACGCGGGGAGTCATGATTTCGCGAACCGGAGTTTCCACAAAGTCGAAGATGTTCAGAATCATCTGACGTTCTTCTTTTTCCAGACCTTCGCCATCGTCGCCCTGGACGTCAGACAAGTCGGCCTGAACAGCGTCGCGGCGTTCTTCGGGCAGGAAGCTGAGTTTGGAATCGTAACCCATGACCTTCAAGATCTTGACAAACATCCAGTGGCAGATTTTTGCGGGTACCGCAAAGGGCAGGCGGATCCACTTGAACAGAGGGATCAGCACAATGGCCAAGGTGTCGGGTTTCAGGTTTCCGAGAACGTTGGCGCAGAAAACCGTAAGGGTATAAATGCAGATGCAGGCCACCACCATATAGGCCAGGAACGCAAGAATCCAGAAGTCCTTTGCCCAGGGGAGCATCTCGAACAGATAGAATCCCAGGACACCGCTACCCACATTGCAGAAGATTCGGCCAATGGAAATGGTCTCGTTGAATCCGCCCAGTTCCACCAGGGCGGCCACCTTCTCTTCACGGCCTTCGCGGTCCTTGGCATCACGCTTGGCGTAAATGCCACTGAACACAGCCTTGATTAACGAGAAAGAGAAGGAAACAAAAAGGAAAAGGATTAAAAAAACAATCGCCCAACTTTCAGGAGATTCCATCAGTCCTTCTCCTTGTAGGGGTCAAGTCCAAGAAATTCGCACTCGCGGGCGCGCATCACCTTGCGGTCGGCAGCCTTGATGTGGTCGTAACCGGACAGGTGCAAAAGGCCGTGAACAATGACACGCTTCAGTTCGGCGTAGAAAGTGTTGCCGTACTCCGGAGCCTGTCTGCGGACCTGTTCCTGGGCGATGTAGATTTCACCCAGCATTTCGGGTTCACCGGGGAACTCGGCATGCCATTCAAAGGAGAGCACGTCGGTCACCTTGTCCAGACCGCGGTAATTCTTGTTCATTTCGCGGACGAATTCGTCGGAACACATGACGATATTGACGTCCTTCTCCTTGCCTTCTTCGGCCAGGAGTTTGCGAGCCATCTTTTCAAACTTGTCCTGATAAGGGAACTTCTCGATGTCGCCTTCGGTAAGAAAGTCGATGTTATAACTAGCAGGGTCCATTAGATGTTGTACCACTTCTTGAGAACTTCGATGATAGCTTCAGCCTGGGCCTTGCCGGTAATCTTGAACTTACCCTGGGCCTTGAAGTTTCCGTTCATCTTGCGATAACGACGGAGGCTAACCTTAGGTTCACCGAATTCACCGGTCTTGGGATCCTTTTCCTGATAGTGGAACATGACGGTCGGCCATGCGCCCTTGGAGAGGATCTCCTTGCCCAATTCCTTGATGACTTCTTCGCCAGAGTCTTCGTCGCTGAATGCAACGGTCAGTTCTTCAACTTCCATAGTGCTATCCTTTTATGAAATACTTCTATATATATAGCTTTTTTCGCCAAAAGAGCAAATCTCCAAGGGGTTTTAGTCCACGGAATACATCAAACTTTTATTTTTGATACAAAAAGGAATCTTCCCCTAAAGCTATATTTGCCCCAAAAGACATGAAGACCCCTTTGAACGAGAGGCAATATGTGTTCACGCTATTCTAGAGTTATCGCGATATTCCTGGCCCTTCTGGTAGCCAACTCCTTCGCCGCCAAGTCCGCCTCGGGCAAGGTCCGTTCCCGCATTGGCGAAGTAACGATCCAAAAGGAAGGCAAGGGAGACTGGAAAGACCTTAATGTTGGAAACAAGGTCAACCAGAGCGACTTGATCCGTACCCTGCTGGAATCCCAGGCAATCATCGCCCTCCCCGACGGAAGTAACTTTTCCATCGAAGAGAATTCCCTGGTGTCCATGACCGAAGTGATGACAGACGACGGGAAGAATTACATCACCGCCGAAATCAAGTCGGGCAAGATTAAGTTCGACGTCCAGAAACAGAATGGCGGAAGTCATTTCAAGTTCAAGACGGGCACCGCCACGGCAGCTATCCGAGGAACCTACGGTCTGACAGGACTTAGCGAACGCCAGACACCCATTGCAGCCCTGATTTTTGGTAAGATGGACATGTTCATGGGAACTCAGGCCGTATCCATCCACGAAAATCAAGCCATTGTCACCCACCGCGACAAGTTGGTCGTCATTGACCTGAGCGCCGGAGCCGACGCCGATTTCCTGGACAAGATTGACAGCCTGGCAGGCGACTCCACCATCACGGAAGAGGAACTGCTCAAGAAAGCCGGCGAACTGGACAAGCTCCGTACAGAAGCCCTGAAAAAATTGAAGGATGGCGTGCGTTGCGAATTCGAGGCTCTGCCGGACACCATCCGCGAAAACTCCGTAAAAATCCAGGGCCAGTGCACCCAGGGCATCAAGGTCGGTATCGGCGGCGAAATGCAGAACTCCGACGAAGGCTCCGTCACCTTCACCCCGGAATGGTCTCCGAAACAGCAAGGTCCGAAGAAATTTACAGTCACCTGCCAAGTGGGAAAGACCAGCTTTGACTGCGGAAACTTGGCCACTTACTATGTCAGTTCCGCCCCCAGGGATTCTGTGGCAGGCCACGAGCCCTTGACTCTCATCACCAGCTCTCCCCTTACCGTTAGCGATCCGTCTGCGACCATCATCGAAGGAAGATTTGATCCGTCCGACCCCAATGCCACCCTTACGGTAACCCACGATGGCAAGGTTTCTGACAACCTGCTCCTGCGCAATCCCGATGGACACTTGCGTTACAACCTATCCATCAAGGACTCCTGGAAAAACTGGAACAGCGAACTGGTGGAAGTGGAATACAATTCTGAAAAATACGGAACCGAAAAGGCAACACTCAAGCTGGCCATCAAGAAGAACAGCAAGACCATCAATACAATTTCTCCAACCATCGGCATCACAAGGACCGATTCCCTCAAGTGCTTTATCAAGTTAAATATCAAGGATACTGAAGGTGACCAGGTCATACTGACCCCCTATGTAGATGGAGTCAAGGGCATCGACCAGATTTACGGAAACTCCGGTGAATACACCTTGAAGACCACCAAGGGCATCCACAACTACAACTTTACTGCAGAAGACCTGGCAGGCAACACAAGCAAGGTTAGCAAGACCTTGGGATGTTTCCCCAAGACTAATGCCACCCTGGATGTCGAAGGACCGAAGAAGATCCGCCTCCGCGTTCCGCGCCCGCCCCAGAACCACACCAATCGTTTTTACCAGATGATCCGTTTCAAGGTTAACGGGCTGCCCGAAAACAATCCCCAGTTTATCAAGCGCATTGTCATTAGCCAGTCCGGCGAAAAGGATGACGTTCTCACCGAAACCGATTTTCATGGAACAGCTTTTGACAGGCAGGTAGGAATCATCCGAGGAAAGACTACCGAAATCAAGATCAAGGTATTCCTGAAGAGCGGAGAGACCTTGAACGCAACTAAGATTTACGAGGTTCGCTAATGAAACACGTTCTTATTACAGCAATCGCGTTAACAGCAAGCCTTTCCTCTGCACAAACTGAACTTCAGGCAGAAGCTCAAACCGCAGCCCAGACAGAACAGACCCCAGCACAGAAGTCCCCCATTCTTCGGGGCACCGCCATCAGCGGAAACATCCGCGGTTTTCTGCGAGCAAGCGAATCCCCTTATCTTGTCACTGGAGACTTGCTTGTAGACAAGGCTTCGGCCCTGGTCATCGAACCGGGAGTCATCCTCCAGTTCACTCCCGGTTCCAAGCTGAAAGTCGAAGGTCAGATTGTGGCTGCAGGCATCAGCACCGAAGCAGTCGTTTTCAAATCCGCAGCCAGGACACCCAAGGCCGGCGATTGGAAGGGCATCACAATTTCTGGCGAAAACGGATCCGAGTTGCGTAACGCAGTCATTGCCGATGCAGAAAACGGAGTCGTCATTGAAAACACAGGGCTGAACCTCCACGGAAGTTCTATCAAGAACAGTACAGGTCGCGGTCTTTATATCCGTAACGGCAAGGCAGAAATCACGGACTGCGAATTTACCGACAACCAGGGTGCAGCCCTCCATGTATCCAACTACGGCGAGGCCTCCCTGGACAACGTTGTCTTCAAGAAGAACACCGTAGCCATCTACAATTCCAATCTGGGATACATTGATGCTAGCGGAACCACCATCCAGGAAAACGGCTATGGTATTCTGGATATGGGCAACAGCCATCTGACCCTGAAAAATTCAGACATATCGAAAAATACCGTGGGAGCAAGCGCCGCTGACGTTCTCGACAATTCCGTTTCAGAAAGCATTTCCGGCAACGCCAACGATTTTACGGTAGATTCCAGAACTGTTGCAGGAGCCCTTTCCGAAGACCCGCAGATTTTCGGAATCAAGAAACGTATTACCGACCCCGACGAAAAGATCGGAAACCTAATCAAGTCACGCGAAAAGGAATCCGCCCTGCAGGATTCTACCGCAAAGTCCTGGAACATCATCGGTAACGTCATGCTGGGCGGAAACTACCACCATGTCATCACCGGCAAGTCCTACGAAAATACATTCCAGGTTCCGGGATTCGGTGCTGAAGCCAGCGCCTACTTGCTGATGCAGTCTCCAGACGGTCGAACCATCGAATTTAACGCAGACCTCTCTGCAGACTCCTGGAATCACTTCTCACCAAACCCGGTCACCCTCTCCTACACAGACCAAGTCAACCATTTAGTTCTAGGTGACTTCCAGAAAAGTCAGGGGGACATCTACATGTCAAACCTACCCATCTTCGGTGTAGGCTACACCATGTCGCTCCTCAGAAACAACGCAGACATGCCCCTCTTTGAACTGGGCGGTTTCTTTGGCGAAGCCCGCCGCCCTTACGCCTGGAATGACCGTCACCCCCTTATTTACAAAGAATACATTGAAGATGGAGAACTCCAGGCCCAGCGTCTTGCCTACGGCGCCTCCTTCAAGTGGGCGCCCGTACGCCGTTTCGACGCCACCGTGGGAATCATTTACGCCAACGACGAAATGGAAGACCCGCTGCTCCGCGACGGTTCCAGCAGAAGCACCGGCGAACCGATGCAGACTTCCTTCACCATGTACGCCGACGGAAACTGGCTATTCTATCCTGGAGACATTGAACTGAATGGCTCTGTGGCCGTAGGTCGCGCAGACACCGCCGACGTCGCCAAGGAACGCGCAGCAAACAAGGTATTTAGCGAAGCAGGACTGAACGTAAGTTCCATGGGAACTCTCCGTCAGCTTATGAACAACGAATCCCGAATTCGCACCCTCAGCGACCAGGAACTCTACAACATTTTCGGAGACAACACCACCCTCACCCGCAGCCAGATGCGCGACTCCTTGCGCACCCTCATTCGCGATGCGAAACTTGCCAAGCGTGAAGAAGACAGCGATATTGAAGACAGCCGCGTTATGGGCCTCAACTGGGGCAGTCAGAATTTCGCCATCGGCGCTTCTCTTGACTGGAGCATCTACAAGACAACTATCTCGGCTCACGTCAAGTATGTAGGCGAAGACTTCTACAGCGCAGGTTCCCCAGACCAGCTTTCCGACACCCGCGAATTCGGCGGCCGCATTGAACAGGAAATCCGAGATTACTGGACTCTTGGTTTCGCCTACCAGATTAACGTAGAGAACGCAGCCAACCACGGAAACACCAACCTATTCGGCCTTGGTGAAGGAACCCGTTGGGGATTCTTTGACGAGGCATCCGACAGTTGGCAGGAAGAACATGAACTGGATAACGACAGAACCAAGTACATCCAGAATTTCTCTCTAGAAAACACATTCAAGATCTCAAACAACATTTCTACAAGACTGAATTACAATCTTGAATACCGCACTCAATATCGTCCCTACCAGTTGCAGGTGAACCAGTTCTACAAGGACGGAGTTTTCCTAGACGATTGGTTTGCACCTCGCAAGGGAAAGAAAACTATTGAACTGACCGACAACGAAAATTCCACAACCGTAGACGCAGAACGTTGGGCTCAGTACACCGGCTATGCCATTGAAGACTACCTGGCCTCCAATTTCCAGGAAAGAATTTTCAGACATACCTGGGCAGCAGATGTATCCCTGAAACAGGGTAAATCCATTGTCAAGGTGGGTGGAGTCCTCTCTATCAGATCTGACTATTCCAAATTCTACAAGGATAGCCTTGCCAACTTGCTGGACCTCGCTGATTCTACCTGGGGCAAGATGGGTTATTACTTCGGCGGCGCCGATTATCTGGAACACACCTATCCCCTTTCATGGACTCTGGAAACAGACCTTCTCCAGAACAGCCTAATTGTCCGCCCCCGCTTCAAGAACTATACTCGCGACGAAATGAAGGAATCCGAAATCAATGTCGACGAAGAAATGACGATTCCCCTCATGAACAAGTTCCTGACGCTTGGCATCAACGGAGAATTCCGCTACCTGCTTACCACCTGGGAAGACGATGGCGAACAGGATGAAACAGAAATGGATATTCTTGGTGGTCTGAACGTAAAGGTGAACCACACCAAGCACTGGAGCAGCGAATGGTTTGCCGGCACGGCCATGTATCTGCGTCCCGACAGCAAGCGCGATGAATACACCGACATCTACGGCGGTATCCGCGTGAACTACATTTTTTAATACGGTAAGCGTAAAAGTACCGCATACTGTATAGAAAGAACATTGAGAGGCGAGGCTTATGCCCCGCCTTTTTCATACATTTTTAGTACGTTCACTTTTACCCTTTGGGAAGGTGTTAAAATTTTTTATCATTGGCGCCGAAAATTAATAGTTTGATTTCTGACGAAAAAAAAAGAGGCGAAAAATGTTCACCCACAAGACGAAAATTGTATGCTCCATGGGCCCCACCACCAAGGATGACGAAGTTGTCTCCCGCCTGATTATCGCAGGCATGAACGTGGCCCGATTCAATTTCTCCCACGGCTCCCACGAATCCCACAAGGATGCCATGGACAGGGTGAAGCGCGTTTCTGCCAACCTCAAGCGACCCATCGCCTTGATGTTGGACACCAAGGGTCCCGAAATCCGCACCGGCAATACCGAGGGTGATGCCGTCATCCAGTTCAACAAGGGCGACAAAGTTTGGGTAACCGTCGACGACACCCTCACCAAGGGCGCCACCGAAAACGAACCGGCAAAGCTGAGCCTTTCCTGGAAGGAATTGCCCCAGAAGATTGAACCCGGCCACCGCATCCTTATTGCCGACGGCCTCCTGGAACTAGACGTAGAAGAAACGGACGGCTTTACCGTCAAGTGCGTCGCCAAGAATTCCGCAGCCATCGGAAGCAAGAAGAACGTGAACCTGATCGGTCTTCACGCCGGCCTTCCCATCATGAGCGAACAGGACAAGAACGACATCAAGTTCGGTGCCGAACAGGACGTAGACTTTATCGCCGCCTCTTTCGTAAGCTACGCCAGCGAAGTCCAGGAAATCCGTCGCTATCTGGATAGTCTCAATTCCAAGGCAAAGATTATCGCCAAGATTGAAAACGAAGAAGGTCTGAACAACATCCGCGAAATTGCCGCCACGGCTGACGGCATCATGATTGCCCGCGGTGACCTTGGCGTTCAGCTGCCCACCGAAAAAATTCCTCTGGCCCAGAAGCACATCATCCGCGTCTGCCGCCAGCTGGGCAAGCCCGTCATTACAGCCACCCAGATGCTGGACTCCATGATTCAGCACCCCCGCCCCACCCGTGCGGAATTGACCGACGTGGCTAACGCTATTTTCGACGGTACCGATGCCGTGATGCTCTCCGGCGAAACCGCCAACGGTCTCTACCCCATCGAAGCGGTAGAAACTCTGGTCCGCGTTGCAGTTACCGTAGAATATTCTCCCGAATACTACAAGAAGATGCGGGAATCCTTCGAAATGGATCTGCAGGGCGACATGAGCCGCATCGTTTCCCAGAACGCCTACCAGACCGCCCGCGAAGTGAACGCCGCTGCCCTCATCACGCCGACGCTTACCGGAAACACCGCCCGCATGATCAGCATGTTCCGTCCCAGTCAGCCGATCCTTGCTGTAACTCCCTTCGCACAGGTCAAGCGCCAGCTCCTCTTGAACTGGGGCGTATTCCCTCTGTTTGCCGAAGAAGTAAACGACTCCGATTCCATGGTGCAGAACGCTATCAAGAGCGCCTACGACGCAGGAGCCGTCCACATTTCCGACCGCATCGTCATGGCTTCCGGCTACCCCATTAGCGCACAAATTGTGAACACCATCCGAGTCCTCCACGTGGGTAACGAACTGGTGAAGGGCGAACAGGGCGGCTGCGCCTCTGCAGATATTGCCCGCGCCAACGGCCGTATCCTTCGCGCAAAGACCCCCACCGAAGCCTACATGCTTCTGCGTCGCGACAGCAACGAAATCTTGCTGTGCAACACTCTGACCGAAGAATACATTCCCGTACTCCGAGACGTTCGCGGCGTAATTGTAGACGGCGAAAGCAGAATTCCTGCAGAAACCTTGCCTCTAATCAACCCCCGCCTGGTATGGCTCGCCCAAGCCAAGGGTGCCTTCAACGCTCTGGAAAGCGGCATGGCCGTCACCATCGACGGAAAACGTCTTGTGGTTTACGAAGGTACGCTGTAAATTTCTACCTTTGGGTTGATGTATACTTACCGCTACAGAGAACTTTCCGTCGCCCTCGCCAAAAAGGGTGAGTACCGAGCCGCTTTGGCCCGGGAATTGCGAATCCATCCCGAAGAAATCTTCAATCTGGAAGTGGAACGTTTTTCTCTGGATAGCCGCCGTAAGGGAGACCCAAAGTGGTCTTACAATGTCATTTTTGAAGTAAAGCGCCAGTTGCGAGCCACGGGCAATCACGCCAAGGGCTTGGTGGCCGCCACACGAGAAACCGAATCCCTGGGAAATGATCCCCAACGCAACACCGTTCCCATGGCAGGCCATGTGGATGTGATCGGTGCAGGTCCCAGCGGATTGTGGGCAGCCCTACACTTGCTTCGCAAGGGTTTTTCTGTGGACCTCTACGAACAAGGCAAACTGGTAGAAGAACGTTTTAGGGATATCCGCCGTTTCTTTGTAGACCGAAAATTCAATGCATACAGCAACGTGCTCTATGGCGAAGGTGGCGCAGGTGCCTTCAGTGATGGAAAACTGAACACCCGCAGTCGCAACCTGTTTTCTGAAGCGGTACTAAAGGACATGGTATCCTTCGGCGTCGATGAATCCGTAGTCACCTTTGCAAAGCCCCACATCGGCACGGACCGACTGGTTTTGATGTTACGTCAGCTTCGCGCCGAAATCGCACGACTGGGCGGCAAGATTCATTACAGCACCACCCTGGAAGATATTGAAATCAAGGACGGACGGATTTGCGGCATCAAGCTGCGGGACGTGTCCCGCCGTAATTTGGGAGAAGTTCCTTCTGCAGACTTCGCAGAAATCTGCCCCAGCCATTGGCAGCCTTGTGAGGCCTTGGTTCTCGCCGTAGGTCATTCTGCACGGCACATTTACGAAATGCTCCATGCTCGCGGAGTCTCTCTCGAAAGCAAGGCGTTCGCCATGGGCGTTCGCGTAGAACACCCGCAGATGCTTATCAACATGCGCCAGCTGGGTCGCGACATCGATACAAAGCTTACCGGTTCCGCAGAATATTTTTTGGCAACGCCGACCTTGAACAAGACCAGTTCCGCCTACAGTTTCTGCATGTGCCCCGGTGGTGTCCTGGTGCCCTGCGCTTCAGAACCCGGCACTCTCGCCACCAACGGCATGAGCTACAGCCATCGAAACGGTCCTTTGGCCAACGGCGCCATCGCAGTTCCTATTACACCGGGTGCAGAAGGTTTCGATATCAAGACTGCCGGCACCCTCTTTGGCGGTCTTGACCTGCAGCGCAAAATTGAAGCCGACGCCTACGCCGTTGGCGGTAAGAACTACGCCGCTCCCGCCCAGACCATCAAGAACTTTTTGGCAAAACGCGTCGACAAGAATCTGCCCAAGACCACATACCCCTGCGGCCTGGTAAACAGCAATATGTGGGATTGGATGGACAAGACCATCTGCGCATCCCTGGCAGAAGGCTTCCAGAATTTTGACAAGAAGATTCCAGGCTTTATTGAAGAAGGTTTGATTGTGGCGCCGGAAACTCGAACCAGTTCTCCCCTCCGCATCACCCGCAATAACGAAACTTTAGAAAGCGTCAACACCAAGGGTCTTTACGTTCTTGGTGAAGGTGCCGGCTACTCCGGTGGAATCGTCACCAGCGCCGCCGATGGCATCCGCCTAGCCCACTACGCAAAAAGAAGTAAACAGTAGACAGTGGTTAGTAGACAGTAGAAAGGAATTCACCATCCACTAATCACCAATCACTAACCACTAATCACTAACCACTAATCACTAACCACTAAAACATGATAACTCGCCAGATTGACCGCAACTTCGCAAATATGCGTCTCGACCGATTCCTCCGCAAGGCTTTCCCCGAGGAATCCCTCTCCGTATTCTTCTCCGTCATCCGCAAGAAGAAAGTCCGCGTCAATGGCGTGGTCGCCAAGGCAAACCAGATGCTCCAGGAAGGCGATCTGGTAAACATCTATGAAAACTTCAAGTCCGTTTCCGAAGAAGAAAAGGACATGAGCCGCGCCCAGTCCGCACAGATCAAGGCCGAAGTAGAAGCCGCCTACGAGGCAGGCGAATCCAACATCATTTCCTTCCCCGGTGCAGCGGGTTCCGCAGCAGGCGCAAACCGCGACAAATCTGCGGTCACAGGCTTCGCCAAGAACAAATCCACCTGGGGCAAGAACATGTCTGGCGCCGAGAAGCAGTCCAACTGGGGCGCTCAGGAACTGGACATCGTCATCCAGACCGAAGATTATCTGATCGTGAACAAGCCCTCGGGATTGGCAAGCCAGCCCGGTTCCGGCACCAAGCCCGGCGAAAGCCTGGTGGAATACCTGTGGGAATGGGGCCGCAAGGAAGATCTGGACTTCAAGCCCACCATCGCCCACCGACTGGACCAGGAAACTTCCGGCATGATCATGGTGGCCCTCCACGGCGACACCCTCCGCGAACTTACCCGCATGATCCGCGAACACGAAGTAGACAAGTATTACTTCGCCCTGGTCAAGGGCAACCTTTCCAAGGACCGCGGCACCATCAGCGAAAAACTGACCCGCACCGACGCCGCCAAGGGTAGCAAGATGAAAGTTGGCGAAGACTCCAAGGACGCCAAGGAGGCCGTCACCCATTACCGCGTCAAGCAGCATTACATCGGTTTCGACCTGGTTAAGATTAAATTGGAAACCGGTCGTATGCACCAGATTCGCGCCCATTTCGCAAGCATCGGTCACCCCCTGCTGGGCGACTCCCGCTACGGCGACTTCGCCCTGAATCGCGAAATCAAGAAGCAGCTGGGCCTGCACCGTCTATTCCTCCACAGTTGCCGTCTGGAATTCGACTGGCAGGGCGAAAAGAAAGTTTTCGATTGCCCCCTGCCCAAGGAACTGCAATCTGTTCTAGACCAGCTGAAGCGCAAGCCCTACGAACGCAAGGAAAACAACTTCCAGCAGAGCCGCCGCAGGTAATGTCAACCGCTCTTCTTCTGGTTCAATTAGGCTCCCCCGCCAATCTTGATGTCGATGACATCAAGACTTATCTCCATCAGTTTCTTGGAGACTGGCATACCATAGGCAAGAAGAGCTTATTTTGGAAGCTGCTATTAAAGTTCGTCATTTTGCCAAAGGGCAAATTTTCTAGTTACGACAAATACCTTCAGATGTTTAACAGCAACGATTTCAAGGAAATGCCGCTGGTAACGTACTCTGAAGAATTTCTGACGGCACTCCGCAGGAAATTCGTCGCATCGGACGCACTGGAACAGCACAAGGTTGAAGACTACGTCACAATCCGTCTCGCCTATCAATACGGCTGTACTCCATCCATTAGCGAAACCCTAAAGCAACTTGAAAAAGACGGTGTCGACACAGTTCACATGCTGCCTTTGTACCCGCAGCGATCTGGCGTTACCACACAGGCCGCCATCGACAACGTATTGGACTGTGCCAGGAAAATCAAGTTCAAGGGGAAGATTTTATCTGCCACAGGTTTCTGCCAAAACGAAGCCTGGGCCCGAGAAGTGGCAAAAACCATTAGCGAGCAAATCGAAGAGGAAGACACCCTTCTTGTGTCATTCCATTCGATCCAAAGTTGGCGTGTAGAAAACGCAAGCGACCCTTACCGCAGCGATTGCGAACAAAGTTTCAAGAACATTTGCCAAAGCCTCGCAGAAATTGCAGGCGACAAATTCAGCGGAGAAGCCCACCTGGTTTACCAAAGCAAGTACAAACCCGGCAAGCTCCCCTCTGGAAAGTGGTTGGGGCCATCACTGGCAGAGACTTTGCAGCAGCTGGGCGAACAAAACAAACCCGTCGTTGTGGTAAGTCCAGTTTTTACCGCCGACAACCTGGAAACCATCTACGAAATTGATGACGAGGTGTCTCAGATCTATTACAGTGCTGGCGGTCCTCGACTCAAGCGTATTCCTTGCCTAAATGCAAACCCCGACTGGATTACTGCATTCGTCGAAGAAATCCTGCCCGCATTAAAGTTCGCCTAGGTCCAGCCCCAAAGAGTCTCCAACGCTGTCAAAACGCATTTTAACACCCCGGTCCCAAGACCGAGGCTTTTATTATTTCTAAATTGTCCCGCGTAATTTATGGGCTGCACAAGAGCCTGCTGTCTTTAAAAAAGATTGCAGTACAGGATGCAGTTAAAAAAGGAATAAAAGATGAAAGTTTCTTTAAGTTGGCTGAAGCGTCATGTGGATCTGCCGGAATCTGTGGCAGAAATCGAAAAGGCATTGACTTCCATCGGTTTGGAAGTTGAAGGCATCGAAGAACCGGGTAAGGTTTACGACAAGCTGGTGGTGGCAAAGGTCCTCACCTGCGAAAACCATCCGGACAGCGATCACCTCCACATCACCACAGTCGACAACGGCAAGGAAGTTGTTCAGGTGGTTTGCGGCGCACCTAACGTTACAGCAGGCCAGACCGTAGTTCTCGCTCCTATCGGTGCAGAACTTCCCATGAGCGACGGTTCCGTCCTCAAGATGAAGAAGTCCAAGATCCGCGGCGTAGAAAGCTTCGGCATGATTTGCGCTGAAGACGAAATCGGCCTTTCCGACGACCACGGTGGCATCATGGTTCTGGACGACTCCATCCCCGCCGGCACTCCTTTCGTAAGCCTGGGCATGTACGACGTCTGCTTCGAACTGAACGTCACCCCCAACCGCCCCGACGCACTTTGCCACCGCGGTGTCGCCCGCGAACTGGCAGCCAAGTTCGGTCGCGAACTGAAGCCCCTGGCCTACAACCTGGTTGAAGAAGCAGAAGCCGCATCCTCCGCAGCATCTGTTGAAGTTATCCCCGGTTGCGGTTGCTCCCGCTATACCGCCCGCGTCATCAAGGGCGTTGAAGTCAAGCAGAGCCCCAGCTGGCTCGCCAAGCTTTTGCACACCGTTGGCATGAACTCCATCAACAACGTGGTGGATATCACCAACTTCATCCTCATGGACGTGGGCCAGCCCCTCCATAGCTTCGACATGGACCAGCTGAAGGGTTCCATAATCAAGGTCCGCCGCGCCGTGAAGGGCGAAAAGATTCAGACCATCGACCACACCGACCACGAACTCACTGAAGCCGAACTGGTCATCTGCGATGGCGACCGTCCCGTAGCCGTAGCCGGCACCATGGGCGGCGTAGAATCCGAAATTGTGGACACCACCAAGAACGTTCTCTTGGAAAGCGCCTACTTCAACCCCACCATCGTCCGTAAGCAGGCCAAGCGCCTGGGCATCGGCTCCGACTCCAGCTACCGCTTCGAACGTGGCATCGACACCACCACCCAGGACGAATACAGCAAGTACGCTTGCGCCATGATCCAGGAAGTGGCTGGCGGCAAGGTCCTGAAGGGTTGCGTGGAATACACCGGCGAAGACCACCAGAAGGAACTGACCAAGATCGACCTCCGTGTTTCCCGCGTTGCAAAGATCATCGGCATGGACATCGCTGCCGACGTGATCCGCAAGCACCTCACCAGCATCAACCTGAAGCTGGCTGCAGAGAACGGCGAAACCATGACCTTCGAAATTCCGGGTAACCGTCCGGACCTGGAACGCGAAGTTGACCTTATTGAAGAAGTGGCACGTCTCGTAGGCTTCGACAACATTCCTTACAGCCTGCCCAAGTTCACCATGCAGCCCAACGAACTGCCGGCTGTGGAAGTGATGAACCGCAAGATCCGCAGAACTCTGAGTGCCATGGGTCTCCATGAATGCTTGAACTTGCGCTTTACCAGCAAGGCTCGTACCGAAGCATTGTTCGGCGCAGAATCCGACGACCGTCGTTCCAAGCCCGCAGCTCTTCTCAATCCCCTTTCCGAAGAACTGGGCGTCGTTCCCACTTCTCTGTTGCCCAACCTGCTGAAGAACGTTGCAGAAAACGAAAAGAACCGTCCGGGCTCCGTTCGCTTGTTCGAAGTAGCCAAGGGTCAGTTCAAGCGAGAACGTGCCGACGTCCGCGACAACGGCTTTGACGAATCCAACCTCATCGCCCTTACCGTTGCTGGTGCATTCGACGTGAACCCGCTGAACGACAAGCCCGCTCAGATTGACTTTGTCGCCTTCAAGGGTCTGGTTCAGTCTTTCTTCAAGCGCTGCGGTCTCGTTGTCGAATTCCGCGTTCCCGAAAAGTTGGAAGCCTTTATGCATCCGGGCAAGCAGACCGAAATCGTCTGCGGCAAGACCGTTCTCGGCACCATGGGCGCCCTGCATCCGTCTTTAGCCAAGTCCTTCGAAATCGGTTACGAAACCTATGTGATGGAAGCTAACCTGGACAAGATGATTGAAGAAAGCCACAAGAAGATTATCTTCCAGGCCTTCAGTCGTCAGGTTCCTTCTACCCGCGATATCTCCCTGGAAGTGGCAAAGAGCCTCACCCACGAAGAAATCGTCGCCCGCATCAAGGGTCTCAATCCCAAGAACCTTGCCAAGATTTCCCTCAAGAGTATCTACGAAGGTGAAAAGATTGAAGCCGGCAAGAAGAACATGGTCTATAGTCTGACCTACCAGACCATGGACCGCACCTTGACCGACGACGAAGTGAACAAGGCCCACAACAAGCTCCGCGACAAGCTGGTTGCTAACGGCGACATCGTTCTGAGATAGCGGAAAGCGAAAAGGTCAAAGCGTAAAGAGAAACTTTAACCTTTAGGCTTCAGGCTTCAAAAAAGATTGAACATCAAAAAATCCTCGCAGTCCAACTGCGAGGATTTTTCCTTTATACTTTAACCTTTAAACTATAAGCTCTAAGCTATCAAACTCCCAGGGCGTCCTTCACCTGGCCAATAAAGGCCTTTTCTTCGGGAGAAATGTTGCTTGCGTTTCCGTCTTCGTTAGAAGCTTCTGCCACGCGGATCATGGCGTTCAGCACAGCACGCTTAAATTCTTCGGACTCACCCTTGATGGCTGCCACACAGGCATCAATACGATCCTTGGCGTTGCGGAACTTGCCATAGGTGTTATTGAAATCGTCCCAACTTACGTTCGGAGTCAGTTCGTCATGAATCTTGTCCAGTTCATCGCTTTCGGCTTCAGTTGCAGAGGCGGAACCCGGCAAAAGTTTTTCGGTTTCAGTTTCATGAAAAAGGCAAGCCACCTGCCAGGAAAGGATCAAAAGAGCAAGATTCGGATTCATTAGTACCTCGTTTGTTTTTGCTAAAGATACAATAAAATAGTGAACAGCGAAAGGTGAATAGTGAAAAGGATTTATGAGATATGGCTTTGACGAGTGTTTGCGTTTGTCATTCCGAACTTGTTTCGGAATCTCATGAGTGCATAAGACCCTGAACGTCCTCAGGGTGACTCTAGGCGCCTCCGGCGCGATTATAATAACTCATAACTCGTATCTGATAACTCATATCTCACCCCTCACTTCTAGCACCTCATACCAGTTGCCTGAAACCTGGAGTCTGAAACCTAAAAAGCGAGCCCCGCGAGCGACCTAACAACCTCAAAGTAGCCGCAGGCTCCACCCTCCCCCCTTAATCTGTCCCCTTTAAACTTTACCCTTTAAACTATTTTACTATATTCCAGCCCATGGCATACGTAGCAATGGCCCGTAAGTGGCGTCCGCAATCTTTCTCCGACATGGTCGGTCAGGAACACATCGCAAAAACCCTTCAGAATGCAATTGAAGGGGGCCGTCTTCACCACGCTTTCCTGTTTACCGGAACCCGCGGCGTCGGTAAGACCACCAGTGCCCGTATCCTCGCCCGTACTCTGAACTGCACCGGCGGCGACCCGCTCCACCCCTGTGGCGAATGCCCCAGCTGTAAGGACTTTGCCGGCGGCAATCCCATGGATATTTTCGAAATCGACGCCGCTTCCAATACCGGTGTGGACAATATCCGCGACGTGATCGAACGAGTGCAGTACCCGCCTGTTATCGGCAAGTACAAGATTTTTATCATCGACGAAGTCCACATGCTTTCTACCGGTGCCTTCAACGCCTTGCTGAAGACTCTTGAAGAACCGCCTGAACATGTAATCTTTATCTTCGCCACCACCGAAGTCAACAAGGTGCCCCAGACTATTCTTAGCCGCGTGCAGCGTTTTGACTTCAAGCGCCTTTCTGTAGAACAGGTCCGCAGCCGTCTGCGCTACATTTGCGAACAGGAAAACATCAACGCCTCCGACGAAACTCTTGACGTGTTCGCCGAAAAGGCAGACGGTTCCATGCGTGACGGCCTCACCTACTTCGATCAGGCCTACGCCTTTACCGGCAGCGAAATGACCGCCGAAGCCGTACGCAGCGTTCTGGGCATTCCCCCTGTAGAACTGTTCTTCACGCTGATTAATGCCATCGAAAGCCACGACCTCAAGGCCTGCTTCCATATGGTCGATGACGCCTGCAAGCGCGGTATCGAATTTACTCCCCTGCTGGATGGTTTCGGCAAGTTCCTCCGTAACCTGCTGTACTCCCGTCTGGACGCCTTTACCGCCGACGCCCTGAACGTCTCCGACGAAATGTACTCCAAGTACAAGAGCGCCGTTCCCGGCCTTGGCAACGTAGACATCCTCCGCATTTCCAAGATGCTGATCGACCTCCAGGGTACACTGCGTTACAGCACCAACCCCCGCCTTCTGGTAGAAACAACATTCGCCCGAATGGCATGGCTCGACAGAATCGTCGACTTGAGGCGAGCTCTTGCCGCCATCAACGATCCCGCAAACGCCTCGGCCAGTGCTGACCAAGAGGCGCTAAAAAAAAAAGTAACTGATGTCCAGAATATGCTGGACGCCCAGGAAGAAGCCAAGGCACTCCAGCAAGCCGCCGAAAATCCCTTTGCCGCCATGGAAAGGGGCATCTCTGGAGGTTACTACGGCGACGTCTACAGCCGCTACGAAGTGGCTGCCGCCTGGGGTTCCATCAGAAACCGCATCAACGATGACGGAGACTTCGCCTTTTCTGTGGCCCTCAACGATTCCGTGCTTGAAACGGGCAACATCCAGGAAACCCCCTTCCCCATCGCCCTGACTTATGTAGGCGACGCCGGTAAAGACGCCTGGGGCCCCAAGCAGATGGAAGAACACCCGGAATACCTGGAACGTCTAAAGCAGATTCTGGAAAATTGCCTACAGACCCCGGTTGCACTCTCCGTGAAGACCCGTGCCCTCAACGCCCAGGAACTTCACCAACGAATGCAGGCCCAGATGTCCCCCTATGAACTGGATATCCAGAAGGAGCCGGGCCTCCAACGCCTCAAGGAACTTTTCAATGCGGAACTAATCTATTCCCGCAAGAGCAAGCGCCAGGTTACCGTGCAACAGACCGAAGAAGACCTCGAAATGGCGGAGCAGGACAACTAAAAAAAACTATGTTTGCCCAAATTTTTCGTCTTTTTGTATAAAATCAGCATATTTTAACTGCGAACATTTATAAAAAAAAGAAAAAAGTCAATTTAGACACGCATTTTTGAACATAAGAAAGGAATAATACTATGGACATGAGCAAAATGTTGAGAGACCTTCAGAAGATGCAGAGCAAGATGATGAAGGCCCAGAGCGATCTTAAAGCCCAGAGTTTCGAAGCAGAAGCCGGTGGTGGTATGGTCAAGATCGCCATGAACGGTAAGGGCGTGGTCACCATGATCAAGATCAACCCGGATGCCGTAGACAAGGACGACGTGGAAGCCCTGGAAGACCTGCTCATGGCTGCCATCAACTCCGCTGTCAAGAAAAAAGATGAAGCCACCCAGTCCAGCATTTCCGACATTACAGGCGGCATGAAAATCCCCGGTTTGATGTAATTTTTCCATCTTTTTTACCTCATTTACAACCATTTTTGAGGAAAAAAGAGCCAAAAATATTTTACATTTTACGTAAAAGAACCCCCTAAAAAAGGGGGTTCTTTCATTTTTTTCTTCATTCATACGCCAAAATGGCCCGTTCATACAGACCCTAGGGAAAAAAGCCCTTGAATCACCCCCTCATTTTCCTAAATTTGGCACGTAAAAAAATTAAACAGGAGAATTATGTCTAAGCAACTTGCTATTTCGGCCACAATGGCTGTGACAATTGCCCTAAGCATGGCCGCTCAGACGTTCGCAGGACAGGTATATACCCGCGAAGAAGCTATCAAGGTGGCCCTTGAAAACTCATCCGATGTAAAATCTGCAGAAGAAAGCCTGAAAAAGACTCAGTCCGCAGTTAGCGAAGGCTACGGCAATGCATACCCCAGCATCGATCTCTCTGCCAAAGTGACCCGAATTTTCGGCCTGGATGACGTCAAGGCAAGTTCAGATATGTCCGATGCCATGAAGGGAATGGCACAAAACCCCGATTACGGCGCCCCCTCTGCCTATGATATGGCTGCCGCAGGCGGCATTGACGGACTTGTTTCCGCCATGAAAGCTCAAGGATACCGTTGGCAGTCCAGTTTGGGCATCACCGCCACCCAGATTCTTTACGCCGGCGGCAAGGTGGGTACCGGTATTGAAATTGCCAAGACAGCAAAGCTCGCCAGCGAAATCACCCTCGAAAAGACCAAGAATGACGTCCGCGCCCAGGTTGATGAAGCCTTCAACACCGTCATTTTCCTGGATAGTTCCGTTGCCGTCACCGAAGAGACCATGGAACTCCTCCAGAACGCCGTGGATTTGGCCACTCAGGCATACCAGAGCGGCCTCGGTACAGAACTGGACGTTGTCCGCGCCCAGCTGGAACTGGATGGCCTCAAGTCGGGTATCGAAGGCCTCAAGAAGACTCAGATCGTGGCACGCAACAGCATTCTCAACATCATGGGCCTCCCCTATGATCCCGAAGTAAAGTTCACTGGTGAATTCCGCGACCCCGAAAAGACCCCTATGCCGGACCTTTCCATGGAAGGTGTCAAGAAGCGCCGCAAGGAACTGGCTCAGCTTGCCGCCAAGGAAGAAATCGACACCAAGTTGGTTGACATCGAAGAAGGCAGTTTCAAGCCTACCGTTGTACTTGTGGGCGGTGTAGAATATTCAAACAAGCAGAATGAATTCTACAAGTGGGATGCACCTAACTGGGACAAGAACATCAACAAGTATATCGCTCTTGCCGTCACCATGAACCTCTTCAATGGTAAGCAGACCACCGAAAAGGTTGCCCAGGCAAAATCCGACTTGCGTTCCACCCAGATTCTCAAGGACCAGGCAGAACGCGGATTCCGCCTGCAGATTGAATCCTGCCTCAGCACCCTCGGAAACGCACGTCAGCAAATCGACATGAAGAAACGTTCCGTAGAGCTGGCACAAAAAAATTACGATCTAACCGACGCAGCTTTTAAAGTTGGCCGAGAAACCCAGATAAACCTGCTTACCGCATTGGTAAGCCTGCGTAAGGCAAAGCTGGAATACTTCGAAGCCCTCAAGAACTGGAACTCCGCATACGAAGCTCTGCTCCAGGCAACCGGTGAATATTAAGAGAAAAGAGGAAGAAAATGAACAAGACCGTTAAGACAATCGTAACTCTCATGGCAGCCTCCCTGCTTTTCGCCGGCTGCGACCTCAAAAAGGATGAAAAGGAAAACAAGCCCAAGGTTGCAACCATCGAAGAAATCCAGAAGCAGAATGGCAAGCCCGCTCGCGTCGTAAAGGCAACCAAGGCCAAGCTTACCGACGTGCGCAAGTTCAGCGGCACCATCGAAGGCATGCAGCAGACTTACGCCATTTCCAAGATGAACGATCCTCTCGCCGCAATCAACGTAAAGGTCGGCAGCAACGTCACGAAGGATCAGGTTCTCGCAGAATACGTACGTTCCGCAGACAACACCCAGTTGGAACAGACCAAGGAACAGATTGCCCTCCTGGAAAAGGCAACCGAACGTATGCGCGATCTCCACGCCAAGGGCGGCATCACTCAGCAGGATATGGATTCCCAGGAACTGCAGCTGAAGATCGCCAAGATGAACTTGGAAACTTTGGAACGTGCAAACAAGATTTTGGCACCTTCTTCCGGTGTCGTTACCGAAATGAAGTTCCAGGTGGGACAGGTTCCGGGACAGGGTACATTCTGCACCATCGCAAAGCTGGACCAGGTCATCCTGAAGCTGAACATTACCAGCCAGGACATCGGTCTTTTCAAGAAGGGCGCTGCAGCAACTGTTACCCTCGCCGACGGCAAGAAGGTGAAGGGTAAGGTGACCACTATTCCTCTGGCTGCCAATCCCCAGACCCGCTTCTTCCCTGTTGAAGTTACTTTCGATAACAAGAACAAGAAGCTCCTCCCCGGCATGTACATTACAGCGGACATGGACATGCAGCAGGTTAGCGGCGTAGTCGTTCCTGCCGAAGCAATCGTTTACCGCAACGGCCTCAACACCGTATGGACTGTTGATGGCGAAGGTAACGCCAAGCGCAAGATTGTGCAGGTTGGCGTTCAGGCAAACGGAGATGTCCAGATTGTAGATGGACTTAGCGATGGCGACGTCGTGATGGTCGAAGGTCAGTCCAAGATGAACGACGGCGACAAGGTTCTCATCGTAGAATAATCCCGGGAGACTTTTTGAATGATTAAGGCAAGTATTTACAAACCAATCACCATGCTCATGGTCATCTTGACCGTGGTGGTGTTCGGTATCTACACCTACCGTATGATGGTGGTGGACCTGATGCCGAAATTCGATATTCCCGTTGTAACTGCAGTGGTTGTCTACCCTGGTGCAAACCCGGAAGAAATCGAATCTACAATTATTAAGCCCGCCGAAGAACAGGTGGAACTGGTGGACGGTATTGACTACGTGCAGTCCATCTGTATGGAAAACTACGGCATTATCGTTGCCATGTTTAACATGGGCATCAACGTTGACGTGGCCGCAAACGACGTCCGCGCCAAGGTGGAACAGGCTGCAGCCGACTTCCCCGATGCAGCCGAAGCTCCGATCATTTCCAAGGTGGACATTAACGCTTCTGCAATTATGTCCATCTCCTTCACCGGTCCCGCAAACTCTACCGAACTCCGCCAGAAGGTGGAAGACGACATTCAGCCGCTCTTCACTTCCGTTCCCGGCGTTGCTAGCGTCGATATCTTCGGTGGTACCACCCGTCAGATTTCTGTGGAATTGGACAAGGACATGCTCAAGAACCGTGGCGTAGATATCGCTACCATGATGGGTATGTACGGAGCCTCTAACATCAACAACCCTGTGGGTGAAGTCATCGGTAAGCGCAAGAATACTTCTGTGCGTACTGCCGGTAAGTTCCGCAGCCTCGATGAAATCCGCAACCTGGACCTCCCCACCGCTTCTGGCGTTATCAAGCTGGGCGAAGTCGCAAAGGTGAAGGACACCGTCAAGACCATTACTTCTGCATCTCGTTTCAACGGCATCAACTCTGTTTCTCTGGATATCAAGAAGCGCTCTGACGCAAACGTGGTGGAAGTCGCCCAGGGTGTGATCAAGCGTCTGGATGAAGTCAACAAGACTCTGCCTCCTGGTTTCGAACTCCATCTGGTCTACGACAAGTCTGAAGCAGTGAGCGAATCTATCGATAACGTGATTCAGAACATTATCGTCGCAATTCTCTTGACCTCCGTCTTGTTGCTCCTGTTCCTGGGTAAGCTTTCAACCATGCTTATCGCAGCACTGACCATGCCGATTTCCGTGGTGGGTTCCTTTACCCTCATGTACTTCGCCGGTTTCGGTATCAACATGATGAGTTTGATGGCTCTTTCTTCTGCAGTGGGTCTGTTGGTGACCAACTCCATCGTGGTGCTTGAAAATATTAACGCCAAGTTGCAAGAAGGCCTTGATCCCAAGGAAGCTGCCTATAAGGGTACTTCTGAAATCATGGTGGCCATTATGGCTTCTACCCTCACCAACGTTTGCGTGTTCGTGCCTATTGCATTCATGAAGTCCATCGTGGGTATCTTCTTCAAGACCTACGGTATGACCATGGTGTTCGCAACGGTTGTGTCCCTCCTCATCACCTTCACTCTTACCCCGCTGATGGCAGCCTACCTGTTCAAGGGCAAGAAGCGTGACGAGAATGGCAACATCATCGAAGAAAAGCCTGGCATTATCGGTCGAATCTTTGGTGCCATCATGGGCATCTTCCCCGCCATCATGAACGGTGTTCGCTTTGTCTACCTCAAGACCCTTAGCTTTGCACTCTCCATTTTCGGTGTGATTTTCCAGGTTGGCGCCCTTGTCGCCATGGTGATGTTCGTGGGCTACATGGTAAAGAACCACATGACTGTGGAACTTTCTCCCCGTCAGGACCAGGGTATGATGGCCGTGACTTTGGAAATGCCTGTGGGTACCAATATCGAAACAACGGATAGCGTTACCAAGATCATTGAATCCCGCCTGAAGGGCATTCCCGAAATCAGCCAGTACAGTGTGACGGTGGGTGGCGAAAGCGGCTTTACCTCCGTAAATCAGGCCAAGATGCGTTACAAGATGATCAAGCGCTGGGAAGGCCGTACCCGCAGTACCGACGAAATCGTGGACTCCATCCGTCCTTACCTGGCCGACATTCCTGACGCTTACATTTCCGTCAAGAGCACCTCCGCTTCCGAAATGAGTAACAACTCCGCCGGTGACGTGGTGCTTGAAGTTAGCGGTCTTTACGCAGACTCCGTGATTAAGGCCGCCGACATTCTCAAGGCTGCCGTTGCCGAAAAGATTGAAGGTGTCGTTGAAATCAAGTCCAGCTACGAAGCAGGTAAGCCTGAAATCCGTATGATTCCGAATCGCCAGGCCATGGCAGACTACGGAACCACCGTCCAGCAGATGGCAACCTACAACTACATTGCAGTCAGCGGTTACGAAGCTGGTACCTACTCTGAAAACGGTGAAGAATACGACGTCTACTTCCGTATGCAGGAAAAGGACCGCGCAACTCACGCCGACATTGAAGACCTCCCCATGCTCACTCCGAAGGGCTACGTTTCTGCAAAGGAACTCTTCTTCATCGAAGACGGTGCAGGTCCTACCAAGATCGAACGTAAGCGTAAGCGCACCCGAATTGACGTTTCTATGAACTTGCTCCCGGGTCACACCACTGGTGAAATCATGGGTAAGGTTGGCGCTCTTGCTGCAGAAATGAAGGATCAGCTTCCTGATGGTGTTACCACGGGCTTCGGCGGTAACGCAGACATGCAGAACGACATGGTGGAAGAATTTATCGCAGCAATCATCATGGCAATCCTCATGACCTACATCTTGCTGGTGGCTTTGCTGGAAAGCTTCGCACAGCCCTTCATCATCATGACTACCATTCCTATGGGTGCAATCGGTGTGTTCCTGGGCCTCATCTTTACAGGCAAGGCTCTGTCCATGATTGCATTGATGGCTATCGTGATGCTTATCGGCGTGGTGGTGAACAACGCTATTCTATTGCTTGACGAAGCAAACCGACTGCTACGAAGCGGTGCCATGGGACGACGTTCCGCTGTGATGACCGCAGCAAAGTCCAAGTTCCAGGCCATCGTGCTTGCAACACTTGCTTCCGTTGTGGCTCAGCTTCCGCTGGCATTTGCAATGGGTGGTGATGTGGCAGCAATGACCCAGCCTATGGGTATCGCTTCTGTGGGTGGTTTGATTGTGTCTGCAATCCTTACCATGTACCTGATTCCTACCTTCTTCTGGTTGCCCAACGCCATCTTCGGCAAGGTCAAGAAGGGCGCCAAGGCTGTGGCAAACAAGGTAAAGCGCAACAAGAACGACTAACATTTTAGTACATTAGAGAGAGAAGGTCCCGCGAACTCGTTCGCGGGACTTTTTATTTTGCAAACAATATGCGACACAAAACGTTATACTTTATTTGTATAATTCAGTAGATGAATAAGATAAGTGTCCAATGGTTAAGACGTATCGGAGTCTGCCCCATAGAAGGGGCGGTTGCCGTCCCCAACAAATACGATGAGTTCCTGCTAGAGAAACTCCGAAAGGAACTGAGTGTAAGCCACATAACGCCGCAGGAATTTTCGCCGGCTCAAATCCGCAGGATGATCAGCCAAAGTCCATACGCCAACCGCAACACCAGCCAGGAACTTACCGAAGATATTCTAAAGCAGTCCACCAACTCCTGGGAAGCGGAACCTATTATCAATCTCGTAGACAACTTGCTGGAGCAAGCCGTCGATTCAGGCGCCACAGACATCCACCTGGAACCATTAAAAGATGAACTGCGGATCCGTTTTCGCAGGGACGGACTTCTTGAAGATTTCAAGAGGTTGCCCCTCTGGACCGCCGACCCGATTCTTGTACGCCTGAAAATTCTTGCAGAAATCGACATTACCGACAGGCGGATTCCCCACGACGGGAGCTTTACCTACTGCGGGCTCCAGGGGACCGCAAATGTCCGAGTCAACACGCTCCCCGTTCAAGGTGGCGAAAAATGCGTTCTTCGCCTGCTGCCACAAAGGCAGGACCTAGGCGAGGCACCTCGGGGACTCGCCGCCCTTCATTTCTCTTTAAAAATTGAACGAACCCTCCAGCGGATATTCCAATCCCCTCAGGGGCTGTTCTTGGTTACGGGCCCAACGGGCAGCGGCAAGACCACAACGCTTCACGGAGGACTTCAGGAAATCATCCAAAGAAAAATCAACGTAGTCACTATCGAAGATCCGGTAGAATACACTCTGAACGGGGCCAATCAGGTTCAAGTCAACGAAAAATGCGGGCTTACCTTCGCCTCGGCACTACGGTCTATTTTACGTCAGGATCCCGACGTTATCCTTGTAGGGGAAATCCGCGATTCGGAAACAGCCAAGATTGCAATTCGCGCCGCCCAGACCGGGCACCTGGTCCTTTCTACCCTGCACACCAATAGCGCAAAGGCCGCTTTCACCCGATTGCAGGATTTGGGCATTCAGCGTAACATCCTGGAAGAATCGCTTCTGGGCATTATGGCCCAGCGTCTTGTCAGATTGAAAAACGGAGGGCGACAGGCCATTGTAGAATTGCTCCTGCCCAACGGATCATTTGCCGACGGGGACCTGCAGGATTCAGCTCGCAGACTTGTGCAACAAGGGGCCGTAGACCAGGCCGAAGTCCATCGAGTCTTGGGAAATCTTTTCTATATTGGTAGCCATGAAGATTTCTGACCGCACATTGGGATACCTCAGCATAGTCGCACTGCTGTTGATATTCGTAGTTGTGGCCTACAGCATGTACAACGCCCACCACGAAGAAACCAAGACCGCCTTGGTGGACTTTCCTGAGTTGGGAACCCTGCAGCCCGAAGACCAGGTGGTTGTTCGTGGCTATACTGTCGGAACCATTGGCTCCGTCACCTGGCTTGGCGACCGCGCCCGCGTGCAAATCAAGTTTAACGAACCCATCATCCTCCGAGAAGGCTCCCAGTTCAACAACGTGAACTACGCCATCATGGGTCAGCGCCGTCTAGAAATTATTCCCTCCAAGACCGGAAATGTTCTTCCCGAAGATTATGTTCATACGGGAACATTCCAGCCGGGCATCGCCGAAGTCCTCCGTTACATTGAAAATGTGAACGAGCAGATGGATGTCATCCGCCACATGGTCCTTATGATTGTCGAAGGGGATTCCACCCACAAGTCCGCCATCCAGATGGTCGAAAATGCCATGACAACCATCGAGGGAATCGCCAAGAATGTGGAACGGCAGCTTTCAATCCTTCAGCCTGCACTCAAGGACGTATTCGCACAGATCGACAACGCCAGCGAAACTCTCATCGACGTAACCTTGCAGGCTGACACCGCCATTAAGGTAGCTGAGCAGACTGTCAACGAAAAAGTCCAGATGGCAGACAGCGCTATCAAGGTCATTTCTGAAGGGGTCGCCCACACCAACGAAATCATCCTCAGCATAGAACAGAACTCCCTGGCCAACCAGCTTATTACCTCCACCGAAACCGTGGATATGCTGAACGACTTGCTAGACAAGCTCAGCAGCCTGATCAAGGCTGTGGACACCAAGGGCATCAAGGTTCTTGACGATGACGGCAACCCGGTCAAGCTGTTTACCTGGAAGAATACCAACCTGATTGGAAAGACCGCCCGCGAAAAGGCTCGCGAACGCGCAGAAGAAGCCAAGAAGTCCAGCAAGTAAGGTGAGCCGATGGATTTGTCGCACCTTCCCAAGATGGGGCCTAAAAGTCTTGACGCGCTAAAGTCCGCAGGCATCAGCTCCCTTTCTGAATTTCTTTACAACATTCCCCGAACTTATCTGGACCAGACCAAGGTTTCTAAAATTGGCGACCTTCATGTAGGGGACCGAGTCGTGTTGATTGGAACCGTCACCAGGGCTGGTCTAATCCGCGGAAGGACTAGCCGCTTTGTGGCCACCCTTACCGACGGCACCGGCGAAATTTCGCTGACTTTTTTTCAAGGGGCTAGTTATCAGAGCAGGCGCGTACAGCCCGGCAGCCATTGGCTGGTAACAGGTGTTGTTGGCGAATACCGTGGGTTCCAGATGACCCACCCCGACATGCAGCCCTTCGATGCCGACGAGCAATTCAACGGCCAGATTTTACCAGTTTACCCCATGACCGAAGTCATGACCAAGAGTCGTATTACCCAGAAGGCCATGCGAAACTGGTACAGGTTTGTATTCAATTTTCCAAATCTAACCTTACCTAATGTCTGCCCCAAGGCGCTGACGGATTACCTCCATTACCGAACCGTGGTAGACAACCTGAAGGCACTGCACCTGCCCACAGATTTTAACGCCATTCGTCAGGCAAAGTTCCAGCTGAAAATCTTGGAACTGCTGCCCTTCTGCCTCCGTATGATCCGCCGTCGCGAAAATCAGAAATTGCGCGGGCACGAACGCCAGGTGGATTTGGGGCAGGTCATGAATGCGAAAACCAGGCTGCCCTTTAGCCTAACCGCCGGGCAGGACGCCGCCCTGAATACGATTGTCTCGGGGCTGAACGGCAAGAAGCAGTTCCATGCTTTGCTGCAAGGTGACGTGGGCTGCGGAAAGACTGTTGTGGCCATGTTGGCCATGCTGGCCGTATGCGGCGCTGGCGAACAGAGCGCCCTGATGGTCCCCACTGATATTCTGGCAAGACAGCACTACAAGCAGATGAAGCCTTTCTTTGAAGCCGCCGGCATGCGAGTGGAACTTCTGGTAGGCGCCACTCCTGCGGCAGAACGTAGGCAGATTCTGGGTGAACTGCGGATGGGACTTTGCCAGGCCGTCATCGGCACTCATGCGCTGTTTTCGAAGGACGTTGAATTTTCGAAGTTAGGTTTCGTCATCATCGACGAACAGCACCGCTTTGGCGTGGGGCAGCGCGAAGCGCTTCTCGCCAAGGGCGAGTATCCTGACCTGTTGGTCATGAGTGCCACGCCTATCCCCCGCAGTCTCGCCATGACTTTATACGGCGACCTGCAGGTCATCTCCATCAAGGAAAAGCCTGCAGGACGTAAGCCCATCAAGACCCGCCTGGTCTCCCCCGACAAGCGCAACGACATGAAGAAGTTCATCGTGAACGAAGCCAAGGGAGGCAATCTCTGCTACTGGATCGTCAGCCGCGTCAACGCCGACGACAACGGCAGTTCCGCCGGCGTTAACGCAGCACCCGCCCGCAGCGTCGAGGATGTAGTCAACGAACTGCGCGCCTTCGACAAGACCGTCGTGATAGAGGGCATCCACGGCCAGATGGACGAATCCCAGCGGGATGAAATTCTCAAACGTTTCGCCGCAGGCGAAGTCCATGTGCTAGTTGCCACTACTGTCATCGAAGTGGGCGTCAACGTCCCTCAGGCAAACGTCATGGCCATCGATTCCCCCGAGCGTTTCGGACTGGCCCAGCTCCACCAGTTGCGAGGCCGCGTCGGTCGCGGAGACGTGCAAGCCTGGTGCTTCTTGATGATGCCCGAAGGTGCCGCCGCCGAAAACTCCGTCGAACGCCTCACCCAGTTCAGCCACGCCGAAGACGGTTTCGAAATTGCGGAACTGGACCTGAATACCCGCGGTGCAGGTAACCTAGAAGGCAACGAACAGAGCGGCAGCTGGGTATTCCGCTGGTTCGACTGGATCCACGACCAGGAACTGATCAGTCAGACGTTACAGATGGCCGAAAACATATTGAAGGATGCCGCCGCCTTCGACGAGGAAGCCCGTGAAAAAATCCAGATCTGGTACAGCGAGAAAAAGTCCGCCAACGAAGACGGAATCCATTAACAGTTCTCTTTATAGTTAGCGGAACCCTTTCTGCGGTCCCTATAATAAATTGGTCACCGTGCCCACCACTAGGGCACACAGTACCACATTCAAGAAAAAGAACGTCCGGCGCACCACGATATAAAAAAGCGGGAGCCACTGGAGCATATTGTCCACAGGCGCCACCAGTTCCTTGATTCCAAGAAAAACGCTGATCAGGCCAGTAATCACCATCATGAGGGCCCCAACAAAATAGCCTTCGCCCAAAAACAGGATGGTAAGCACCGCACCGAGAATCATGGCGATGACGCCGATAATGACCTCCACGCGTAAAACGATATTTTTCAGCTGTTTTCTATCAATCACACCCTAAATTTAGAAACCCAACCCAAATCGGACGTCCTCCGCATACAAAATTCAGCAGACGGAAATCACACTCTTTTCATTTTGTAATAAAAAAGTAATCTCTTCAGCACAATTTTTGATAATTAATGGTATATTTTGATAACAAAAGATTACCAAAGGACTTTTTATGGGAAAAACATGGGTTAAAACTGCAGCCGTTATTGGTCTGGCCACCTCTAGCCTGTTCGCAGGCGGCGCCACCACCAACAACAACCATTCCGCCGCCTTCCTCCGTAGCGTTGCCCGCAATGCCACTATCGAAAACGACGCTCCCTACTACAACCCGGCCGGAACCGCCTTCATGAAGGACGGCTTCCACCTGTCACTTTCCAACCAGACTTTCTGGCAGGGCCGTACCATTACCACAGAATCTCCCCTGTTCGAGGGTGGTAAAAAGGAATACGAAGGCAACACCTTTGCCCCCTCCATGCCCGGCTTCCACGCCACATGGCATCACGGCAACCTGGCCATTTCCTCTACTGTCGGCGTTATCGGTGGTGGTGGATCCCTGAACTTCAAGCACGGCATCCCCTCTTTCGACTCCCAGCTAGCCTCTCTCCCCATGGCACTCTCTATGGGTGGACTCTCAACTACCAAGTATGACGCCGACATCAAGCTGGAAGCATCGTCTTACCAGATCGGTATCGCCCTGGGTGCCGCCTACCAGTTCGCCAACATGTTCAGCATTTACGCCGGTGGCCGAGCAACCTACTCCTACAACAAGTACGAAGCGACCCTCTCCAACGTAAGAATCAATCCGGAAAACGAACAGTTGGGACTTGACGGCGAAATGGTCAACGCAGCCGCCACCTTCAGCCAGCTTTCCGAAACGTTTGACGAATACGCCACCGCCGCCAAGGAAGCTGCATCCCTCTTCGAAAAAATGGGCGACAAGGCCTCCGCAGCCGAATACGAGGCAACCGCCCAGCAGATGGCCGCACAGTCTGAAGCCATGGCCGGTTACGCACAGGAAGTCAGCGACAAGGGACTTGACGTAGAACAGGAAGGCTGGGGATTCGCCCCCATCTTCGGTGCCTCCTTCCAGTACAAGGGCCTTACCGTAGGCGTGAAGTACGAAATGAAGACCGACCTGGAAATGAAGAACAGCACCAAGAAGAACGAAGTGGGCATGTCCGACTTTGACGACGGCAAGACCGATCACGCCGACGTTCCCGCAGTTCTCGCCCTGGGCCTGTCTTACGCCATCCTCCCCAACACCCGAATTTCCTTCGGCTATAACCTGTGGTTCGATAGCGATGTCGACCTGACCGGAGACACCGAAAACTATCTGGAAAACAGCCAGGAATTCATGTACGGCGTAGAAATCGACCTGTCCAAGAGCTGGACGATCAGCGGCGGACTCGCCGTATTCCGCTGCGACCGCACCGACAACTACGTCAGCGACCTGAGCCAGCTGCTGAACACCTCTACCATCGGTCTTGGTTTCGCCTACCGTGTTACCGACTACCTCCGATTCGATGTGGGTTACTACCACACCATCTACAACAAGGATACGGATCAGGAAAAGTACGGTCTCAACACCTACGAACGCACCAGCCGCGGATTCGGTATCGGCATTGACCTGGATATTTAGTCGCATAAAAACAAAGCAGACTTAAAAAGAAGAAGGAGAAGCCCTCGACGCACCGTCGTGGGCTTTTTCCGTCTCCGCAACCGTCAGAGATTGCCTGCCTCCCGCCCTTGCTAGGCAAGGGCCTGGGGGTCCAGGGGCAAAGCCCCGCCAGAGATGGCCTGCATCCCGCCCTTGCAAGGCAAGGGCCTGGGGGTCCAGGGGGCAAAACCCCGCCAGAGATCGCCTGCCTCCCGCCCTTGCTGGGCAAGGGCCTAGGGGTCCAGGGGGCAAAGCCCCGCCAGAGATCGCCTGCATTCAACCCTTGCTGGGCAAGGGCCTGGGGGTCCAGGCGGCAAAGCCCCGTCAGAGATTGTCTGCATTCAGCCCTTGCTGGGCAAGGGCCTGGGGGTCCAGGGGGCAAAGCCCCCTGCATCTAATAAGACCCCCGCCTTTAGGGCAGGGGTCTTCAAAATAAGGGGCAGTTATAAGCCGGGTTCTGTACCCCTTGCGGGGCGATGACCATCTCTCTGGACGAACTGTTACCAGCCGCCTCAAGCGACCTACCCGGATATCCAACAGGCACGAGCCGCACCTGGCCGGAGTTGCCTCCAGCGGATTCCTGCTTGGTCTTGCACCGGATGAGGTTTACATTGCCACCCCTGTCACCAGGAATGCGGTGAGCTCTTACCTCGCCATTTCACCCTTACCTACATTGCTGCAGGCGGTATAATTTCTGTTGCACTTTCTTTCGCGTTTCCGCGCCTGGACGTTATCCAGCATCCTGCTCTGTGGTGCCCGGACTTTCCTCCAGTCTGAATTTCTTCTCGCCGGCGGCCATCCGCTGCCCCGCGCTTAATATAGAAAAACCTAGCATTTGTGGCGAGGCCATTCCGTAGGCATTTTTCGTCAACATCCATTTTTTTTATATTGTGGACAACCTAGGATTTTTATGAACCGATTCTTAAGCACAGCCCTCGTCACTTTTGCAACCCTTGTCACAGCCGCGTTTGCAGAGCAGGATTCCACATTCAAGGACGAAGGCGCTTTTAAAATCGATTCCATCCAATACCACATTGGCGATGCATTCGACGATTCCAAGGTCCACACCAAGTACGACAAGTGGGCCTACGATCTTCTAAACTGGATTCACATCGAAACCCGTGAATCCACCGTCGAAAAACTTCTGCTGTTTAATGAGGGCGACCAGGTAACGTCAATCCAGGTCCAGGAAGCCGAACGTTTCCTGCGTACCCAGAACTTCCTTTCTGACGCCCACATCAATATCGAAAATTCCGACGACAAAAACATCGCCCATGTCCACACCAGCGACAACTGGACTCTCACCGTTCCCATCGGTATCGGTTTCGGCGGCAAGGAATGGTCTTACGACAATCTGGTCTGGAGCATCGGCCTGCAAGAAAGCAACTTTCTCGGTCTAGGCCAGAAGTTGGGATTCTACTACGGACACAACGAATTCCGTGACATGCTTACGCTGGAATACAGCGCCCCCCATTTTCTGTTCCGCTACAACCACCTGGACTTGACCTACAGCTATAACACTGACGGTTATCTCGCCAGCGGCCAGATGTATATTCCCTTCCTGAGCCGTAGCCAGAATCAGTGGGCTTACACCATTGCAGGCCTCAAGAACAAGCGTTACGCCTACTTCTATGGCAGCGGAGATATGCCCGCCGGCGCAACCCATTACGACATGAACGTTCCCGCCGACTCCCTAGACAAATATCTGGGCGAACTCCAGCAATACAACGGCAACGAAACCGTCCAGCTGATGAAGGTCAAGGAATATGTAGACGACTCCCTCAGCTTCCGTGTCAGCAGGTCCTTCGGCGGAACCTTCCGCAAGCTCTATGTAGGCGCCACCTACGACTACCGCCGCGAAACAGCCTCCCACGGCAAGTTGTACCGTTACCTGTTTACCGACGGCGAAGACGCCTACGCCATCGACTCCGCCAGCGCCTGGAACGAATGGCTTCCGGAACGCAAGGATTCAAGATTGGGTCTGTACCTGACTCTTTCCAACCTGCGCTACGAAAAAATCAAGAATTTCCACAACGTCAAGTGGACCGAAGATATCGAAAAGGGTTACAGCCTCAAGGCCCAGATTTCCAAGAACTACGAACAGTTGGGTTCCGCCAACAACGACATCCGTCTGGACCTGTGGGGTGAACTTTACCTGGGAACAGGTATGCATCACCTGACCCTGAAGTCCAACATGAACTTCTACCTGGATCACGGGGAACAGCGGGACTTCTACGGAAAACTGTGGGGCGAATACATTTTCCACCCAAGCAACAAGGTTTCTACTGCCATTACGGGACTTGCAGACTTTTATGAAGACGCCCGCTACGGCTATCAGGTTTGCCTAGGCGGCATCAACGGAGGCTTCGCAGGATTTCCCACAGGATTCTACACAGGTCAGGCCCGCGTATACGGCAACCTGGAACAGCGCTACTTCCCCGACTTCGAACTGGCCACTCTGCGCCCCGTTTTCGTCGCCTTCGGAAGCATCGGCGAAACCGCCTGGGATTTCAACGACATCAACCGCAAGGACCTGATCTACGTCGTAGGCTTCGGCGCCCGCTTTGTGCAGACCAAGTCCATCAGCCATCTGATCAACAAGATCGACGTCACCATCCCGGTCAACGGCATACGCAAGGGCGAGCCCCACTACTCCGTCACCACCTCCTACAGCCTGTAGTTAGGTTCCATACAGGGTCCCGTCGATACAGCTTTTCGCCAGGTCGGCCACCGCCGGGCATGCCAAATCCGTATGCAGGAATGGATCAGCCAGAACTCGCATCATCCATTCCTTGACCAGCAACCACATATTCCAATTCCTTTGAGATTTCCTCCCTTGATTCGGGAGTCAAATTTCGACCCTTGAAAGAATCCCTTTTTAGTTGAACCTTTAGACTATCAAAGAAAATACCCCGCCATTCATCATCGGCCTTACCCGACAGAATTTTTCCATAGACGTCTTTAACAAACCGAATGGCCTCGTCTAGGTTTTCTTCTTTCAACGGACCATAGATTGCTCTCTTCCCCATTCTGCGGCTTACGGCAATCATATCCCATCTCACGATTAATACGGAAACCATCCGGACACGCAAGGACATTCTTCATCACAGGGTAGAAATTCCTGTCTGAATACCAGAAAAAAGGCTCATCAAAAAAAACTGGAGGCAATTCCCCAATAGGGCGTTTCAGCCGGACCTCAATCCCGAAACTAACCTTCATGGACACCTTACGGTTCTGCTCAGGATACCCGATTTTCGCCATTCTGTTTAGCTTTCTGCGCCCCACTCTTCTTTATTCGGCCCATTTTACACCTCTCCTCCCATTATCGTATCCAAAATTCAGTTTGCAAAATTCGATAAAAATCACATTTTGAATATGGAACCACCCCACAAACCAAATAATTTCGTATTTTAAGGCACGAAAAGGAGTTTTATGAGAAAATCCGGTACGCTTTTACAAAATCTGTTTTGTTCTGTTGCATTGACCGTTGCCATTTCTGCAGGAGCCGCCTCCGCCCAGCTAGCCCTGGAACAGCCCAAGATGGCCGACGTCCAGCTCATGCAGGATAGCACCACCAACCAGCCCATGAAAATGGACTTTTCCAAGCCCCTGGCCGGCATCAGCGATCCTGGCATCCTCTTTAGCCATTTCTCTAACCGCCCCCTGCTGATCTACTACTTCAGCCCCAAGTGCCCCCACTGCCAGCGCCACATGCCCGAAATCCAGGACCTGATGAAGGAATATGAAAAGGACGGCCTGACCGGTATCGCCATCGGCCTCGGCGGCGGCATCAAGAAGAACGACATCCGTCTCTTTATCGACCAGTACAAGGTGGTCATCCCCGTCTTCCAGGACTCCGAGTACAAGTTCGCCCCGGCCTACGGCACCGGTTACATCCCCGTGGTCTACCTGGTGAACCCCGACGGGACATTCTACCGCTACGAGACGGTGAACGACGCCAACATGAACCACCTGCGAGCCACCCTGAACAAGATGCTCAAGAAATAGGCTGGACATCAGGTTCACACGCTCTAACTTTTAAAAAGGGACCTCTACGAGGTCTCTTCTTTTTTTGCAGACCGACAATGCTGTATTCCCCGCACAAAAACAAGGAGGGTTAGACAAGAACAAGAAGTTCATTATTCTTGCTGCGGCAGGCATTCTCGCCGCATGCGGCGCAGCAGCTCTACAGTTTCAGCACCCCATTCGACAGAGAAACCTGCAATGTATCCGCCGACAAGTCCTCCGCCCAATGGGAAAGCCATATAGAAAGTGCAGAAGCAAAGTTCCCTCAGGAACCTGGACGGAAACGGGCTTTGTTGTTTATGATGGGATAATGGAAGAAGTTTTTGAAGATTACATCCCCCACGAAATAAACACCATTTCCATCACAGAAAACACAATCACCTTCAGTTCACCGCAAAACCCAGATTGGGACTTCTACAAGAACGAATTAGAGGCAGCATCAACGGAACCCAGTACTCCTTCACGGACGTCAATCTATACAGAGGAATGAGTTCGGATATAGCGACATTCACCCTTTCCGCAAACGGGAAGCTATGCCAGTACCGTTACATCTACGATCACAAGAAGGAAAACTGCACCTCAGAAAACATTCCCTATATGAACCTCGATGATTACGAAAGCGAAGGGGGATTCTACAAGTGCATCACCAACCTAACAAAATAACAGATCCAGTTGATGAAATAGAATATTTTTGCTATATTCCCGCCACACTTGAGAAAGTAGTATGGTCGAGTAGCTCAGTTGGATAGAGCATCTGCCTTCTAAGCAGAGGGTCGTGGGTTCGAATCCCGCCTCGACTATGAAAAAAGACCACCCCCTGTGGGTGGTCTTTTTTTCATATCCGAGACGTAGAAACTGCAGCAAGCCGCCAGGCTTGCTGCATCCCGCCTGTTCCAACGCAGACCTCATCCCTTTCAGTGATTCTACTAACCATTTCCCGATTTCCGTTACGTTTAGTGCGTAGTTTATTACTTTGTTCGCTACAAAATTTGAGTTATAGTCTTATTTTGGGGGCTTTTTTAATAAAAATTTGCATTTTTCGTCCGACTCTCCCCTTTTTTCGGACACCTTTCGTTACTTTATCTTAAAAAATTACTAACTAAAGCACACCTAAGGTCCCCATTTAGTTAGTAAAATCGGCATTTTCACCATTTTGCCCTCAAAAAGCATATAGTTTTTTTCTATTGCCAGCCATATAAAAAAAGTCTATTCTATTCCCCATCAATTTTTCCTATCTTACGCACCATGAAAATCGTTGATATTCTCAAGCAAGATAAGATGTCCCTGTCCTTCGAAGTGTTCCCGCCCAAGAAGGAAACCAGTTTTGAAAGCGTGAAAAACGCCACCGAATCTATCGCTGCCCTTGGCCCCGCCTTTATGAGCGTCACCTACGGCGCAGGCGGCGGCGTCAGCCAGTACACCCTGGAAATTGCCAAGAATCTGAAGTCCAAGTTCGGCGTGCCCATGCTGGCCCACCTGACTTGCGTGTCTAGCAGCAAGGAAACCGTGAAGCAGCGCATCGAAGACATGAAGGCTGCAGGTATCACTAACGTCATGGCCCTCCGCGGTGACCTCACTCCGGAACTGATCGCCAACGGCCGTACCGACTGCGACTACCACCACGCCGTGGAACTGGTCCGCGAACTGAAGGAAAGCGGCGCAGACTTCTGCATCGGAGCCGCCTGCTACCCCGAAAAGCACCCCGAAAGTGCCAACCAGCGCGAAGACATCAAGTATCTTAAGGAAAAGGTGGACGCCGGTGCCGACTTCCTGACTACCCAGATGATTTTCGACAACAACCTGTTTTTCAACTTCCTGTACAAGCTTCGTGAAGCAGGCGTTACCTGTCCGGTACTCCCCGGTATCATGCCCATTACCAACGCCAACCAGGTAGAACGAGCCATCAAGCTTTCCGGCTCCTTCATGCCCCAGCGTTTCAAATCCCTGGTAGACAAGTTCGGTAGCGACCCCGAGGCCATGAAGCAGGCTGGTATCATCTACGCCAGCGACCAGATTATCGACCTCTACGCCAACGGAATCACCAACGTCCACGTTTATTCCATGAACAAGCCCGACGTTGCCGAAGGAATCATGAGGAACGTTTCTGCCATCCTGGGCAAGAACTTTATCGCCTAAAATCACAAAAAAAAAGCATTTTTTGCGAAAATCCGCCTATATTCCAACTTGGGCGGATTTTTTTATTCCATTGTTAAAATAAAAGTTTGTTTTTTAAAAATTCAAATTATATATATTGTCTAGGAACCGCCCCTTCTGGGCGAAAAAGGATATATATGATCTCTTACAATGACGCTTACAAGATCGCCGCCGAAATTCACCAGGGACAAGTGGACAAGGCCGGTGGCCCCTACATCGATTTTCTGCAGAATGTTGTTGACAACCTTAAAGCCAAGGGCGAACCTGAAGAAGTGCAAGTCCTTGCCCTGCTTCAAGATACCACAACTGCATCTGCCAAGAAGACTGCTGCGGACCTGGTCCAGATGGGCGTTCCCGCCGACCTGGTCGCAAAGATCGAGAAGATGACTTACCACAAGAACCAGAGCTGGATCGACGAATACAGCTGCAAGCTGATGGCCCAAGGCGTTCCCGCCGAAGAAGCCACTTACGAAGCCCGCGAAAAGGAATTCGTCAAGTTCGCCGAAAGCCTGAAGGAAGACCCCGTCATGGCCAAGGCCAAGGCTGCTATCCTTACCACGCTCCTGGAAGACAAGTATATCCGCCGTAACGAACGCCGCGAACTGAAGACCAAGTTCCGTCTGAAGAAATATCAGGCTGCAGTCGAAGCGCTGGGCGTGTAGTTAGGACGGGAAGCCCCCTCCAGACGAAAGTCTATAGACGAGAGTTTCTCTCGTCTTTTTTTGTTAAAACATGTAAAAAGAACTTTCCAAAATTCAAGCTTTTGCTAAATTTACCCGCGTCGAGACCATAAGGTTTCGCAAACATTTAAAAAGGAACATTATCATGGCTAATAAGGTCTATAACTTTAGCGCAGGCCCGTCTGTCCTGCCCGAACAAGCACTCAAGGAAGCTTCTGAAGCATGCATCGACTATGCAAACTCTGGCATCAGTATTCTCTCCATGAGTCACCGTTCAAAGCCCATCGAGAACATGTTCCTCGAAACTGAACAGCTTCTCCGCGACCTCATGGGTATCCCCGCCAACTACGACATCATTTTCCTCGGCGGTGGCTGCTCTCTCTTGTTCTGCATGATGCCGATGAACTTCCTCCCGGCTGACGGCGTTGCCGACTACACCGACACTGGTGTTTGGGCAAACAAGGCTCTCAAGGAAGCTAAGCAGTTCGGTAACGTTAACGTTGCTTGCTCCACCAAGGCTGATGTGTACAACCACATCGACAAGAACCTGCAGCTCTCTGACAACGCAACCTACCTCCACGTTACCGCAAACAACACCATTTACGGTACCGAATGGCACAACTTCCCGAAGCCCAAGTCCGGCTTCCTCATGGCTGACATGAGCTCCGACTTCCTCGCCCGCAAGGTGAACGTGGAAGACTTCGGCGTGATCTACGGTGGCGCTCAGAAGAACATCTCCTGCGCAGGCGTTACCGTTTCCATCATCCGTAAGGACTTGCTGGGCAAGGTCGATCGTCAGATCCCCACCATGCTGAACTTCAAGACTCATCTCGACGAAAAGACCGGCGTGAACTCCATGTTCAACACTCCTCCGGTATTCGCAGTCTATACCATGAACCGCACCCTCAACTGGCTCAAGCAGATCGGCGGTGTTGACGCTATCGAAAAGATCAACCGCGAAAAGGCAGCTCTCCTTTACAGCGCCATCGACAATTCCAAGGTGTTCGTCGGTACCGCCGCTAAGGAAGACCGTTCTCTCATGAACGTTCCCTTCGTCTTCAACCGCGAAGTTGTTTCCGAAGAAAAGGATGCAGACATGGCTAAGGACTTCATCGAATTCGCAAAGTCCAAGGGTCTCGTCCAGATCAAGGGTCACCGTTCTGTTGGCGGCTTCCGCGCCTCCATCTACAACGCAATGCCTATCGAAGGCGTCCAGGCTCTCGTTGACTGCATGGGCGACTACGAAAAGAAGATCCTGGGCTAGTCCTAAGACAGCGTAAAGCTGAAAGTTTAAAGGTTAAAGGATTCGTCCTTTAACCTTTTTTTCTTTATCCTTTTCGCTTTATCCTTTATCCTAAAAAGGGTGCTTAGGCATCGGGATTCTTTTGCATAAATGATCTGTTGCTACTTTCACCCGAAGAATTTTTACTTTATAGTCATGAAGTTTATTAATGCCATTCTGCTTTCGTTGGTTTTGTCGTTTGGGCTAAATGGCTGTTCCAAAACAGACGTTGTTGTAGGAGGCTTAGTATTTGGAACCTACATGATACTTGATGCGGGCTCCCAAGATACTAAGAAAACAGACTCCACGGCGATTGTTTCAGACTCCTCAAAAACGGATTCTACAACTCAAACCACAAGTGCCGCAAAGAATGCACTTTCCTTTCTAGGATATACGATTGCGATAGGCCTCATCGTCGGACTTCCCGTCTTACTGGTTGTATTGATGGGGGCAAGTCCCGGCCTTGGGGACTGACGACAGGATAAAAAAAGAACCCGAGGCATCGGGATTTTTCTACCTTTACTCTTATGAATTCTGCTTTTTATGTTTTTATGAAGTTGCTGCCCAAGAACGCAGCCAGCCGCGCCTTTGGCGCAATCACTCGTCTTCGTCTTCCGGTCATCAGCAAGGTGGCTCGCAATATTTTCTGCAGCTACTATAAGTTGAACATGGAAGAAGCGGAATACCCGTTGGAACATTACCGCAACATCAGTGAACTGTTCATCCGTCATTTGAAGCCAGGTGTTCGTCCCATTGCTGATACTGAAATTGTAAGCCCTGTAGATGGCGTTCTTTCCCAGACCGCAACTTTCGACGAAAAGCAGGAACTGATCCAGGCCAAGGGCAAGACCTACACCCTGAAGGACCTGCTCCGCGACGACGAAATGGCCAAGCGTTTTGAAGGCGGAGCCTTCGCTACCATTTATCTGGCCCCGTTCAACTACCACCGCATCCATAGCCCCGTCAACGGTCAGGTGCTTGACGCCAGCTACTGCCCGGGCACCTTGTGGCCGGTAAACGTCGGCAGCGTGGAACGCGTCGAAGGTCTGTTCTGCATTAACGAACGCCTGACCAGCCACATCCGCCTGGAAGATGGATCCGAAATCCTGGTCGTGAAAGTGGGCGCCACCAACGTGGGCCGCATCGGCGTAGCCTACACCGACGAACTGCTGACCAACGCAGGCAAGCTCCCCCGTAACCAGAAGCGCTTCGACTGGATGCCCAAGGCCCCTATCGCCGTAGAAAAGGGCGGCGAACTGGGCCGTTTCGAAATGGGCAGCACCGTGATTCTCGTGGTGGACAAGAAGATCCGCGAACGCAATCCGGAACTGTTCAAGAGCCGCGTAGGCCAGGCCGTGAAGGTGGGCGAAGCCCTCTAGCCTAGAGCGTTCCGATCCCTCCGCAATGGCAGTTTCCATCGGCAAATTCATTCAAGACAATCCCGCGTTGTTCAAGGCGACAGCGGGATTTGTCGCTTTATTCAGGGACCTGCAGGATCCTGTCGTAGCCGTAACGCGGCACTGCAAAACTATCGAGGAAAAGGTGGGCTGGGTTTTACTGGGCACGGCATTATTCCAGAATTGCAGCTACCCGGAATTCGCAAACCTGATGCGAGCACTCCACGAGAGGTTCCCTGGAGACGCTCTATGGAAACTGCCTGTCCCCAAGGAAGAAGAAATCAACAACTGCGAGGAATCCGTCTTTCACACCCGCAGTTGGGAACTGTTTGATCATGCCGCAGGCATTTTCTGGAGCGTGGGCGCCTTTATGCGGAACCACGGCGCAGGCCCCGACCACAAGGGGAACAATAGCATCACCGATTACGTCGCCTCCCGCACCCCCGAGGAACTCTGGCGAGACCTGGGCGAAATCTACTTCATGGGAAAATCCAACCCGAGGCCCAAGGCTTGCGCCGCCATCTACCGTCTGATTACAGAAGAACCGGTAGGCCTTGGACTCCGCTGCAAACCTACATCCAAGATGCCCCACCTGCCCCTGACCATGGGCGCCCGCCGTTACATTTCTATTCTCGGCCCTGCCAGCAGCGAAAATGGCGGAGACGGATTCGCCAACATGACCCCCAAGGAAAAACAGGTCATGGCCAACCAGCTATTTGTAGCCCTGGCCAAGGAAATCCAGGCGTCCCCCTACCTCTCGTCTCACAGTATGCAGTACTTCCTGGAGAATGGCAAGGATGGGTTCATTTGTAGACAAGTGACCGACCACTGCAAAAAATGCCCCCTCCATGAGTTCTGCAATTACGCCGAAAAAAAGTGACGAACCCCAAACAGAGAGCCTCACAAATACTAAATTCAAACTGTATGAAGTTCCACAAGAAAATGATGAAGGCAGGTCTTTTTGCCGCCCTGATGCAAGCGCTACTCCTTTGCGCCTGTCAGCAGGAAGAGGTTAAGCCCGTAAGCCTGGAAGAGCTGACTTACAAGTCGGTAAAGCCCATCATTGCCGCAGTGGATTCAAGTATGGTCGGCGACATTTCCGCTCTGCAGAAGCGCATCGAAATCCGCTACCCGATTCTGGAAGGCGACACTCTGGACGTAACCATTCTGGAATTCAAGAGCGACGTGTACGCCCTGGATTACTACATGAACAGCGGACGATTCCAAGGCAGCGCCCCCATCTTGCGCGGTAGTTTTTTGGAACAGAGTATCCGTGCCGACCACAGGATTTTCATTTTCAGGCACGACAGCTTTAGACGCTACGAACGAAGCGACCTGGAAAACTACGTACGTCGATTCCCCGGATTCCACGGCGGATTTCCCCAGGCTTTCTTAAGTCTGCCCTTCGAAAATCGCGAACAGGGCAAGACCTCCATCCAGACAAAGTACTTCATGGGAGTCAAGTCCACCTTCCCCGTGCTGGTACAGAGCTACCGCGATGGCAACCTCCGCTGGAACGTGGCCCGCAGCTGGGACCAGGAAGATGCCGAAGCTTTCGAAAGCTGGATCCAGAACTTGAACATTGTTGAACCCAAGGGCATCTTCCCCAGCAGCGACTGCGTCTATTTTGCTGCAGGCGAAGGGGCAAACGGAATCGCAACCCAGTTGGCAGGTGGCCGCATCGCCGTCGTCTGGGGATTCCTCAGCTGGCCCGATCTGGAACGCAAATTCTTTACCGCCAGCGACCGCATTTACGAAGCTCGATATTAAGGTTTAACGTTCATCCAGGCAAAACAACCTAGGAATTTATAACTATATTAGAATTATGGCTATTGAAAAACTCGCAGAAACTCTTTTAGAAAAGCTCCGCTTTATCACCCAGGCAGAAACTGTAATCGGCAAGCCCATTGAATCCGGCGACACCATCATCGTTCCCGTCAGCCGCGTTTCTGTCGGTTTTGGTTTCGGCGGACATTCCAGCAAGGGCGACACCTCCGCTTCCGGCGGCGGCGCTTCCGTAGATCCGGTTGCATTCCTGGTGATCAAGGGCGACGACGTTCGAATCATGCCCATCAGCAAGGACAGTTCCATTATGAGCAAGGTCATGGACCTGGTTCCCGATGTAATGAACAAGTTCAGCAAGAAAAATAGTGAAGTCTAATAGACAACGCATACTATAAAACAAGATGTATAGAAACGGCCCGCTATCGCGGGCCATTTTTCGTGCGCTAAATTTCTGCGTCAGACTAATGAGCTTCCAGGGTATTGACGTCGGTGGTGAACATCTTCTGCAGTCGAGCTCCAAAGGGTTCCGCCCATTCCTTTTCCGGAGCGACACGGCTAGCAGTCGACGCGGTATATTCCGAATAGGTCAAGAAGACCAATTCCCCATAACGGGCATCCCAAAGGGTCCATAGGATCTTCCAGGTAAAGCCACCGGACTTGCCCAGATCAGGATCCATAAATACATCAAGACGCACCGGGATAGAAATATAGCGCAGACCATAGCGGCTAGCGGTATTGTTCAGCAAATTCTTGAGAGGTGTAGGCACCACACGGGTAAAGGGCTGCTCGATACCTTCGCGGTCCTGCCACGGGGTAAAATCTTCAAGAGGCAAATTATCGGCGAATTTGAAATTCAGGAAAGCGGCAGACAGCGTATCCAGGTAGCTGGAATCGGCGTCAGGCAGACGCATTCCCGGGAGCATCAGCTCGCGCTGCATCTTGGGGAAAGCCTTTACGAAGATGGAGTCTTCAACGCGAGCCAGATCAAAATCCAAGGCGTCGGCGCTGTAACTGTGGCAGAAGCGGCAGGTTTCGGGTCGCTTGGCATTTACCAAAAGCGAAGGGAACACGCCTACTACGGCATTGGAATCCAGGCGGTTATAGGCAGCCACATTCCATTCGCGGTAGAACTTTTCGTCGGTGATTTTCAGTTCGATATCGCCACGCTTACCGCACTCATCGCAGGGAGTGTCCATCATGCCGGAATCACCGGCAGATTCGCCGGGAGCATCGTCACGCATACCCGCGCACGAAATCATAAAAGAAGACAAGAACAGGGCGAAAAAAAGTAAGACGACTTGAAATTTTATTTTGCGCACATTATCCTCGCAATGGGCGGTGAGTTATGAGTTATGAGGTGTGAGGTATGAGGTATGAGTTATATTCTCTACACTTTAACCTTTTCGCTTTAGGCCGTTCGCTCTAGGTAGCGGAGCTACCGACCTCGCACCTCTAGCGAGGCTTGCCGAGCGAACCTTTATTCCAGCATGATGGTGAACGGGCCGTCATTGACTAGACTTACTTGCATGTCGGCACCGAAGCGACCTGTTTCCACCTTGGCAATTTCCTTGCGGCATTGTTCAATGACGTATTCATACAGTTCATTGGCAAGGGTCGGATTTCCGGCACCATTGAAGGTGGGTCGATTCCCCTTGTTGCAGTTGGCGTACAAGGTGAACTGGGAAACCAGCAGCAACTCGCCGTTTACGTCCTTGATGCTCAAGTTGGTCTTGCCATTTTCGTCGGCAAAAATCCTGAGGTTCATCATCTTGCGGATCAGGCGGTCTGCCTCTTCGCGGGTATCGGTTTCGCCAACCCCTATTAAGACCATATAACCCTGGTTTATCTGTCCGACGGTCTCGCCGGCGATATCCACCTGGGCCTTTTTTACTCGCTGGATTAGAAATTTCATATGACAAAATATAGACATTCAGACGATATATTAGTGGCTATATTTACCCCTAACTTTACGAGGAATTTATGAAGCGTCTAATTTTGATTTCCATGATTGCAGCAGCCTGCCTTACCGCATGTGGCGAGGAAGCCAGCGAAACCGCCAGCAAGTACGCCAACAAGGCCAAAAAGGCAGCTACCGAAGCTGCAGATGTAGTCAAGGATAAAGCAAGCGATGCAGCAGATGCTGCTAAAGACAAGGCTAGCGACGTAGCAGATGCAGCCAAGGACAAAGCTAGTGATGCAGCCGACGCCGCTAAATCTACAGCCAAGGACGCCGCAAACGCCGCCCTAGACAAGGCCGAAGACGCTATCAAGGCCGCCAAGGAAAAACTGAATCAGTAATGTTCCTGCGAAAGTTCCGCAACGAACCCGCAATCAGGCGTTTTCGAAAATTTTAGCCAGACGCGACGGATTTTTGGTCTGGGTCAAGGCCAGTCGCAAAAGAACTGCAGCCTTCTGAGGAGGCAGTTCACCGGCGCTGATTCTGGCCACACCTTCGGGTGCCAAAGCCAGATTCCTGTTCAGGGTAACCACACCGTGGTTAATTCGAGTAGCCACAACCACAGGGATGTCGACATTAGCCAATGCACGGGACCACGGAAGGCTAAATTCTCCACTGCCGGCCCCAGCAATCACGAGTCCGTCTGAAATGGCCGAGGCAAATTCCAGCAGGCGGGGGTTCGCGTCTACGGCGAAGTACACCACATGAACTCTAGGCAGTTCCGTCACGCCGGAAATATCAAAAAACGGGGATTCGCAGGCATTGTCAAAGTCAGCCGCCCCAGATCCAGGGAAATCGATTCCCATGGGCTGCAATTCGCTGGCGCTGCATTTCTGAACTCTGCGAGCATCAAACAGGTCGCCTCCGAAATAAACCCACACGTTATTTCCAACGGGTTCATCTTCTAGAGCAAAGCCAACAGCACTCTGTACGGCACCCAGCAAGTTAGCCGGGCCATCCGGTTCCTTGGCAGTGGCAGGGCGCATCGAGCCAGTCAGCACAACCGGCTTCTCGGTTCGCAAAGTCAGACTGAGGAAGTAGGCCGTTTCATCCATGGTATCGGTACCATGAGTTATGACGAACGCATCAACCAGTCCAGAGGCGGATCCATCCTCGGCAAGTTCGTCGATACGCTTGGCCAGCTTAAGCCACAGTTCGCCCGTCATGTCGTCAGAATTCACATTGCAGAACTGCTCCACCGTCACATCGGCGTAGTCTGCAATTTCAGGAACGGCAGCCACCAGGTCTACACCGGCAATCTGCCCCGATACATAGCCCGTATTGGCACCGGCTTCACCAACACCGGCAATAGTTCCACCAGTCGCAAGGATAACAACTTTCTTTTTCGCCATGGTCAGACCTCATTCAAAAGCTGTTGGGCAGTCACTCCATAAAATTTCTGCAGGGCTTCATCGGCGCTCATGGAGCTTAGGCTCTTGATAAAATCACGGAACCGTGTAAAGTCAGCATTCCTTTTCAGCATTCCCTCCACCATTTTCTGGGAATACCAGTAAAGCTTTACCGCCTCATCGGTACGGGTCTCTCCAACAAAGGGAGCCGACAGCACATCCAAGGAAGGTTCACTTCCGGCGGGTCTAGCCACGTCATTGCGGCTTGCATCTACAACCTGGGCAATACCTTCGTTGGCCCAGGTGGGAATTTTTACGCGGACCATGGCCCTAATAAAGGCGTGAGTCAATTCATGAAACAGCATGGGGCGATAGACTTCACGATACTGCATGACATTTACAGGAATACGAAGCTTTCCGTCAAACAGGGCTCCTGCCCAAGCAGGACGACCACCAACACCGCCATGATCTTCTGATTCATAAAGCACCACCTGCAACTTATTTTCGGGGCGGAAATCAAACAGGTGGCAAAGGGAATCGTAAGCGACTTCCAACACCGAGAGGGCTTCCAGCACATCGCTGCGAGAGGGGCGTCCATCAAATTCCAGTCGGAAATGGGCGGAACGTTCCAGGCCCAATGTTTCCATTTCTCGAATGAGCATCTTGGATTTTTCGGTTAGATATTCCAGATCCCCATTGCTGTAACCCAGTCCAGAAATGTAGGCGATGCAGTCTTCGTAGCGTTCCTGTTCCAGCAGCACACCCGCCATATGCAATTGCAAGTTGCGATTTTCGGGAGTTTCAGAAAGCAGCACTTTCAAATCCTTCTCGGCGCACTTCCAATCCCCGGATTCCAGACAGGCGTTGGTCTCTTCAACCAGGGCATTATGCTTTTCGATGGCGGCATTTTCTGCCAGGCGAACACGTAGCTGATGGCCTCCATATAAAAAGGCCACCACGACCACAACAATCAAGCCCAAGCGTTTCATAGGCGGCAAGAACCCTCACCACCAGCCGCTTTAGACTTTTTATACTTTTGCCCCTCCGGTGCCAAAGTGGGCGGCTCGGTCATGTCGGATTGCAAGCAATCCGCCGCGACTCTCGACTTTTTATACTTTTCTCTTATCAACTGAAGGTCGTGTTGGTAGGGGTTGCGGGTAAAGTCTTCGAAGGCCCAGGCTGTAGGGTGAAAAACGCCCTTGGCATAGGTCAGCAGCATATCCAGCCACACGCCCTTCCCGGCGTAAAGTTTAAAAGGTCCGCGCTTGTAGCTAGGCAACACCACCTTATCCAAATCCATATAGCCGATGTCGATATTCACATGGCGGTGATCTGGATTCTCGCTGTTGGCAGTAGTCAATTCCAGTGCGTTGCTCCGCTCCTTTTCATCGGCGATGGTCTCAGGCGAAATGCATTTCTCAAAAGAAACCACTCCACGGTAAAGACCATCCCCCATTTCAGGGGTATAATAATTGGTCCTGTCAAAGGCAAAAAGTTTTCCCTTATGCCGAATCGGCCCCCAAGTCTTTTCGAGGAGTTCAATCACAGAGGGATCCCATTCAGCACCCTTCTGCAAAACAAAGGCTATCAGCTGAGCCTGTTCACTAAATTGAGAAGCTTTCATAAAAACCTTAATGAGGGAAAATCATCAAACTGGAACGAATGATTTCCAGCTGTTCCTTCGAGAACTGGGAATACCTGACATCAGAAACAACAGGGTACATGAAGTTGTCTGCATCGGGACACTGCTCCAATGTGAAATTATAGTCAGCCTTCGCTTCGCGTCTCATCCTCATTCCAGGAATACGGAAGTCCACCTCACCTTCTGCAGATTCCTTCACTAAGCCACTGCGCTGAAGTTCCGGACAATAGGGTGTGTCCTCCAGACCGTCTTCGTAATTGGAGAAATCATAATAGGCACTCATATCCCTCATAGTAGAGGTCGTATGGCGAAGTCCAAAGAAGTGTCCGGTTTCGTGCAAGGCAGTTTCCACAATTTCATCCATAGTCAAAGGAACTGACGACCCGCGGCTTCGCGTATGCGTTCCAAGCAACACGGTGCTGCCTTCACCAGCTTCCATATTACCGCTAAAAAGATTCGAGAAGCCAACAACGCCATCACTATAGATTGAGTGAACCAGAATCAATTCCAGAGCCGATTCCATATCGGGCCAGCCAGTCAATTCGCAAAGCATGGTATCCCTTGAAGATCTTCCGGCAACCCACGGTTCATCAGCCGGATAATTCTTGCCCACCCAGGGGTGATCCTGGGCGTAGCTCACATACAGGGTATCGATGGTCACGCTGGAATAATACTTGCGGAACCTTTTCAGCAGTTCATCGGAAAATTCCTCAATGGTAAAACCATCCAAAGTCTCGGCCACATTTCCTACAGCCACCAAATTCAAGGACATGTGATCGGAGTAGGCACCCTTTCCCTTAAATTCGACATTCCTTGTGGAGCCCTTATAAAATCCGCGGTTCATTTCCAGCGAGGTCGCCCATTGAGCCATATCATTTTCGTCGCAGGTAAACTTATACACAAAACGGCCATTACTTTCGGTAGCCGAAATCACGCGGACCTTGGATGCATAATAGCTGTCCCCCTTTACATCAAGTCTAAAAAGTTGCAGCCTGGGAGCTTCGGCAGCCTCCCCCTTGTCAAAGGACAGTTCGTAGGTAGCCTTAGGATGAACAATCAACCTGATACCGTGAGCCAACTGGGCATCCACAGAATCATTGTTGGCCTTGTCATTGGGGAACATCTGAAAGAACAATCCACTGTCGGGCAACAAGGTCACTTCGGTTTCCTCATCGGAATCGAAGATACAGCCCATCATGCCAAGGCAAACCGCCAGCATCCACAACAACAAGGATTTCTTCAACATATTTTTACAGAAATTTTTCATTTTCATAGGTTCCTAATTCCCCAAAGATACGTGTATAGAAAAAAGATAGAATTTTGGGAGAATTCAGCCGATGAAGCACTTTTCAACTAGTATAAAAAATGTTTTCTGCAATCTTCAAGACCTGTTAACAGGAATCCAGGGAAAACCGGCCCTATGGGGAGCCATGGTTTTCATCGTCACTTTGGTCACCTTCGACGCCCCCGTCTATGGAATTCCCCTACTGATTCTTTGTCCCTTTTTGATCCACGTTGCCTCCCGCCACTTGCAAAAGGCCTCCCTTGCGGCCCTGATTCTAGCCCTAATCAGCCACTACGCATTGCATAGCCCCATAAACCCGATTAAGTCCCAAGACGTTCCTCAACAGGGTTGCGGCATCGTCGAGACGATTCAAAAAAAATCCAGCGGTCTAGCCGTCATCATCAACAGCGGTTCTAACAAAATAAGACTCACCGAAAAACGGGACCTCCCCATTATGCCCATGGCCGGAGATTCCATTTGTTACGAAGCCAGCTGGTACCCAGTCAATCCGCCAACCGTTCCAGGTGCGTTTGATACACGGCAATGGCTGCAATCACAAGGATTAACCGCCTACGGAAAATTCAAGCACTGGGATGTCTATAGCCACCGACTAGTTCCCGAACGATACTTCTATAAATTCCGACAATGGATAGCCCGCAGATTCGCCGACTACCTGGACCCAGCCGAAACAGGACTCTTGCTCGGGCTACTTGCCGGCGACAAGAGCGGAATACCCGACGCCCTCCGCAGCGACTTTCAGAGGACGGGGCTTGTGCATGTGCTAGCCATCAGCGGATTCCATGTGGTACTGCTGGCAGGAATGCTCATGATTCTTTTGAAAGCAACAGGCCTCCCCCATCACATAGTGCGTCTGTTGGCGGTATTACTGCTATTGCTCTACATCCCTGTAACCGGAGGTTCTCCTGCCGTGCGACGGGCCGTCATCATGTTCTCGGTCCCTCTAATAGGAGCCACCTTCCAAAAGCAGCCCAACCCATTAAACAGTCTGGGAATCGCCCTATTCATCATCATGTTCCCGGAACCTGAAGTCATCTGGAATCCAGGCTTTCAGCTATCCGTGGCGGCTACGGCAGGCATCATCATTAGCGGCCCTCTAAATCCACTACAGGGTCTCCCCAAGAAACTGACCAAGAACAAACTATGGGCATTTTTTCAAGGAGCCATACTGGAACCTACCTACGTCACCTTTTGCGCCACCCTTTCTACAGCCCCCTTTCTCATCCATCATTTCAAGACTTTGTCGCCCGTTGCCTGGTTCGGAAACATCGTCGTTGTGCCAGCCATTTCCATGGGTATGCAGGCTGGCCTATTTGCCTTGCTATCGCCCCTCGATATTTTAAGGCAAAACTTCTGCTATGCCGCCAAATTCTTTTTGCGTCTGGCCACCCTGTTAACGCGATTACTGTCCGACTCTTCGGAAGCCTCCGCCACGGTGGGCCCCTTCGGCCCTGCGTTACTCCTTCTGCTGGGGCTGGTGATACTGCTGGCCCCTGCCGCAAAAAAGAACCGCCTTGTCCAGAGATTTTACCTGACGAGCCTTCTCGTATTTTGCGGAACATTCGCCTACGGAAATTTCATAAAGGCTAGCGTTCCCAATTGGCAATTAACCACCCTAGATATAGGCCAAGGCGACAGCCACCTGCTTACAACTCCATCCCAAAAACATTTCCTCATCGACGCCGGTGACGGAACCCAGAACACCATCGTCCCCTACCTGCACCACATCGGAGTTTCCCACCTCGACGCCTTTATCATCACCCACCCGGATCTGGACCATTACGGCGGAGCCCTTTCCCTGATTAAGACATTCCCTGTAAAAGAATTGTGGATTACGGATTGTGCCCGCATAGAAGACAAGTCTAACTGGCAAAAATTCATTCAGGAAGCATACAGCCGAGGCATAATCATTCGGGATATGGAACGTGGATTGCTATGGAAAGAACATCTTTTCCAGATTGAAATTCTTCATCCGGTTACCCGCCGGTGTGTCGACGTAAACACCCAGAGCATCACACTGCGGGCCAAGGGATTGGGACACTCCGCCCTACTTACAGGCGATCTGACTATTGCAGGAGAAAAGGAAATCATGAACACAGATATGTACATAAAAAGTGATGTCCTGAAATTAGGACATCACGGATCAAAAACGTCTAGCAGTCGAGTCTTTCTGCAAAAGGTGCAACCCCAGTTAGCTATTGTTTCTAGCGGGCGACACAACCGCTTTCGCCACCCCAGCAAGCAGGTCATCCAACGGCTGGATTCCCTTGGAATACCTTACGTGAATACCGCCGAAAAAGGGACCATCCACATTTTATTTTCAAGGGAAGGCGTGCAGACAAGCACCATGCTAGAATAAATTACAGCGAAGTCAAAACGTAGAGGGCAATGCTCTTCTGGTCGTTATTGGATTCCTGCAATACACCGATATCGAATTCTACGCGGACTCTAGCACCACCTAGAGCCAACTCCATCTTGGGGATGATATCCAGCATGAAGTCATCCTTGAGGTAGCCCACGCTACCCGAGGAATTCACCTCGATCATCAAGAGGAAGGACTTTCCAAAATGTAAAGTGGGAATGGTTCCTACGGCGAATTTCACATAGCCGTCTTCGCCAGTTACACCCTTCAGAAAACCTGCACGGGCCTCATAACCATTGGAGAAATTCTTGGCGATGAAATATTCCTTGCCATAAGTCAGCACCAAGGCTCCACCGTTATCACGGTTCAAGCCGAAGTAGCCGTCAATTTCAAAAAAGGCTCCGTTAAAACGGTAGCGGGTACCGAAGTCTACGGAAGTTTCCACATTGTCCAGCTGATTGTAAGTGTACACATCCAGCTTGGCACCGATATCCCAGTCCTTGGCCAGCTGACCCATGATGTTCACGGGGAACAGCACATTGCTGCCAAAATCAGAACGCAGGCCAACACCGGCGGCGAACTTGGGAGACGGTCTGAAATCAGGGCCATAAGTATAGCGCATGTTCCAGATACGGTCCAGGGCGAAACTGTTAGCTGCAAACATTGCAACCACAAAGGCGAAAATGGCAAGACGTAAATTTCTCATACTGCCCAAAGTTAGCTAAATTTTGTCCAGCCTTTTGTAGGCTCATTCAAAAGAGGATATTATGATCGATCCGCGTCCCGAACTTTCTAAGCTTTCTGACTACGTCCCTGGCAAGTCCATGGATGAAATTCGTGCCAAGTACGGCCTTACCGAAGTGGTAAAGCTGGCTTCCAACGAAAACCCCCTCGGCCCTTCCCCCAAGGCCAAGGAAGCCTACCTGAAGATCGTGGACACCTTGCATCTGTATCCTCGCGGAGACGCTCCCACCCTGATTAACGCCCTTGCCGAATTTTACGGTGTCAAGACCAGCCAGTTGGTGCTGGGTAACGGTTCCGACGAAATCATCGACATGGTAGGCAAGGCATTTATCCGTCAGGGCGACAACTGTGTGGGCATTACCCCCACCTTCAGCGTCTACAAGTTTACCACACTCTCCAACGGTGCCGATTTTATTGGCGTTGGGGTCGGTGAAGAAAAGACCGACTTGAATAAGTTGGCCGCAGCCATTAATGAAAAGACCCGCGTGGCCTTTATCTGCAGCCCCAATAACCCCACCGGCGTTTACTACACAGGCGCAGAACTTGAAGAATTTTTGAGCAAGGTTCCCTCCAATGTGATGGTGTTCCTGGACGAAGCCTACGCTGAATTCGCCACCGCTGAAGATTACCCTCGCATGTTCGAAATGATCGCGAAGTACCCCAACCTGCTTATCAACCGCACCTTCAGCAAGATCTACGGTCTGGCAGGCATCCGTCTGGGTTACGCCATCTCCAGCGAACAGGTCATCAAGGCCATGTGGAAGATCAAGCCGCCTTTCGACATTAACCTGGCCGCCCAGGCTGCAGCCATTGCCGCCCTCGGCGACAAGGAACACGTGGAACGTACCCGCCAGCTGAACGCCGACGGCATCAAGGTCCTGAAGCCCTTCTTCGAAGGTCTCGGTTTCAAGGTGCTGCCCACCCAAGGCAACTTCATCTGCGTCCACATCGGCCCTAAGGCAAAAGAAATGGTGCAGTTCCTGGAAGAAAACGGCATGATTATCCGCGGCCTCACCAGCTTCGGTTTGCCGGAACACGTCCGCATTACCTTGGGCAAGCCTGAAGAAAACCAGTTCTTGATGAATCTTGTTAAGAAGTGGACAAAACAGGTATGAGGGCGCAGCGGCGCTGCTTTGAGGTATGAGGGCGCGACTTCGTCGCTTTGAAGTGTCATCCTGAACGACCCTATATGTCATCCTGAACGAAGTGAAGGATCCAGAGAGGTTACAATGAGCGCAACAAAAGAAAATCTTGATTTGTTAAACATTGCCCTGAAGGCTGCCGAACTGGCTCAGGGTAACATCCTAAAGTATTTCCAGAACGATGTTGGCGTGGAATGGAAAGCAGACAAGACTCCTGTGACCATCGCCGACAAGAGCACCGAAGAACTTTGCCGCGAATTCTGGGCAAAGGAAACTCCGGGCTTCGGCGTCATTGGTGAAGAATTTGGAATCGAAAGTCCCGATGCAGAATACCAGTGGGTCATCGATCCCATCGACGGCACCAAGGCATTCATCCACGGCGTGCCTCTGTTCGGTACCTTGATTGCACTATACCGTCGCGGCGAAGCAATCGCCAGCCTTATCCGCATCCCGGCCATGAACACCGCTGTTTGGGCCGTGAAGGATGGCGGCGCATTCCTCGGTAGCAGCGCACAGGACTGCCGCGTCTCCAAGTGTTCCAAGGTGGAAAAACTTTCCGACGCCCTGGTTCTTTCCGGCACCGTCAACACCATGGAAACTGCAGGCTATGGCGAACAGTACGCAAACGTCCGTCGCGCAGCCCGCCTCCACCGCGGTTGGGGCGACTGCTACGGTTACTACCTGGTAGCCGCAGGCCGCGCCGAACTGATGATCGACCCCATCGTTTCCCTGTGGGACATCGCCCCGTATCCTCTGCTTTTCACTGAGGCAGGTGGCAAGTTCAGCATGCTGGACGGCAGAACCGAACTGTTCGATGCCAACGGCAAGCCCGTCGCCCCCATTTACGAAGGCTACACCAGCTTCGCATCCAATGGACTCATCCACAACGAAGTTGCAGGGTATTTCAAGAAGTAATATCAAAGCCGTAAATTACGGCAAAACAGGTTAGAAGGAGACAACAAATGAAGTTCACAAAAATTACAGCTGCAATTTTTACAGTTACATTAACTGCTTTATCCTTAATCGCATGTGGCGACGACAGTTCCGGGACTGCAGCCTCAAACAATCCGTTTTCACCTACTGGCGGATATGTTTATCAGCTTTCCGTCAATGAAGCGACCCAAACACTTATTGTTTCCATGTCACGAGAAGTCGGCGACTGCGCCCTTGTAGATGGGGAACCACAATGGCTCGACGGAGGCATAAAGGTTTATGCAGATACCAACACATACGAATTCAAGGGAGACACTCTAATCCTCCACACCTTTAAGACCTATGATGACGAAGTTTACGATCGCAAAAACTTTCTTATTGGCAAAAACAATGGTCGCCTATATGGTACTTGGGAAGCGCTTCTTTGCGATGATGACGATGACGACGGAGTGCAAGAGTGCAGCCTCTCACCTTACGCCACAGAAACAATCACTTTCACCCAATCAACAGCCACTGTCAACTTTAGTTTAAGAGAAAATGCTGATTTCACAAAAACGGATCTAGCCTACTACATTGTACAGGCTCTCTACAATGGTTCCGGTTTCCACGAAATCTACGCCAGCGATTTTGACGATCAGGATCAGGGAGGCCCGGAGTTCGACGTTTTCCTGCAAGAAAACAACATTACGTATCAAAAAGTAAGCAACAAGCAAGCGAACTTCACCATTAACGGCCAGGTCTACACCTTTAGCGTCACCTCTGCAGAAGAATCAATGGAATCAAGGCTGGTAGAAGCAACCGTAACCACGCTTTCCTCCACTTGCTACCTAAAAGATTTTGAAGAAGCGATTTCCAAGGAAACCTGCAATAGTCGCGACATCTACGACATGAGCGGGTTCCACGAATGCGGCATTGAATACGAACCAGACAGCATTGTTTACAACCAACTCATTCACGAAAACCACCTTACGAACATCGATGAATTCCGTGAATGCATTCGTAGTATTGCTCAACAGCCAAGTTCAGACATTCCCCTTCTGTATAAAAGAGCAGCCAAGGAAGCAAAGCCATCCAAAAAAAATTCCTGGTTTGCAAAATTCTAATCTAGCCAACAATAACACAACGCAGTTTGTATAAAAGAAACAGCCTCGGAGAAATCCGGGGCTGTTCTTGTACCAGACTTTCGTCCAGCACTGTGGGGGTTAGGAGGAATTTTTTGCGGCGTTCCGCGACGCTTTACTTCACAGTAAACACGCCGTTTTCGTAGTCGATGACCACCGGCTTTGCGGAGCTTACTGTGCCAGCAAGGATTGCGTGACTCAGAGGGCGTTCTACATTGCGTTCAATGAAACGCTGAATAGGACGGGCACCGAATTCCGGCTGGTAAGCGCCATCCGCAATGGCATCCAAGGCTGCATCGGACAGAGTCAGTTCCAGTCCCTGGCGGGCGGCACGCTTTGCAAGGCCAGCGAACTTCAGCTTTACAATGTCGCGGATCTGAGGCTTGGTAAGACTCTGGAATACCAGCGTTTCATCCAGACGGTTCAGGAATTCCGGACGGAAGAAAGCATGAAGGTCGGCTTCAATGTCGGCAACCGTCACCGGCGCCGTATTGCCAGAGGCCAACCGTTCCCGGAACTTTTCAGAGCCCAAGTTAGAGGTCATCAAGATCAGTGTATTCTTGAAGTTCACCGTGCGGCCCTTACCATCAGTCAAACGACCGTCATCAAGAACCTGCAGCAAAGTGTTGAACACATCCGGATGAGCCTTCTCGATTTCATCCAGCAAGATGACGCAATAGGGCTTGGTTCGTACAGCTTCCGTCAGCTGGCCGCCTTCTTCGTAGCCCACATATCCCGGAGGCGCACCGATCAAACGGCTTACCGTATGCTTTTCCATGTATTCGCTCATGTCGATACGGACCAAAGCGTTTTCATCATCGAAAAGTTCCACAGCCAAAGCCTTGGCCAGTTCCGTCTTGCCTACGCCAGTGGGGCCCAGGAACAGGAAGCTTCCGATAGGAGCGTTTTCACGACTGAGGCCGCTACGGTTTCTCAAGATAGCTTCAGACACCGCTTCCACAGCATCATCCTGGCCAATCACGCGAGCATGCAGGCGTTCATCCAAATGGAGCAACTTGGATTTTTCACCTTCGCAGAGCTTGGTTACAGGAACACCAGTCCAACGGCTTACCACCAGGGCGATGGTATCTTCCGTCACCTCTTCGGTAAGTTCGCCGTCACCTGCAGCCTTCGCAACAGCCGCAGTCTTTTCGGCGATTTCCTTTTCCAGGTTCACGATCTTATTGTACTTCAGTTCTGCGGCGCGGTTCAAGTCGTAGCGGGCTTCGGCCTGTTCCATTTCGTCCTTGGCCTGCTGCAAAGCTTTCTTCAAGTTCTGCAGCTCAGCACTCTGGGCGCGACGATCCTGCCAGCGTTCCTGCATAGCCTTCACGGCAGCAGCAGTCACAGCCAAATCTTCACGCAGTTCCTTCAAGCGCTTTACGGAATTGTCATCCGTTTCCTTCGCCAGAGCCTGCTCCTCGATCTTCATCTGCAGTTCCTTACGCTGCAAGGTATCCAGCGCTTCCGGCACCGTATCCATCTGGGTCTTTACAAGGCTTGCGGCTTCGTCAATCAGGTCGATAGCCTTATCCGGCAAGAATCGGTCACTGATGTAACGGTTAGAAAGTTTCACTGCAGCCACCAAGGCATTATCATGCAGACGCACGCCGTGGTGAGCATCGAAACCATCCTTAATTCCACGGAGGATAGAGATTGCCTCTTCTTCCGTAGGTTCATCAACTTGCACCGGCTGGAAACGACGTTCCAAAGCGGAATCCTTCTCGATGTACTTACGGTATTCCTGGGTGGTGGTAGCGCCAATGCAGTGCAGTTCACCACGAGCCAGCTTGGGCTTCAGCATGTTACCCAAGTCCATGGAGCCCTCGGTCTTGCCGGCACCCACAATGGTATGGATTTCGTCAATGAACAGAAGAGTATTTCCGTCTTCTTCAAGGGCGTCCAGAACAGATTTCAGACGTTCCTCGAAATCGCCGCGGTACTTTGCGCCAGCCATCAGGGCGGACAAATCCAGGGCGAAAAGTTTCTTGCCCTTCAATGCGTCAGGCACATCGCCGCGATAGATTCGCTCGGCGAGCCCTTCGACGATAGCGGTCTTACCCACGCCAGGTTCACCCACCAGGCAGGGGTTGTTTTTCGTCTTTCGGCTAAGGATCAAGATTACACGACGGATTTCCTCTTCACGGCCAATCACAGGAGCAAGCTTGCCATCGGCAGCCATTTCCACCAGTTCACGGCCATACAACTTCAGCGGGGACTGTTCCTCGGCATTGGCTGCCCCGGCAAAGGGATCGGAGAGCCAAGTCTCCACCACTTCCACAGAGCCCAGGGCGTCCTCAAACACCTTGGCAATGCCGCGGTCCCCAGCAAACTTCATCAAGGCCACCAGCATATCGCCAGGAGTCACCATACGGTTCACCTGACGGGCAGCCTGCACAGCGGCACGCAAAACACGGTTCAGATCGCTATCCGGGCCCACATCCGGGTTCGCCCCTTCCACACGGGGCACCTTCTGCACGAAAGGCTCCAGACGACCGCGCAGGTCCTGAGTCTTCGCGTTCTTGGACTTATACAGCTTTTTCAGGGTCGCATCAGGGCCTTCTACCAGACCCACGGCCAAATGGGCACATCCCAGGTAAGAATGGGAATTACGGTCCATCAAACTCTGGGCCTTGGCCAAAACCTTTTCTGCATCATTATTAAAATCAGACATATTTGCCTCCGCCACAAGGGCGCTTTTCTTTATTAACGCCCCACTTAATGCAATTGTCGTGCCAAGACCGTCTTTTTATGGATTTACCGCAAAAAAACACCGCAAACGGGAAAAAAAGGCTTTTTTTCATAAAAAAAGCCCCTATTTCGTTTAAAAAAGAACATTTTTCATCTCAAAAAGAACCGCCAGAACGTCCAAATTTGCGACATACACCCTCCAACGCCCTCCCAAAAGGAGCGCTCCCATTGTAAAGTGTTGTAAAACCCAACAACGGCAAATCACCTTGGACTATTCCCACTTGGACCAAACAAATCTATCTTAAGGATACAAAACCAAACATCCCATACACCAACAACGGCGCTCCTTTGGGGGGGCGCCGCTTGTTTTTTTGGGGTCTAAAAAAAATTTGAGTTTATTGGTCTGCGCCCCCCCCCCTTTTTGTATATTACCGCCCGTAATTTTTTACAACAAGGAGAACAAACATGCTCAAAAAAATCGCACTCACCGGAATTTTCGCAGCCTCGGCAACCTTCGCCTCCTGGGATCTGTTCCCGGTGCTCCCCAAAAATCAAGGCGAAGCTCATACAGGTCTCGCTTACAACGAAACAAATTACGCCAGCTGCCTCACCATGTTCGCTGGCGCACGATTTTCCGTCATTCAAAACTTGGAATTAGGGGTAATGGTTCCGTTCCGCTTCTACACAGAACTGCATGGAACCGAAATGGACGATGTCAATGGTTTAGGAAACATCGAAGCTTCGATTCGATACCAGTTCATCCCTAAAATGAACGCTTTCTTCGACGTAGCTATCCCCGTTGGCGATGATTCTTACAACGTTGAAGACGAATGGACTCTGAAAGGAGGCTTTCAATTCTCCTCAATCTTAACCCCCACGGTCAACTTCGGGTCGGAACTTGGCGTCCAGTATGAAACAGAAGGTGAGAAGAACTATTCGGAATTAGCCGCTAACATTTCAGCAGAACTGGATTTTACCGTTGTACCCCACTACACGCCCTATATCCGTTCTACAGTTTCCTTTATCATCGGAATCTATGACGATAGCGGTTTTGATTCCTTTCTTGGCAAAAACACCCCAGTCGGAACCTGGATTACCGTGGGTTCCAAGTTTGACATCACCGAATGGCTGAACCTAGACGCCTCCTACGGAGTTGGCATCGGCGACCACCTTTATGGTCCCAACCGTCCTAAAACTTATGGCCTAGGCTTAAACTTCCGTTTCTAAGTCACAAGGTTTAAAGCAAAGGCGCTCCTTTCGGGGCGCCTCTTTTATTTTCTAACAGAAGATAAAATCACCTTCCGCCAACCAGGATCTGGTCCACCTTGATGGACGGTTGACCGACGGTTACGGGGATATGGCCGGAACTTGCGCCGCAGACACCGGCAGCCAATTCCAAGTCAGAACCCACCATGCTGATCTTAGGCATAATTTCGTGCCCCTTGCCAATAAGGGCCGCGCCACGGACCGGTTCGCAAATCTTGCCATCGCGAATGATGTAGCCTTCGTCAACAGCGAAGTTGAATTCACCGGTGGCCGGGTTTACGGAACCGCCAGCCATACGGGCTGCATAAAGACCGTAATCCACGCTGGAAATCATATCGTCCAGGGAATCCTTGCCCGGGGCGATAAAGGTATTGCGCATACGGCTAACGGGAGCGTACTTGTAGCTTTCGCGGCGAGCACTTCCGGTAAGTCCGATGCCCACTTCCTTAGCACCCACACGGTCAGACATGTAGGTTTTGAGAATACCGTTTTCGATGAGGGTGGTGCGCTGTGCGGGAGTGCCTTCGTCGTCAATTTTCAGGCTACCCCAGACACCATCCAAGGTGCCGTCGTCAATGGCGGTAAGGCAAGGCTGACCAATAGCCGTTCCCAACTTTCCGCAGAAGGGGCTGGCGTTGCGTCGTACCGATTCCGTTTCCAACGGATGGCCGCAAGCTTCGTGGAAGATTACACCGCCAAAGCCGTTGCCCATGACTACAGGCATCTGGCCGCCGGGAATGTAGCCGGCAGTCAACATGCGAAGCACTCGTTCGCCTGCGGAGTTGGCCATATCCTCGGGCGAGTAATTTGCCAGCAGTTCATAACCACCAATGGCGCCCGGACGTTCTGCAGATGTCAAGCGTTCAGATCCATCTGCTGCAGTGACGCTTACACTTAGGCGCAAGTGGCTGCGGTCCATTTCCACATTCAGACCTTCGCTGTTCAACAAATTAATGTGGGTGCAGTCATCAGTTACGCCAACGGTCACCTGAACAATCTTGTCGGAAATGCCGCGGGCAGTCTTGTCGGCACGGAACAGAAAATCCTGTTTGACAGCCTGGCCCAAAACTCGAGGATCCTGGAAGGCGGCGGCGTTGTAATCGCAGACGCGCTTTGCAGGAGCAAATTCAAAAGGCTTTGCAGCAGAACCTTCACCACCATTCATGGCGGCAATGCGACCAAAAGCCAAGGTCTTTACCAAGTTCACCAAGGCTTCTTCGGAATCGTCGCTGGTAAAACCATAGAGGACTTCGGTACCATACAGCAAACGGATGCCGATACCGTAATCTGTACCTGCCGTAGCCGTTTCAATCTTACTGTCCTTAAGTCCCAGGCTAGAGCTTCGAGTTTCTTCTTCAAAAATTTCTACAAAGTCTGCACCGGCGCTTCGGCCAGCCTCAAAAATCTTAACAGCTACAGACGGATTCATAAAACCTCAAAAAAACGCGACAACCCCTAGAGGTGCCGCGTCAAAAATTACTTGTTGCGAACGGGAACGCCACCCTTGCGCATGGCATCCTTGATGCCCGGCACAGTGTAGTCGCCAAAATGAACCATGGAAGCCACCAAGGCGGCATCGGCGCTGGTCTTATTGAACAGGTCCACAATATGGTCGGGAGTACCGGCACCACCGCTGGCAATCACGGGAACCTGGACAGCCTTGGCCACCTGGTCGGTAATGTTCAGTTCGTAGCCCTGCTTGACACCGTCGGTATCAATAGCATTCAGGCAAATTTCGCCAACGCCCAGCTCTTCAGCCTTCTTGGCCCATTCTACGGCATCGAGACCCATAGGCTGACGGCCGCCACGAATGTACACTTCATAACCGCTGGGGAACTTTTCAGAAACACCCACAAACTTCGCATCCATACCCAGCACGATGCACTGGCGGCCAAAGGCCTTTGCACCTTCTGCAATGATTTCGGGATGGAGGACAGCCAAGCTGTTAACACTCACTTTCTCGGCACCGGCCAGCAATGCCTGATGCATGTCTTCCAGATTGCGGATACCGCCACCTACAGCAAAGGGGATAAATACGCGCTTTGCAATCTGACGGATCATTTCCATGTCGCAGGGGCGGTTTTCGGCGCTGGCGGTAATATCGTAGAACACCAGTTCATCGACGCCTTCGTCACTATAGCGGGCACCCATCTCCACCGGATCACCGATATCGATATTACCCTTGAACTTAACACCCTTCGTCACCTTACGGTCACGGACATCCAAACAGACAATCAAACGTTTTGTGAGCATGACGCAAATGTAGAAAAAGGTACGAGGAATGAGGCATGGGCAGTGAGCGGTGAGCAGCCAGTTGCGAGCTAAAGTCAGGCAACTCCGGCGCGATTGCATCCTGCGCTTTCGATAAAAAAAAATCCACCCTTCAAAAGGCGGATTTTTTGAAAATCTGTATAAGAATCGCTATTAGAGGTTACGGTCGATAACAGCCTTGACGGTGTTCTTAGGCACTGCGCCAACAACGTTGCCCACTTCGACGCCGTTCTTGAACAGCTTCATGTTGGGGATGTTAGTAATGCCAAAACGAGCGCAAATGTCGTTCACGCCGGCATCATCTACGTTAATCTTTGCGATGATAGCCTTGCCGTCATATTCGGCAGCCAGTTCATCAACAATAGGGCCCATCATCATGCAGGGGCGGCACCAGGTAGCCCAAAAATCAACGAACACCAACTGACCAGAACTGATCACTTCATCAAAATTTTCTGCAGTAAGAGCTAAAGCAGCCATGACAATCTCCAATTTACATCTGTAAAGATAATAAAATCAGCCTAATTTGAGGATATATAACTAGAAAGTAAACCCAATTGTGTAATTTACATCAAAATCTACGCCCACAGAAGATACTTCTTCCAGGTCATCGCGGTACTTTTTGCTCAAATAAGTGTTGGTATAGGTGGCACCGATATCAAAGGAAGAGGTAAAATGGCCCCAAATGGTCTTATTACCCACATACATGGCAAGACCCAGGCTATTTCCGGTTTCCTTAACGTCCTTGCTCCTCTTGTCTTCGTAGTCGCGTTCCACCTTTGCGTATTCATAAATGGCATGAATAGCCGTGTACATTCCCAGATGGCCGCGGTTGAAGTAATAGCGGAAACCTTCAGAAATACCAAAGACATTCACATCAAAATCAATCTTCTTGCGATTTTCGTCTTCGCCATCCCAGCTCTTGGTTTTGAAGTAAGGGCGAGTGATAATGGATGCATTGGAATTGATGTTACCTTCCAAGGTTAGCATCAGTGGCAGATAATCCTTGAAGAGGGGGTAAAAAATCAGGGACACCGGATGCACAGAAATGGCAAAAATGGGTTCACTGCTAGCAACATGATTGATCGTCACATTAGGAGTCGCAGGAGCGGGAGCACCGGAAGTATACTTGGAGGGATCGTCCACTACCTGGGCAAAGCTTGCAGAAACAAGAGCACCCAACATAACCAAAGCCAAGAAAGTCTTTTTCATTTCGTCCTCTTAAAAACGTTAGTAATAATAGAAACGTATCTCGTCTACAACAAGTGTAGCTCCCACCTTTCCCTTGTAATAATTGCCGTTAGCGCTAGATGCCATGACCGCCCTGAGGTGGGTCACAGCCATATCGCCGTCATAGCCATTCAGATGGTTATCAATGCCGCTGGAATTTTCCAGGTCATCCTTAAAAGTGTTGGAATTATGGATAGGAGAATCTTCATAAGGTTCGCCATACCTAAACTTCAAGCGCAAGGTCTTAAAACCGTTTTCCTTTTCGACGATGGAAACCACATCGGGATTGGGGCGGCCAGAATTGTCATCTGAGGCAGAACGGTACCAGGCAGAAGCCACCAACGTATTTACATCGCTAGAGGTGCGGTACTGATTCTTTCCCTCATTTGCAGTGGCAGTACGATTTTCCAGGAAGAAGTAAATGTCGCAGCTGTCGCCCTTGCCTTCATAGGTAAAGTCTACTTCTACATACTGCGGACGACCTTCAAAAGGCCTACCAAAATCAATCAGTTCATTTCCGTCGGGATATTTGCTCAACATGCTCGTTGCGCCAACGCCCTTAGGATTAAAGTAGCCTGTAAAGATATTTCCGCTGGCAAACTGTCCAATGCCAAGAATCTTCGCATCCATGGACTCCATCTTGGCAGCCTTTCCACCAGCCACATCCAAAGGAGAAGTCATGTTGAAGCCGGAGGTGTTTCCATTAGACCAGTCAGATGCAACATACTTGTTCCAGGAATCAAAAGAACTATTGGGGAACTGATAGCCAGCAACAATTCGGTATTCCTGTTCGGTCTTGCCGTTGGAGACTGTAGCAATCACCCCCTGGGCCAGGTTGTATTCGCCGTCATTTTCTACTCCAGAAATTTCGGTTCCTTCAGACAAGGTAATATCGCTAATTTTAACGCTAGACAATCCCGAGGCGTAGTCCAAATCATCATAGTAGATTCTGAAGGAGACCTTGCCGTCGCTGACGGAGCTATCAATGATCGCCTCGTTCCCGCCAATCTTCATAGACAGAATTCGCGGTGCATCCGGTTTCGATTCAGGGAATTCTTCGGCGGAGCCGAGATTTTCGCCAGAATCCTGAGCCTTGGAACTGCAGGACTTCACTTCATCCTGCTTGTCGTCAGACTTATCATCAGACTTGGCACTGCTGGAAGACTTGGCCGAACTAGAAGAAGATTTGCCCTTGTCATCAGTAACGGCTTCTACGCCAGGAATGGTAAAGCTAATCTGCCAAATGGAGGCGTCCCCATTTTCGGCCACCACAGCCACATAAACAGCAAGGCTAGAGGGAATGCGGATTTTGTCGCCAGAGCGCAGACGTTCGCTGGAATAAGAAACTTCGTGAGCCAGAGAATCCAATCCGGCGGAATCCGACGGAAATTCCCTGAACTTGCTATTGACCAAGTGCAATGTCGCCATGGAACTGATATCCAGAACATCCACCGCCACGGAGTCCCAGGATTCACCTTCTTCGGGAGCGACAAGTTTCACCTTGATCTTATGTTCGTCGGCATAGACCGACACGGAACCATCTTGACCTTCAAAGGTCAGTTCGTTAAGAGTCTTGTAGCCCGATGTTCCAAAGGTATCGTAGTCGGCAGTGCAGGCAACAAAAGACATTAAAACGGTTAAGAACGCAAGGAGTGAAATCAGACCTTTCATGATACCACCTCTTAGTAATTCAGCTTAAAGTTATCGAGGATCAGCTTAGCTTCTTTTCCGCCACGCTGTTTTTTGCCAGTTCCAGCAGCACCGCCAGCCACCACATGGGCATAGGCAGAAGAAGCAAACATCACATGGATAGAAGCAACTTCTTCGGTTCCCTCGCCCAAAGTCAAACCTTCAGCCATGGCAAAACCACCCTGCAACAATCCATCGGGATCAGCGCCATAGGACAATTCGACAACGACGGTTTTATCGCTTACGGATTCGGAATCGGAATGCATACCGCAGGCCACAACCTTCTTGTCGGCGCTAACCAGCATCACATACATCAAGGACTTCTGAGGATATTCCGTACTTGTATTGGAAACATGTTCGTAGGAATATTTCACCTCAAAGGAAACCGGGCGTGCCGTAAACGGGCGACCAAATGTCATCCCCTGAGAAATATCCGATTCATAACCGGCATCCGGTGTTCCCGAAGTGTAATTCCACTGGTAAAGCTGGACGATATCATTGGCCTTAAAGGAGCCAGCAAAGTAGAACCCGCCTGCAATTTTCCAGGAGCCGGGAACGCTTAGAAATGAACCGACAATCTCGCGGGTGGTCAAGGTTGCACGACCACTGGCAAATTCAAGATTAGCCGAAGACTGGAACTTGATACCGCCGGCGGAAGTTGCTTCAGCCATGACATCGCTGGTAGTTCCCCAGAAAGAAGCGTCGTACTTGGTAAAATCGGAACCCGGGAGCTGCGGTTCTTCGGCACTACTAGACAGAATTTCTTCAGAGCTACTAGAAACTTCTTCGCTAGAACTGGATTCTGCATCCTTTACAGAACTGGAAGACTCGCTCTTGGCAGAACTACTGGATTTTACGCTACTGGAACTGCTAACCTTTTTAGAACTGCTGGATTTTACCTCGGGAGATTTGACCTTCCAGACGTCAACAACGCGGTTCTTTTCATCAAGGACTACAATATTTGCGAATTCACCTTCTCTTGTTATCAAGTATGCGCCTGACTTCAGCGGACTATCCCAATCTATTTCAGGATCCACCAGGTCCTGGTCCAAAGCCAGGTAGTATTTAGCGCCACCCAAAGAAGACAGAGACGAAACCTTCAGGGAATCCTTTTGGCAGGGAACATCAATTTCATGTTTCTTGACATTCAGGCTTGCATCCTTGCAGTTTGAAAAGAGAGGGCCTTCATCAACCTTTTCAACTTCGGCGGAAGTTCCCGATTCGCCACAGCCCCACAGGCACAAGGCCACAGCCGCGAACAAAAAAGCAGTCTTATTCATCCAGTTCATTGCAATCTCCTAGAAGAACATGACCAGAGAGAAGTCCAGGGCCAATAGGTTAATGGTAAAGTTCACTACATTGTACACAAGCTGACTTTTAGTTTCGCCATTTTCTTCAACTTCAATAACGCTGGAATTCAGGCCCAGCAAGCCCACAGAAGTTTCAAAGGCGAATCGGTTCAGCACCATGATGCAAATACCGGGATTGATACCTGCCGCAATAGACCAGGAACGGTTGCGGGATTTCTTCATGTCTTCCCCATCATCGGTCTGGGATATGCCGTAGGAATATTCAACCGAAATGGAGGTTTCATTGAAGAAGTAGACGTTTCTGGAATCAAGAATCTTCAGGTAGTTTTTCAATAGCGGCTGGATAAAGAATCCGTTGCTCACATACTTCCGATGTTCAGACAGATCCAAAACATCTTCTAGCAGGGCGAAGTCAATATCAAACCAGGTTCTGGAATAACCGGCACGCATACCGATGGCCATAGCGTCCTTGACGAAGTAGCCACCGAACGCTTCAACCGTAAAAGTGTAGCCATAAGCCTCGTATACATCGCCGATCATAATGTTCAGCACATCATCATCGGTATTGGCCTGGATCAATGAAAGGGATGTACCGCCATAAAAATTTCCTGCAGCAATGGCTTCACCTTTTTCTACAGGATACAAGCCTTCTAGGATTCCACCTTTCTTTTCTTCGGCGGAAGCAATGGCTACAAAAAGAGCCAAACATAACAAAAAACAAAATCTCATATTATCGCAAAGTTAAAAATTTGCGAAAATCAGGTCAAACCCCTAAACCCTACCAGCAAAGAAATTGGAAAAAAGCAACAAGCCCGAAACAAAAATTACCGCCCCGCCTACCATCGAAGTAAAGCAGTAAATGCTAGAGGCAAAGCGAGATGCCCTTGAAGTTTTGTCGATTCCCTTTCTAAAGGCTACTGCCCCAATACCAAAAAGAACATTGGTACAAGTCATGCCGATGCAAACGAGAACCGCACCAAGCAAGGCAAGCCCCACCATGGAATTCAGCAGGCAGAATAGAACAATCAGGGCCACAGCCGGGCAAGGCACAATTCCCGTTACTGCAGCAATGCCGATAATTTCTTTCCAGCGGGCGACAGGCGGCAACACATTTTCCTGGCCTTCACATTTACGGCGACGGCCCTTGACAAAATCCACAACGCCAAGCACAGCAAGCAGCAAGCCCGTAATCATGAGCAAAGCATAGCTAGCCATTTCGATACCACCGCGACCATTTTCGAAAACAGGGAATACCGTGGCCTTGAAAATTGCATACAAAATAAAGAGTAGTACAACAGCGCTCAGCGTATGAGTAAAAGTAATACCCGCACCCAGAGCAACTCCCTGACGCCAACGTCCGCGACGAGCCAAGAAGAATCCGATGACAATAGACTTGCCATGGCCCGGGCCCAAGGCATGGAGCATGCCATAGACAAAGCACAGCAGAAGGAACTTCCAGATACAAGACCAGTCCCCAGATTTCATGGTCACAATTTTCGCCGTTACTTTTTCGCGCAGATCCTTCTGCACCTGAGCCAAAGCGGCATGAAAAGAGGCCCCCTGAGTGGGCGCAGATTTCAGAGGTTCCTCTGAAGTTGTATTGACCGCACTGTCAGGGACTGTTGAAGTTTCTACCTGCGTCGCAACAGGTTTAGAAGAACCATCTTCACTAACATCAAAGCGTTTCTTCTTGACAGCGGCGGACGCCCCAATAGCCAAGGAGAGCACTAGCACCATTAAAACTTTCAGGAGATTCTGCACATTCACCCCGCAACAGTCTTTCGCTACTTTTTCTTATATCTCAGGTATAAGCCTTCTATACCCGAATGAAAAGCCTTGAACAAGGTCAAGTCGCTAACGCCGTCGTTAAAAAACTCCACGTCTATGGAATCAGGAGCCTCAACGTCGGCACTTTCCATATCTGTGGTCATCAAGATGTAATTGGTAACGTCGGCAACAACAACTACAAGCATGGAGTAATCATTGGTGGCAGGGCAACCAAAATACACGTCAAAGTCAAGGACCAGTCGGCGATTCTGCAAAGAAGCCTTGAAGTTCTTGACCTGCTTAGCCTTCAAGAAATCAGAACCGCGCTGAACGTAGTTGTAGTAGTTATTCCCTTCAAGAGGATCCAGGATAATACTCTTGAACCACTCATTTTCCTTGGGAGAAATTACACCATCGCCATCAACATCGCCAGACGACATCATGGCGGTACTATAAAGTTCATCGTACACCCAGCGGTTCCTGACCGAGGTAAATCCATCCTTGTCAAAAAGAACCTTGACTGTCGCATCCACAAAAACGTGGGGATGGCAAAAGCCTGGGACAACCCAGGCCATGCACAAAAAGAAAATCAACTTTAGAGTCTTCACACGAACCTAGAACGCGAGAATAATACCGGCTGTCAACAAACCAATACCGATAGCACCAAGACCGGCAGCAATACCGCCCTTGACGTCACCAGAACGATTCAGACTATGGTTGTCCTTGACCATCTGGCGGGTATCGTCACTATCAAATGCAGAGAGCTTGGTGTAAGCCTTCTTCTTGGCAGCAGCGTCGCTCCAGTCACGTTCGGCCAGGTACCACAAAACACCACCGGCAATAATGGGAGCGATGGAGCCCCACAGAAGGCCACGGCCAATGCGATGGTTGCTGCGAGCCTTGTCGTAGTTCTTCTGGCTTTCGATGAATTCCACATCCAGCACCGGAGTCATTTCCACGTTGACCAAGTTAGGCATAAAGGCCTTCACTTCGATGGTCACGGAAGTATCGCGGTAGCCCACCTTTCTCAGGTAAACCGTTGCGGAGGGTTGGGGCTTAATCTCGTTGACCACCACGTCGGTCACGTAATGAGGCATCACGTACTCGGTGGGCTGTTCGTTGATGTACACTTCCACCGCTTCCGGATCCGTGTTCAAGGTCAGGCGGGTCGTGGGGCGAAGCACAGGAATGCTCACCTTGTTCAGGCTATCCGCATTGATGCGCACCACGGTAGAGCCCCACCATTCCACGTCCTTCAGGACCTTCATGACAGAGATGGTGTACTTGCCCGGCTTGATATTCTTGATGGTATCGGGAGCCACCTGCTTCAGGGGGATTCCATTTACGAACAGGGAGCAGGCTTCCGGTTCAGACACCACAAGGAGGTTGGCCTTTCCGGGAGGATAAAGTTCAATCTTTTCTTCTTCGATAACAATTTCGGGCACCACGTAATCAGAAAGGGACAGGTCGATCATGACCTCATCTTCCAGGTTGTAGAGGCGCTTCAGTTCATAGCGGTAAATCTTGATAAAGGGATTCTTGGCTTCGGCTTCGATACTGTCCTGGATTTCGCGCTGGCGGATTTCTTCTTCCACCTTGGCGATTTCTTCCATTTTCTGGCGCTGATCTTCCTTGGCAAGTGCGGTTTCAAGGTCGTCACCTACACCATCGTCGGCGGGAACCTCTTCTGCAGGTTTCTCTTCGGCCTGGGCAGACATGGAGTCCTTCACCGCGTCGGTCATGATGATTTCGTTTTCCTTCTTGGGAATGACGACTTCTTCATCTTCTTCGATTTCTTCCACCTCCTGGCCATTGCTTTCCTGGAGGGCTACGGCGGCGGCATCATCCAATTTTTCGATGCGCTTCTGCTGTTTTTCGTTGGGCTTCTTCAGGTAGACCGTATCCTTTTCGATCTTCACGAAGATGGCGTCCAGTTCTGTAGAGTCACCATTGACCCAGTAGCGGACCGGGACTTCGCGAGTCTTCTTTACGGGAGCAACCGGAGCGGCAGGTGCAACAACCGCAGCGGGAACAGCCGCAGGAGCAGGAGCGGCAGATTCGGCAGACGCAGGAGCCTCGGCAGGAGTTTCTGCGGTCGTACCGGCTTCATCTGTAGACGTTTGACCTTGAGACTGAGAGGCAACCGCCTCCAAACCAGCCATGGCATCGGAAGCCTCCACACTGGGGGATTCCTGCCACACATCCTGAGAGGACATTTCATCCTGGGCAAAGGCCATTGTAGCCGCAGCCCAAACAACCAAAGAAGTTAAAATACGTTTCAACATGTAAAGAAAAATAAATAAAAAAGGGCCTTTGGCAAAAGCCAAAAACCCATAATTGTAAGAAAAAGGGAATATTCTAGATAAAAAAAGCAAACTTTAAAGAGACTTGACCAATTTAGCGCAGTAAATCGGGCCTCTTCCGTCTGATGTGTCGGGCAAAATATGCACACCGAACTCCGTACGGTCCGCGCCTGGCAAAACCTCTTCAATTTCTGCAGGCTGCATAGAAGGACGCTTCTTGAGGATCTTCTTGACCACGTCATCGTTTTCCATGGGAGAAAGGGCACAAGTGCCGTACACAATCGTTCCGCCCGGTCGCAGGGCATCTACCGCAGAAGCCAACAGAGCCCCCTGTTCTACAGACAAACGCTTAACACGCTTCGCCGACCAAACTTTCAAATGTTCCGGAGAGTTCAGCACATGCCTGTCAGAAGAACAAGGCGCATCCAGCAGAATCTTGTCGTAGGACTCCTTCTTGTGCAGGCCAAACTTCATTCCATCATAACCAGAAATCTTGATAATGGAACGCCAGGCCTCGGGCAAAGTCTGCTCCACCACGCGCTGCAAGCGAAGTCTACGATCCGGAGAGCGGTCGTTACTTTGTAAAGACCCCTCCCCCTTCAGCATAGATGCAATCACGAGAGTCTTGCCACCCGGAGCGGCACACATATCCAGCACGTCATCACCAGGCCGCACGTTAAGCGCACGTGCCGCATAGACAGAAGCCTCGTCTAGGTAGTACGGCTCAAGGCCATCGCCAAACCTAAGTTCCATAGCCCTGCCCTCGCCCTTCAAGGACTCCAGCAAAGCCGGCCAGCGATTCCCAAACAACTTCTCGTAATAGTCAAAAAATTCCATAGGACCAAAAATAAAAATTTTCAGTTCCTCTCCAAAACAAAAAATCCCTCGGCTATTCACCGGGGGATTTTTTCTAGAAAGATTCTAGGAAGGAGTCTAGAGGGAACCATGGGGTTCCCTTTGCTACTACTTATTCGGGAGCTTCACTTCCTTACCGAACTTGACGTTGGTCTTGTTCTTGAGGAGGAGAGCGCGAGTCTTCAGCGGGAGGCCGAAGCAACGGATGAAGCCAGTAGCGTCCTTCTGGTCGTACATTTCGACATCAGAGAAGCCACCGAGGTTCATGTCGTACAGGCTGTAGGGGCTCTTCATGCCAGCCGGAATGATGTTGCCCTTGTAAAGCTTGAGGGTAACTTCACCGGTAACAACCTTGTTGACTTCGTCATAGAAGGCGTCCATGCACTGGCGGAGCGGAGTGAACCACTGACCATTGTAAACCAGGTTTGCATAGGTCATAGACATCTTCTGAGCTTCGAACAAGGTTTCCTTGTCGAGAACCAGCTGCTGCAGGCATTCGTGTGCCTTGTACAGGAGGGTGCCACCCGGAGTTTCGTAAACGCCGCGGCTCTTGAGGCCGACGAGGCGGTTTTCAACGATGTCCAGGAGACCGCAAGCGTTTTCGCCACCGATCTTGTTCAGAGTTTCGAGGAGTTCAACTGCGTCCATCTTCTTGCCGTTGACGGAAACCGGAGTACCCTTGTCGAAGCCGATGGTCACGTGAGCCGGCTTGTTGGGAGCCTTTTCGTAGGTAGCGGTATGCTTGAGCATATCGTACTTGTGTTCCTTGTCCGGTTCTTCCAGGATGCCACCTTCGTGAGAGAGGTGCCACAGGTTGCCGTCTTCGGAGTAGATCTTCTTCTTGCTGATGCCGTTCAGAGGAATCTTGCGGGCGGCAGCGTAGTCAATAGCGTCTTCGCGGCTGTGGATGTTCCACTTGGAGTCCTTCCACGGAGCGATGATTTCGAGGGTCGGATCGAGAGCGGCGTAGGTCAGTTCGAAACGGACCTGGTCGTTACCCTTACCGGTTGCGCCATGGGAAACAGCGTATGCGCCTTCCTTCTGAGCGATCTTCACCTGATACTTGGCGATGAGGGGGCGAGCGAAAGAAGTACCCAGGAGATAGGTGTTTTCGTACTTGGCACCAGCACGGACGGTGGGCCATACGTAGTCTTCGAGGAATTCCTTCTTGAGGTCCAGGACGTAGCACTTGGAAGCGCCAGTTGCGAGAGCCTTCTGTTCCAGAGCCTTAGCATCCGGGAAATCGTTCTGACCGAGGTCAGCAGCGAAAGCGATCACTTCGCAGTCATAGTTTTCCTTGAGCCAGGGGATGATGATAGAGGTATCGAGACCACCGCTATAAGCGAGGACGACCTTCTTCTTGGAATCTTTCTTAGCCATTTTATTGTCCTTTTAAGAAAAAAAATTTAGACGTTGAAAATATAGCACTTTTAATGATTTTTGAAAGCCTTCGCCTTAACCTTCTTTTCGGTTGCAGGCTGTGGTTGAGCCACAGGAGTCAACGGCTGCGCAGGAGGAGCCATCAACTGCCTCAGGGAATCCACAAGAACGCTATCCTTCTTGGGGAACATATTCTGATAGATAACAGCACGGCGCTTAGCCATGAACTGGCTCTCCCTCATATTGGGGTGATGCTTTGCCGGTGCCGCAAGCATGGCGGCCAGATTGATGGCCTGGTCCAGACTGATCTTGGAGCAGCTCTTCTTGTAATAGGAAAGACAAGCCTCCTGACAACCAAAGATATCCTTGCCCCACTGGGCGTAGTTCAGGTAAAGTTCCAGGATTCGGTCCTTACCCAGTTCATGTTCCATCAACAAGGCATAGGCCAATTCCTTGAACTTACGATCAAAAGAACGCTCACCGCTAAGGAACAGGTTCTTGGCCAGCTGCTGTGTAATGGTAGAACCGCCAAACTTAGTCTTCCCGGCCATCTGGTTTGCATCCAGGGCTTCCGCAATGGCGCGAATGTCAAAGCCGGGATGGAAATAAAAGCCGGCATCTTCGCTGGCAATAACCGCCTTACGCAGATGGGTGCTTATAGAATCCAGCGGTACATAGGTATGTCTGATTTGAACATTTGGATTGGAATCCCTCAAGGCTTCCATGTACTTGGAATTCTCGGGTTGGGTAACCTTCAGTTCCTCAACACTTTCATAAATGTCATAGCCGTAGATGAAGACACGATAAATCAAGTAGCTAGCCGCCACCGTAAACGCGGTAGAATAAATAATGCAGATCAACAGGGCCTGTCGGAGGATAAAGTTGATCAGTCTATAAATCCACTTGATAATGAAGGCCAAGATCCGGATGACCAGTGTACCCGATAGCCACTTGAAAAAATCTCTAATCTTTCCAAAAAACTTCTTCATCACTTCTTTCCTCCAAACCAGTCATTAATGTCCTCGCCCTCTTTCATGGCCGTCGGCAAACCCTCCATGCCTTCACCAAGAATCACACTTCGAATACCAGCCTGAGTAAACAGGTTACCGATATATTCCATACCGCTTCTCCCGGCTTCGTCATGATCAAGACAGAGAACCACATTCTTGTTCTTAAAGTAGCTTAGCCATTCCACCTTAAAGGATCTTACTCCCGGAATACCTACAGCGTTTATCTTCTGCCCCAAAAAAGTCAGCGTGTCCACACAACCTTCACAAAGGTAGACCCAGCCGGGCTTTTCATCCAGCGCCGAAAAATTATAGGGGAAGGGAACCGTAGACCTCAAGTTCATTTCCTTGGGAACCACGGAACTGTCAATCGCGCGAGACTGGAAATAGAATGCCCTGCGCTCCTTATCCAGATAGGGGAAAATCAGGGGATGCTTGTAGTAACGCAGGTTGCCCTTGTCGTTAAACAGCCCCACATACTTCAAAACCTCGACACCAAAATCCGCTTTCAGGCTGTTGTTTACCGCTTCGTAATCCGTAATGGTTCGAAGGAGCATACGGTCCCACACCGGCTTATAGATTCGACGCTTGGCCAACCAACGGGCAGCGGGAGTATTGTCTACAGGACTGAGACGTTTCAAAAAAGAAAGGACAATACGCTTGCGATCTTCTTCGGGAACAAGTTCCTTGAGATCCGGTTCAGCAGGAGGTGCCGCAGGCACGCTTACCTGACGTCCATTGATTATGGTTCGCAAGCCGGGGCCATCGGAACGGGAAACAGGCTTTTGCGCATTGCCAGGCACCAGGAACGGATACTGTTCCATAAGCCAAGCCAGGGCCTCGGTAAAAGAACAATCCCGTACAATTTGCACAAGCGAAATCACATCGCCGCGAATATCATCGCAAACCCAGCAGCGGAAATACCCCCGTTCCTCAGAAACTGAAACAGAAGGAGTTCTATCTCCATGGACATGGCGCTGTGGACAAAAACAGCGGCATTTACCCCGCACCACATTCACCCCAAGGCTCTGGGCCACGGCAGTGATAGAAATGGAGGCCTTGAATTGTTTCAGTTCTTCGTTGGTCATTTAGATTATCAAAATTTAAACGTCTATAAGTATAACAAAATCACATTCAAAAAGATCAAATTTCATGCAATTCATAACCGATAACTATATTTGAGAAATGGTTATCTTAGAAAATGAACCCATGAGTAGGCACACCTCCTTCAAAGTCGGAGGAGAGGCCCGCTATTTTTTCAAGGTGGAATCCGTAGACGAAATCCTCGATGTGCGGAAACGACTGGCAGACCAGAACCACCCCTTTTTCGTTCTTGGTAACGGAACAAACTTGTTGGTTTCCGACAAGGGATTTGGCGGAGGAATCATCACCCTGGGGAAATCATTTTCTGAAGTTCAGGATCTTGGAAATGGCAAGTTCAAGGTTGGAGCAGGCGTATCCCTCGGCGCATTTGCGCGCAAATCCATTAAGATGGGTTACAGCGGGATACACAAGCTAGCCGGTATTCCAGGAACGTTAGGTGGAGCCATCTACATGAACGCAGGCGCATACGGTCAGGAAATCTGCCAGACTTGCGTAGAAGTAGAAAGCCTTGACGCCAATGGTACCGTACATACACGAACCGCAGCCCAGTGCGACTTTGGCTATAGGCACAGCGGTTTTCAGGTTTCCTCCGACGACCGTGCCAAAGGTCAAGCTGAAATTATCTTGTCCGCAACATTCCAGTTAGAACCTGCAGAGATGTCCGGCAAAGATAGCTACACTCTGGAAACCGAAATGCAGGAGTGCATGGCCAAGCGCAAGGCAAGCCAGCCCTTAAATATGCCCAACGCAGGTTCCACATTCAAACGCCTTGACGTTGGTGCCGAAGACATGCCTCAGCAAATCGCTCCAGGCTATTACATCGAGCAGGCAGGACTCAAGGGCCACCGCATTGGCGGAGCAGAAGTCAGCACGGTTCACGCCAACTTCATTGTCAACGCAGACAACGCCACCGCTTCAGACATCAAGGCTCTTAGCGAGTACGTTCAACAAAAAGTTTTCGAAAAATTCGGAATTCAACTGAAGAGAGAAATCATTTTACTTGGGGGGTAACAATGTTGCGGTCTCTTTTTCTTCTGGCACTGATTTTTATCTGTAGCTGCACAGACACCACCTCATCTGAATCCACATTCGTAGAGGATTCAGACATTGACGGTTTTATTTTAGTTCGGGCATCAGGGTCAGACGGATTTGTAGGAACAGACGACAATTCCGCAAAGGCCAATGAACGCCCCAAAATGAAGACCACTTTCTCTTACGACTTTTCTATGGGAAGGCATGAAGTCACCTGCGGCGAATTCCGAAAAGTCATGAAGGAAGAACTGGGATCGAAGTCCCCTGTCCAGAAATGCGAAAATGATTCTCTCCCCATCGTGAACGTCACCTATTTCGACGCCATCGTCTATGCCAACGCCCTAAGCAAAAAGGAAAAACGGGATACGGCTTACACCTACACCACCAAGACCTTCGATAGCGATGGACACTGCACAAGCATTATAAATTTGGCATTGAACACCGGCGCAAACGCTTACCGCCTCCCCACCGAAGCCGAATGGATTTTTGCTGCAAACACCAGCTGGGATTTAAACAAATCCTGGAACGCCGACAATTCCGACTACAAGACTCACAAGGTCTGCAAGAAAGCCTCTGGCAGCAAGGATTTCTGCGACATGGCAGGCAATGTCATGGAATGGGTAAACGACTGGCTCGATTACCCGCAAGACACGATCATGGACAACTACGTCGGGCCTTACGAAGGCAATTCCCTTGGAGAACGCATCGTAAAGGGTGGCAGTTTTCGCAATCCCAAAAGCGCAATCAGCTTGTTCAGCCGCGGTGATGTCTACACAGTCACCTCTTCGACAAAAGCCGACTACGTCGGTTTCCGCCTCGCCTTCGGAAAGATTCCTTCGCCTTCCTGGCTAAACGGCAGCGGTCTCATGACCGAAAGCAACATCAACATGATCTTAAGCCCAGACGCAATTAAAAAGCTAACGGGAACCTACAAAACAAAACTCGTATTCCGCAACGACATTACAGAAAGACTGGTCTATATCGACTACTCCTTGACCAAGACCAAGATTGTGGAATTTTACGATACCGTTTCTGCCTATCATCCGGATATTTCCCCCGATGGGAAATACGTCGCCTACTGTACCAAGCCCGAAGGCGTTCCCGGAAAGTCTTCGATTTACGTAAGAGAGCTGAATTCCAACAACCGTACCATCCACAAATTAGACGTAGAAGCCGCTGCAATCCCCCGCTGGCAAGTATCCTCTAACGGCGATACGACTATCGTTTACGTTACCAGCCAACAAAGCAACAAGGACGAGGCACAATTCAAGTCTAATTCCACTTGGCAAGTTTCCTTTAGAGACGAGACTTTCGGCACACCCAGGAAAATCATAGACGGAGCCTACCACGGAGGCGTTAGCGTAGACCGAAAAATCGCCGTCACAGGGGCCCAGCTTTTAAGAACGAAATTCGCCTACGGAAGAACTAGACTAACCAACTCTTCCAAGGATTCAATCTGGTACAACAAGGAACAGGCTTGCAACGTCAGCCTTTCTAAAGACAGCACCCGAAGAACCCTTTTCCTGGACTTCGCCTCGACCACCGGCAAAAAATTCGTTGGGAAGTCCTACCATACTCATGAAAGAATGTTCATCGCCGACAGCACCGGCAAACTGATAAAGAGCGTCGGAGCCCCCAGCAAGAAAACCTTCGATCACACCGAATGGGTTTCCAAGAATTTTGTAATTGCCTCCCTCACGAACGCAAACGAAGTACACGAAAAAATCGCCCTGGTCAATATCAAGGACAGCAGTACAACTGAACTTGTAGAAGGAGATGAACTTTGGCATCCCAGCATGTGGTTTGCTGCAAGACCAGTCCCAGATACTACAATTGACCAAGATAGCGCAGGAACCTACCTAGTAGCAAACGACGTCTGGTCCTCAGTCATCATGCGTTACAAAATGGAACTGCTCTGGAGGTACATCGACTCCATGGAAGTGGCCCTCATGGGATCATCACGTACCTTATATTCCTTAAGCCCATATCTGCTGAAAGACGACTTCTTCGCCGTAAACCTAGCCCACGCCCCCAATTCTATTTACGCCACCAAGGATTACCTCAATAAGTACATCTACAAGAATGCCAAGAAGCTAAAGTATATCGTACTTTCTATCGACATTGACTTCTGGTGGAAAACAGACGGAAAGGGCAGCGATAATTTCTTCGCCGTCAACGCTCCCAATTACCCCGGTTATGCGTACGATGCCAATCATGACTATTGGGCTAAAGGCATTCCCGCAGGTCTGTTAGACGCCACCGAAAACGGCCTCGGCGTAGAAGACGCTCACAAGTACACAACAGACAAGGGACGTCTTTTAGGAATCCCCTGTCAATCCTGGGGCGAAACCGCTGAAGTCGAAGCGGACTCCACGATTTTCGACAAGAATCCGGAGCTTCTGGAAAATTCGATGAAAGCCTTGAAGTCTATTCTCAAAACTGCCGCCAGCAAGAAAATCAAGGTCGTGGGAGTCATCTTCCCGCAGAATCCAAAGTACAAGAAGACAGGCGCTTTCGGAAGACACGGCATGAAAAGAAGCACTGCCAAGGAAGTCATCAGTCAAATCAAGAATCTGACCAAGGAATATCCGAACTTCGTCCTGCTTGACGAAAACAAGATGGGCGATCATGACTATTCCAACAGCCTGGCCTACGACAACGACCACCTCTGCAGCGAAGCCACCTACAAGATTACAGCCCGAGTGGATTCTGTACTGAAGACCCTAAAGTGATTCTTCGGAATACGGAGATTCATCGGATTCCGTTTGGGGCAGCGGATCATAACGGTTCAGGATTTTCACAATCAGAACGTAGACGGAACCGCCAATAAGACCTCCAAGCGTATCTGCAATCAGATCCATGGCATCGCAGCTACGGCCTTCTACAAAACGCTGATGGTATTCATCGGTGCAACCGTAGGCAAGAGCCAGCAACATTACTATAACAACACGAAACCAGGATTTAGCCGTCCATTGGCCACGAGTCCACCACATACAAAAGCACCCTGCCAAGGTGGCATATTCACAAGTGTGAGCCAACTTGTCCCAAACATGAGGGAGCCCCTCCAGTTCCGCCGAGGTCATTGACGAAAGTTTAAAGATAATCGCCATGCAAAGGATTGCAGGAATCTTACGAAAGAAAGGGTATTTTTGAAACAGGGATTCAAACATAGGTCAGTCTTATATTGAAATAAAAATCATTTTTTATAGCGTCTGCGCCATTCATCCAAAGCTTCAGCACATTCTTCAGTCTTTTTCAGTAGGACTTCGTCAAGAGATGCGGCGTCCCTCCTGGGAATATAGACAATATAGTCAGCAGAGTGTTCTCCACAGAAAACAGAATCCTCTCCAAGAGCATCTACTTCTTTCTGAAGCCTGCTGCACAGGCTTTCCATATCACGGGTAGACACGCCACTAAATTCACCATCGTAAAAAAAGGCCGCCGGTCCTGTCGCAGACGTTCCACTATCGGAGCAACCACAAATAGCATGCAAGAACCCAGTCAGGACCATCAGCCCCACAATGTTTTTCCTATCCATTTAACAACTTCCAAATTTTCGCGACAAAGATACATTTTATTCAATTTCTATATTTTAAAGCATGAAAGCAATTACCTTGAAAGCCGGACGCGAAAAGTCCGCCCTCCGTTACCATCCCTGGATTTTTAGCGGAGCTATCGACGAAGTGACAGGCGATCCCCAGTTGGGCGACGTCGTAGAAGTCTACAGCTACCATAGCGATTTTTTGGGCCTTGCCGCCTATTCCCCCAAGTCCCAGATTCGTGGTCGTTTCTGGACCTTTGGCGAAAAGCAGAACATCGACCGAGACTTCTTCAGCGACATTCTGGATCGAGCCATTGCCGCACGCAAGAGCCGCGGCTTCGACATCGCCGACAAGGACGTGGCATTCCGTCTGATTAACGCCGAAAACGACGGCATTCCCGGTTGCATTATCGACAAGTACGCCGACATCTACTCCGTAGAAATTCTGGCAGCCGGCGCCGAAGTGAACCGCAAGATTATTTACGAGCTGTTGGCCGAAAAGACTGGCTGCCGCGGCATCTATGAACGCTGCGATTCCGACGTCCGCAAGAAGGAAGGTCTTCCCCTCCGCACTGGCGTGGTCTACGGCGAAGTTCCCGATGAACCTGTAGTCATTAACGAAAACGGAATTCTCTTCCCCATCGACGTGAAGAACGGCCACAAGACCGGATACTATCTGGATCAGCGAGACGCCCGCCGTCGTGTTGGCGAACTGGCCAAGGGAAAGAAGGTGCTGAACTGCTTCTGTTATACAGGAGGCTTCGGCCTTTACGCCCTTCGCGGTGGCTGCGAAAAGGTTTATCAGGTAGACGTTTCCAAGGACGCTCTGGCTCTGGCCAAGGAAGGCATCATGCGCAACAAGCTTTCTACCGCCCACGCTACCCACGTAGAAGCAGACGTATTCCAGTATCTGCGTAAGTGCCGTGACCGCGCCGAGACCTTTGACTTTATCGTGCTGGACCCGCCCAAGTTCGTGGAATCCAAGGACAACTTGCAAAAGGGTTGCCGCGGGTACAAGGACATCAACCTGTTGGCCATGAAGCTTCTGGCCGAAGGCGGTATGCTGGCAACCTTCAGTTGTTCCGGCCTTATGGAAATGGACCTGTTCCAGAAGATTATCGCCGATGCCGCAGCCGATGCCCACCGTCGCGTACAAATTATCGAACGTTTCGGCCAGCCCATGGACCATCCGGTAAATACAGCCTTCCCCGAAGGACAATACCTTAAAGGTCTGCTGGTCCAGGTGATTTAAAAAATCATATAAAAACAAGAAGTCCAAGGTTAAAACCTTGGACTTTTTTTATTACTGTTTGCGGCCTCTCAAATCGAAAATTTTCGATTCCCCGGCTCCGTTTCCAAATTCCACGTAAAGCATTCCGTTCTTGCGGAAAATCCGGCTTCCATACGCGTTGCCAATTTCGCGACCTGCTACCCGAAGATTTCTAACGCCAATAGACAACGTGGAGTCCTGTTTCGTGGTATCCTGCGTTATTGTATCCTTGGCCGTTGTGTCGGCACCGGGAGCCACATATTCGCTAGGCTTCATGATGCGCCATTTCTGATTCCATTCCCAGCTATCGTTCCAGTCTTGCACCACGCGGGCACCGTCAGAGGTTGAACGCAGGTAATGATTGCTATGGAGCATCTTCAGACGGTACTGATTGCTGTACTGATTTTCAAAGACAACCTTCTGGTGATTCTTGCCGTTCCAGGCGTACACACCGGCAGTAACGCCAGGATCCGTAGTTTCGTTAGGCATTTCCAAAGTCATGTCACCAAAGTCCACACGGAAGGTATTGGCAGAACCCAGCGGCTTGATAATGGCCACAGACTTTTCATCGGCGCAGTCCCCTAGAACCAACTTCTTTTCGTCGCTAGGCTGCATGCAAGTCTTGAAGGCTTCATTGTAGAAAATCACCGTATCAGGCTTTGCCGGCTTAGCCTTCCACACACGAACCCAGTCCGCCTCAAAGTAGGCCGGATTATTCGCGGTCACCTCGATGTCGTTTCCGGCCCATCCGCCCACAGCCAGGTTCACAATAATGTACTGAGCTGACAACTGCTTGATTTCTGTGGGGCGGTTATAACTGGCAAACTTCTTGTCATCAAAGTAGAAGTTCAAGTTTGACTCATCCCATTCCACCGCATAGGTGTGGAAGTCTGCGGAACGGTCTACGTTATCATCCTTGTGTCCGCCAAAAGAAGCCTCGTGATCCCAGGCGGAACCATGGTCATTGTACCAGCTAGGGTTTGTATAATGCAAATAGTAATGATGCTGCTTTCGGGATGCAGGAATTTCAAGGATATCGATTTCGGGAGGCCAGCCGTCCTGCAAAGTCCAGAAGGCAGGCCAGGTTCCCTTGTGCTTGGGTGCCTTGAAGCGGCCTTCGATGTAGCCGTACTTCACCTCGAAATGGCCGCGGGTATCAATGGCCGCCGAAGTATAGTCTACGGGAATCTCCTTGCCATCAAACTTTGCGGATGCGGGAGCCTTGGGATGTTTTTTCGCCTCGGCCTTAAGCATCAGCTTGCCATCCTTGACGATAACGTTCGCCTCGTCACAATAGGCCCGGTGATTGTGAGTGTGTCCCCAGTTGTACGTGGGATTCCACTTGCTGGTGTCAAGAGTGTTGCCGTCAAAGTTGTCTTCGAAGACCAGTTCCCAACCGCTAAAATTTGCAGGGGGATCAGCCACCGCTACAACAGTCATAGCACAGGCAACGCAAGCCAGCGCCTTCAAGTTCACTCCAGAATACTTCATACCCATCCTCGCCTGCGACACCCAAAACACCAATCCCGCAGGCACACCCCAAATATAATGTCAAACCGTCTACATTCAAAGCGAAAAGATTTTCACAAACGAAAAAGCCCCCGCAAAGCGGGGACTTTTCTATGGTCTAAACAACAAACTTAACGAACGCGGCGGGGCAATTCCTTGGCGTGCTTTTCCAGCCACACGGCATCTTCCAAGGCACGTTCGGCTTCGGTAGCCCAATCGGAATCCGGGAACTGCTGGACTACTTCACGGTAGCGGGTGACAGCGCTGTGGAAATCTCTGAGTTCGCGGTAGACATTGCCAAGCTGGAGCATAGTAAAGTAGCGTTCTTCAGGATTCTGTTCCGTTTCCAGCAAAGCCTTGTACATCTGCAGGGCCATTTCATAGCTGCCGGCGCCAAAGAGCAAGTTGGCATTGGCAATGGTCGGAACAGCAGAAGGTGCGGCAGCCACATCGGACTCTTCCGTTTCTTCAGCAGCCTTAGGGGCAGAAGCCTCGACAGCCTTTTCAGACTTGTCCATCCTTTCGGCCTTCACATCCTGCTTTACTGCTTCGGCAGTTGCAATCTTTTCTTCGGTCTTGGAAGCTTCAGCCTTTGCAGCCTTGATTTCAGCCAGACGTTCCTCGGCAGCCTTGCGGTACTTGCCGTTAGGAGCAGCCTTCTTCATGTAGTTAGCCAGGAACTTCACTTCTAGGTCAGACTTGTTCATCTTCTGATAGACACAAGCCAGGAAGTAATTGGCATCATTGCCTTCTTCCTTATATTCCAGACCCTTCTTCAAGTTGAATTCGGCCTTTTCGTATTCGCCCAGCTGGAAGCGGGTCAAGCCAGCGTAGAAATAAGCACCGGCGTGGCCAGGAGTCTTCTTCAGCACTTCGCGCCAAGCCTTGGCGGCATCGGCATAATTACCTTCGGCATACAGAGCCTTACCCTTTTCAAAAGGATCGGAAGGAAGTGCCTGAGCAGTTTCTTCCTTGGCAGGTTCAGCGGCAACCTTGACCGGTTCAGCCTTGGGTTCCACCTTGGCTTCAGGCTTAGGTTCAACCTTCGGTTCGGGCTTAGCTTCGGCCACCGGTTCTGCCTTGGGAGCTTCAACAGCGACAGGTGCCGGTTCGGCAACCTTGACCGGTTCAGCGGCAGGAGCGGGTTCAACAGGAGCGGCAACCTCTTCTGCAGGAGCGGGATTATTCTTGGGATCCTTGGCGCGTTCGGCTTCGGCCTTAGCCTTCTGACCCAACGATTCATAAACCTTGGCGGCACCTTCATAGGCGGCACTCATGGCGGGATCAAACTTGTAGGCCAGTCGATAGTTAGCCAAAGCACCGCTATAGTCCTTCATCTTAACACGGACTTCTGCTGCGGCAAAATAGGCTTCGGCGTTCTTGGGCTGTTCAGCCAAAATAGAACGGTATTCACCCAGAGCCATCTCGAAGTTTCCCTGGGCTTCAAAGCGGGCGCCCTGTTCCATTCGGGGATCAGCGGCAAAGGAAAATCCGACTAGGCAAGCAAGTGCAAATGCAGAAAATTTCATATTCATACTGTCAAAAATAACATTTTCAAAACATCTCAACTCATTGACAGCCAACAAGTTACGCGATTTTACAGGCGTTTTACATTTTCCCAGTTAGACAATCCCTCCTGCGTTTACCCACCCCTAAAATTTTCCCAAAATTTACATTACCCCAGCCAAAATCATGTTAGTTTTATGAACGTGGAAAAATAGGAGAACACTTATGAGCAAGTTACTTTCTTACTTAATCCCGGGAATCGCCTTTGCGGCACTCCTGGTACTGGTCAACGAGACCTTGGTCCCGGCCACGCTCCATAAGGCAGACTGGTTCAACAATTTGATGGCCATCCTGTGCCTGATCAGCCTCATTGTGCCCTGCGTCATCTACTTTGTAAAGACGCCCCCCGGACGAGGCGCCCAGCCCTAGGACTTTAATATTTGTGGGGTCCGCAAATTAACAATGCAGACCTAAAAAAGAAATAGGCGAACGCATAAGCGTCCGTCTTTTTTTATAGCGAAAGGAAGTACGTCTTTTCGGCACTTAGGTCCAGCCCGGGAATCCGTTTTTCAAGATCCTGGGCAATGTCCAGATGTTTCAATGCAAACGCCTTGTTCATGGAAGAAGCCGCATCGACGATTCTGTGATTGGCGGACTTCAAAAACTTTTCAACCCGCTTGACATTTTCCCGAACAGCCTCGTCAAAATACGTTTCCTGCAGGCGTTCAAAGATGTAATCTTCCGCCACCTCGGAAAGGTGGATCATGTCGGAATCGTAAAAGCGGTAGTCCCGCAATTCATCCAGCACAATCTCGTAACTGGGGAAATATTCAACCTGCGGATTCGCCTTCACCACCTGATCCACGGCCAGCAGCAAGGAGGACTTCGAAAGATTGTTCCCGTAAGCGCCATCCTTCAGGTGCCTCAAGGGGGATACGGTAAACACCTCCTTCACGTCGGGATTCAACCGTCTCAAATTACAGACAACAGAATTAAGCGCGTCAGCAGCCCGTTCTACAGAAATCAACTGACGGTCAAACAGATCTGCATTTCGGCGATGGCAATTGGAAACCACGTTCCCGGTCTGCTTCAAGAAATACACAAAGGCGGTGCCTAAAGTTATAAACACCACGTCTGCAGACTTCAGGTACTCGCGGGCACCAAGAACAGCAGCATTCAACCCCTCGATACAGGAATTTTCATCCTTCGCAGAAAAGGAACCATGAAAGTCCCAGCAGTTCCAATTTTCACCATCCAGGAAAACATTCCCTTCCTGCACATCCCGGGCCGAATAGGTTTCGCCGTTGACAATGCGCTCCACCATATATTCGATGGAAAGGGGATTGTAGATGATCCCGAAGGGATTCACCAGAGTCCTGAATTTCAGACGGGTGAATTTTTCAGAAATGTTCTGGGCAAAACAAGAGCCTATGAAAGCAAGCTTCCCGGTGTAATCAATCCGTACCGTCGACGGAGGAATTTCTACCCGAGTTTGCAGTTCCATAGGCCCGTTACCATTAACGCTTCTTGATGGCGGCAAATACGCCAACAGCCACCAGCAGAATCAGGGCAGCAAGGCTAACCTTTACAGCGGCGTGGAAAGGAGTGCTTCGATATTCCATGCGGACTTCAGACTTGCCTGCAGGAATTTCTACAGCGCGGAGGGTTCCGAATGCCTTGTAGACCTTGGCTTCAGCACCGTTCACGTAAGCCTTCCAGTACGGATGGTAGTTACCAGCCACCACCATGAAGCCGGGGCGGTCAGCTTCTACGGCGAATACCTGGGTATCCATCTTGGGAGAAGCCACAACCTTTGCAGAACCCTGGATGGGGCCGCTAGCGGCGACGCTACCCTTATAGTCATTAGCAGGAGCTTCGGAAAGAATCACCTTTTCGCGATAGAAGAACTTACCAGATACATCGGCATACTTGGGAGCGGCAGTTTCCTGACGGGGCTCGGCAGCAAGAGCGGAATCCACGGCTGCGCTATCCGTAACAGAGCCTTCCATGGGAGCTGTTTCTGCAACAGGAGACACGGAAACTTCCGGCTGTCTGATTGCAGCCTGTTCCTGCAAAGTCTTAATGGCTGCCGCATCATCCATCACCACAGCTTCGCCAAAGATGTAGGCTTCGCCCATGGCCGTAGGAATAGGCATGTAAGTTGTACCCTGACGGCTGTCGAAAATAATGGCGCCCACATTCATCAAATCCAGGAAGGGGTGAGCAGCCTGAGGGTCGTTAACGTTCATCAGATAGTTAGCGTCCTGCTGACCGCCGCGGAAAGCACGGTAGCTAGCCAGTTCGTTATCGTGAATACCATCGGCATTACGCATGTGGTACTGGGGGAACACATTTCCGCTGAGAGCCTTGTTACGGGAAAGAGAAAGAACGCGAGGCGTATTCAGGGAATCAGCCTTGAAGGGAGCCTTTACTGCAGCGATAACACCATTGTTGGGCTGCAGGTATTCAGAAGCGGGAACGTTCTGGATAAAGGCGGCATTGATCATGAACAGGTCCAGAGCGGCAGCCAGAGCCAGCACACCAGCCTTGGCGCCAACACTAGCCTTCCAGCGGGCCACAAACAGGGCAACGCCAATCACCACAAGGACCAGCACGAAACCAGGGATTACCTTGCCGGCGGTGGCATTCATGACGATTTCGTTCAGCGGCTTAAAATACGGAGCGGTAATAGGATCGTTCAACAGTTTCTGGCCGCTCATGAGCATCACACCCAGGAAAGCGAAACCGAAGAGGACACAAGCCTGCACACCGCGATGGGTTCCCGGCAGGCCAGCCTTAAAGGAGTCCACAAAATTGGCAATGCTAAAGGACTTCTTCTGATCATCCAGGCTCATGACACCGAGGCATGCCAGCGCAAAGAGGATCATCACCACAAGGCCTACAGGGCCAATGAAGGTGGTCCAGGCAAAACGGGCAACCACAGCCAGCACCAACAGAATCACATACATGGCCGTACCGTGAAGCAGGGCGCGGCGATCGTCTGCAGCGGCAGCCTGGTCTTCGGGAGTTTCGGCAGCAGAACCAGCAGTCAAGGCCTTAAGAACAGGGCCAGCCATCATCACCAGCAAGAGGGGCAACCAGAACAGGGCCATACCCGGAGCACGGAAGTTCTTTACACCCGGCAGAACGCTATACCACAACTTGAACAGCGGAGAATGGTCGCCCATACCGTAGCTCAGGGCCACAACGGCACCCATACCCCAGAAAGCGGCATAGCGGCGCTTACCCGGCAGGAACAGGCATAGGAATCCAAGGAAGGTCAGCAAGGCACCGGCATTATTATGGTCCAGCTTAAATGCGTTATGACCCCAATAGAACGGAGAGCCTCCAGCCAGTTTGCGGTACTCGTCCATGGTAAAACCAATGAAGGAACTGCCTTCAATATCGCCAGTCTTTTCGTTCTGTTCGTAAACGTCAACACCAACAAAACCCGGCAACAGAATCTGAGCCATTTCTTCCTGATGCAAGGACCAGCTTACAGCGTGACCGTAATTGGTATGGCCTTCATCGCCACGGACAGACTGGGTGGTGGTATAGAGATAAGGGGGAACAATCTGGAAGCAGGAAATGGCAAGACCAAAAGCCAAACCGATAGCGGCAAGACCCAGACGCTTACCGCGAGTTTTCAGAACATCACAATGGAAAGCCACTTCGTAAAGAGTATAAAGGCCTGCGCCCCACAGGAACAGGTAAGTCAACTGCAGGTGAGAACCAAGAATCATCCAGGCCACAGACAAGGCCAGCACAACCATATAGGGCAAGCTTCCGCAACGGACTACCTTACGAATTGCAAGCAAGGCCAGCGGGGCAATGGCAAACACCATCATCTTACCGTCATGACCGCCGTAGAGGTAAGTGAAGAATTCCGGAGAGAAGGCATAGAGGCCGCCCAGCAGAACACCCCACCACTTATTTTCGGTCAGGTGCCAGCCCAGGCCAAAGGCGCTCATAAAAGCCACCAGCAAAGTGAGGATGAACTTGAAGCCCACAGCCCTGGCCGGATCCATCAGGAACTGGAACCAGACCAGCGGATGGTAGACGTCGGCAAAAAGAGCGTCGATCGTGGGCACACCGCCCAGGCGGGAATCGTCCCATTCAGTCACGATGACATCGAAGGTACGCAGAATGCGGCTACCGATACCGTTCAGCTGGTCGCTATTCAGCATCAGCTGCGTCGAGTCAAACGCAAAATCGCGGAAAACGATCAATAGAATTGCAAAGAAGACAGCAGATGCTGCCAGGAAAAATACGGGCTTCTTCTGTAGGAAATTCATGGCTTACAATTTAGTAAGAAGCAAACCCATAAAAAAATCCCAGCTAGATCGCCGGGAACACATTTTAGATAAAAATGTTAAAAAAAATTAGTCGACAGTGTTTTCGTCGGTCGCAGTATTCTTGATCAGACAGTAAACACCAAATGCGGAAATGATGCAAGCAGCGGCGATTGCAGCCAACTTAATGAGCTTTGCCATAGTAACTCCTTCGAGAAAAGTTTTGACGATCGGACGTTCAATCCATTAACGCGTATAAGATACTTGTTTTTTTGAGAAAATCAAGTGGCATTGTCAAAAACAACCCCTAAAAAGTCCCATTACACCATTATGGCATCCTATATTTTTTTAGCTTAGGCCCGTATGATTCCGTCCCCCGTAAAAAATCACCCAAGAAAAAGGCTAAACCGACTGATCCTGAGCCTGCTCCTGATTTTTTTCGGCCATTCCGCAGCCAAGACAGAATACACTCTATCCCCCTCCATCGACATTTCACTATCTGTAACGGCACTCCTGGTCACAGGCGGAGGAACCTATCTATATAACCAGATGGAAATTCCCAACGAGCAAGACAAGGTCAATAGGGAAAATCTTTTACCCTGGGATCGCAAATTCGCCGGCAGGTACAGCAGTACCGCAGACCTTATGAGTGACGTTGGAAGTCTGCTAGCCGTTGCGCCATTCGCCATAGGGGGTTCCGCCTGGTATTCAGGCCATTCCAGCAGAGAGGAATTCCTCACTTTTTCAGTCATGTTCATCCAATCCGTATTATTCCAACATGGAATAAACCTGGCTTTCAGATCCCTGGAACTGTGGCCGCGGCCATACACGTTCGCTACCGAAGGTGAAGGGGCTGTAAAGGCAAAAACCGCCAAGGCCGAAGCCTACGGATCCTTCTTTTCGGGGCACGCTTCAGCCGCCTTTACGGTTGCAGTCTTTACCACGGAATGGTTTGACCAAACCTACGGGAACCCAGGCGCCACAAGGGTTGTTCGGGCATTGGCTTTTTCGACGGCCGCATTCGAAAGCGTTCTTCGGGTAGCAGCAGGCAAGCATTACCCTACCGACATTCTAGTCGGTGCGCTGATCGGCACAGGCGTCAGTTACGGCATTCTCGAGATGCATAAAAAGGGCTGCAATTCCTATTCCTTATGGGTCGCTCCCGGAGCAGTAGGCATCTCTTATAGAATTTGAAAACTTTTTATAACAACCTGTTTAGTCCATCTTGGTATATATTTCAATCCCGTAGACGCAGGGCGGCAAATGTCCACCCACGAATGTGCGTTCTTAAGATTGTAAGGTAGGCTGTTATGCAGGGTTCTTTCTTCAAATTCACTGGTCGTGTTGTCACGACTTTGGCTATCACCGCAATGTTCGCGACCGCAGCATTTGCAGCCCCCATGGGCGCAGGCTCCGTCAAGAGCAAGATTGCAAAACCCGCCAAGGTCGGCATGGTCAAGAAGGCCAAGAAGATGGAAGCCCCTCAAGCTACCATGTCTGAAGAAGAAATCTTCCAGGCAGCTCTCCAAAGCAAGAATATTTCCGCAGACGGCAAGACTCTTACCGACAAGCGTGACGGAAAAAAGTATAGTGTCGAAATCCGTGGCGACAAGGCATGGATGAAGAACAATCTGGCCTTCAGCCTTTCTACTCCCCGTCAGTGCCTCATGGAAGAAGAATCCAACTGCAAGAAGTACGGCCGTTTCTACAGCCATACCGAAGCCAAGATGGCTTGCCCCGCCGGCTGGCACCTGCCCAACGACGGCGAATGGCGTGATTACCAGAAGGATCAGTCCAAGCTGGACTGGAACAACCTGGGCAAGGGCGGCTGCAAGAACTGGGACGGCTACTGCGAAAGTTCCTCCACCGGTCACTACTGGTCTGAATCCTCTGTGCAGAAGAACACCGGTCGTTCCTGGGAATTCCGCAGTGTAGCACACAGCATCAACCGCACCGACGAAAGCGCCAGCAAGGGCTTGTACGTCCGCTGTGTCGCCGACCTTCGCTAATATTTTCGACGTTCTTCAAAAACGATCAAAAGAACTTCCAATTTCCAAATCAAAACCAAGAAACACCGTCGAGCAATCGGCGGTGTTTTTTATTTCGGTTAGATGTTCTGATTACTTTTTCAAACCATCCAAAATCACGTTGACCGCAGCGCGGGCAATGGCATCGGTAGAAACGGATTCATCATCCGCAGCCTGCTTAGTCAGAATTCCCGTTTCCTTCTTGAATTCCAGAACCAGTCTTTCGATGCAGTAGGTGCTGTAATCCACCGACATGGAATATTTAGAGAAATCAAACTTTTCGTCTTCGTACTTTTCCTTAGAGAAGTCGTCGTAGGCGGCAGAGCAATCCGATTCATTATTGGCATAACGGATCGTAAAGGAAATGGGACAGTCGTCAGACTTGCTGTACTTCAGGGAAATCTGGCCAGAGGATTCCTTCAGATAATCCACCTTGATAATCACGTCACCATCAAACAGACTCAATTCATTGCAGGTCGGAGCCTTTACATCGTCACTAATCTGACGTTCCTTCGCGTTGCCATCCTTAGTGAATTTCTGGTAGAATTTAGTCAGGGCGTTATCAGCTTCGGCCATGGCTTCGTTATTTTCAAACAGGACCTTGTAATAGTTCTTCATGAAGCAACTGCCATTAAACTGGTAGACTTCCTTGAACTGCTTGCCATCGATACGGGTGGCATAACGGAATTTTTCGTTGGCAAGGCTACCTTCATAAAACAGGCCCTTGGGGAAATCCCTCCCTTCAAACTTATACTCGTACCAGCCTTTATCCCCATAATCACGAAGGCGGAGCGTTGTATTTTTCAGGCTAGCTTCAAGGGTATCCCTCTTATCGGCTTCTTGATTCCAGACCAGATAGCCCAGGGAGCTTTCCTTACATTCCGGCTTTTTCAGGATAAACAGGGAATCCTTGGATTTATAATCATAGTTGACTTTCGAAAGGATCACTTCGAAAGATTCGTCCATGGAAAAAGATCCTGTGCTGCTGCTATCGTCGCCACAGGCAACCAGAAATAGACCGGCGAGGCCCAGGGTCCCAATCATCGGGACTAAATTAAGCTTTTTGAAATTCTTCATATAAACCCTTCTTAATTTATATTCAATACTTGAAACTTATCGGATAAACGGGACATTCGTCTTTTGCGACGGGTCCTGCAACTGGAAATGGGTATGGGTACAGCAGCCACCATGAGCGTGGTCGTGGGAACCCAGCACACGGTGAGGAATTCCGTGAGCAATCAAGTCTACTTCGCATCCGTAGGTATCGGAAATCATCTGCTGAGTCAGGCCGGAACCTTCGTGATAATGGACATTTCGGTTGACGCAGACAATGCTCTTCACCTTGTGAGACAGGGCCATCAAATCGTGGGTCACCACAACGATGGTCATCTTCTGGCTGAATTCGGCCAGCATGTTGTAAAGGTTTTCCTGGCCTGCGGCATCGATGTTATTGCTGGGTTCGTCAAGAAAGAGAATGCGGGGATTGCAAACCAGGGAACGGGCAATCAGCACACGCTGGCGTTCACCGCCACTCAGTTCTCCAAGACGTCGATCGAGGAATCCATCCAGATGAACCTTGGACAGGGCGGCCACGACTTCTTCTGAATTCGTCTTCAGTCCGATTTTTCCAAGGGCGACACACTCCCCCACGGTAATGGGGAATTCTACGTTGCGGTTGGTGTTCTGCGGGACATAGCCCACAGATAGCTTTTTCGTCGGGACCTTCTCGCCAAAAAGTTTGACTTCACCTTTTGACGGTTTTAAAAGACCCACAATCAACTTCATCAAGGTGGACTTTCCGCCCCCGTTAGGACCAATAATGGCAACGAAATCATTTTCCTCGATTTCCAGGTTCACATCTGTGAGAACCGGAGTCTTGCCGTAAGCGAAAGAAAGATTCTTGATTTCAATGGCGTTCATGGAATTCCCTGGGAGAGTTATTTTGCGGACTTTTCACGGATAGCATTCAGCAGGGCCCTGATGTTCTTTTCGTAGTCAAAGGCAAGAGGGTCTGTTTCCAGAATGGTAGCATCCAGTTCCTTGGCAATAGTCGTTGCGGCCCGCTTACTGAACTGGGGCTGGACGAATACGATGTGGACGTTGTTTTGTTTGCCGGTCTTAACAAGGTTTGCCAGATCCCTGGGTTTCGGTTCCTTGCCGTTCACCTCTACGGTAAGCTGTTTCATGCCGTAATCACGGGCGAAGTAACCATAAGCCGGATGGAACACGATAAAGGTTCGACCATCGGCAGGGAGTCCGTTAATGGATTGGCGAAGTTCCTGGTCTAACGTTTTCAGGCGGGCGACCAAATCGTTTGTACGCTTGCGGTAAAGGTCCTTATTGGAAGCGTCCAGATTCATTAGCGACTCGCAGAGGTTTTCTGCGATTTGCATCATCTGGACAGGAGATGTCCACAGATGAGGATCCAGTTCTTCCCCGCCGTCATCATGATGTTCGTCGTGATGGTCTTCAGTACCTTCGTGATGGTGATGTTCATCCTCCTCCATCCAGGCGATTCCCTTGGAAAGGGAAACGACATTTACGTTTTTATTGACACCCTTGAAGCGGGGCAGCCAGGCGGCATCCATACCGGAACCGTCGCTGAAATAGACCGTGGCCTTGGCGAAGTCCTTGAGAGCCGCAGGCTTGGGTTCAAAGGTATGCGGATCTGCACCTGCGGGAACCATAGTCACCACATTCACCTGGTCGCCACCAATCTCATGAACCACGCTGGAGTAAGGCTGCAGAGACACGGCAACCGTCAGTTTGGCGGCAAAAGCAGGAATCGCCAACAAAAGGGCCAACAGAATTCTTCGCATTAAAGACGACCCTCGAAAAATGCGTCAAAGTCAATATCACTGACCATGTCCACAACCACTTCGGGCTTTACATCCAGTTTTTCCAGGTCGGCGAGTTTTGTTTCTCCACAGAGCGGCAGAACAAAACGGCAACCGCTACGCTTTGCCAATTCAAAGTCTGTGTAGAGACGGTCGCCCACAAAAAGAATTTCTTCGGGGGCATAAACCTTCAGAAGTTCAGACAGCATGGCCGGATTGGGCTTACCGAAACTGCGCTCCGGTTCCACACCGTAGGCGGTCTTAAGGAGAGCCATGAAGCTGCCGATATCTGGAACGGGGCCATTAGCGTCGGGACACACAAAATCCGTGTGGGTCACCCAGAAGGGTATCTTGCGCTGGACGCGGAAAGAAAGTTCACAAAGTTCCCTATAGTCGAAGGAATTGTGGTAGGCAATCAGAACCAGTTCCGTATCAGCCACGCTGGGGCGAAGATTTAAAGTCGGGTCCTGAGCCGCAAACCATTCGGTAACTTCGGGGTTCGCGAAGAAGAAAACGTTCTTGACGCCTTCTTCGTGAATGGCCTTGAGGGAAAGAGTCAATGCAGAAATAATGGCGTCATCGCGAAGGGGCAAGCCCATCACTTTTAAACGGTTCTCATAAAACACCGGAGACTTGCTGGTGTTATTACTCAGGTAATATACGGGAACATGCTTTGCCACATTGTTCACCGTCTTGACAGCCTTGGGATAGGGGCGGCCGCTCAGGTACAGCGTACCATCCAAATCAAATACAACAGCTTTAACCGGCTTACGAGTCATACTCCACAAATTAGAAAATGAGCAATGCTCAAGGAACAATGGGCAAAGATAATTGCTACTTTATGGCCATGAAAACTCCTGATAGCCGTTTTTACTGTCCGCTGATTACCGAAGGCACAATCACTCTTGACGAAAACGAAAGCACCCACGCAGTACGAGTCTGCCGTGCCGCCGTTGGCGATGTGCTGCAACTTTCCGATGGCCTAGGTCATTACGCCGATGGGACAATCACGAAAGCTGACGCCAAGGCTTGCGAAGTCCGCGTCGATGTAGTGGAAACGGCTAGCAGCAATCGTCCCAAGGTTTCTCTTGGCATTGCCTGCCTCAAGGACGACGCCCTGGAAGAGGTGGTGTTCCACGCCGCACAGACAGAAATTGACAGCATCGTATTTCTGCGGACAGACTACTCCCAGGAGCCAAAGAATTCTGACCTGAAAAAGACTGTACGACGCGCCGAACTGAAAAGTCTTGTCAGCCTGAAGCAGTCCAAGAAGCCATGGCTCACAAAAATTGAAGGTCCCATCGAATTCAAGGACTGGTTAAAAAGCTACTCGGGCGACCTGGTCCTGTGCGATATGGACGGCGAAAACGCTCCCGCCACCGAAAGTCTAGCCTCCCCCACCACACTGCTGGTCGGCCCCGAAGGCGGCTTCTCCCCTGCAGAAATCCAGGCCATCAAGGATTTTTCTAACGGAAAGGTCCACTTAATGAAGCTGGGCCCCACCAGACTTCGCGCAAGAACAGCCGCAATCATCGCCCTAGGCAAGATTGTCTGCTGACACTCGTAAAATTTTATTTATCTTGTTGGTATACGTAACAAATCGTTAAGATTTGTGTTTTTGAGGATTTATGGTTCATTATTATCTAATCGCCACGTTAATTTTGTCACTTGCGAACATTGCCATCCTGATGGCAATCAACTCCAAGCGCAACATTCCCTATTACACAGCCATGTTCCATGTGATGACTGTACAGATAGGCGGACATCTGTTCCTGGCTTATTCCACCAACGAACAAGAAGCCCTTCTCGCAAATAAGATTGCCTACGTAGGAGCCTCCTTTGTTCCGATGCTATTCTTTCTTGGAGAACTGGCACTCTGCAACATCAAGGTTTCCAAGAAATTGCACATTTTGCTGTTCAGCATTAGCGCCATCATCCTCTGCCTTGCACTGACAACTGGTCAGAGCGACATTTTTTACAAGAGCATTACCCTTGTTGAAAATTTCGGCGTTACCGATTTTGTAGCGGAATACGGTCCGGCACACAACCTCTATAACATCATAATGGGGCTGTACCTTATTTCGGGTCTAGTCATTTTCTTCACTTCCTTCTACAAAAAGAGAAACATTTCCTACAAGAACCTGTTCACCTTGGCCGTACTTGGCTTCATCATGATCGGTTCCTTCTTTGTTATGCGTGGACTCAACTGCGACATGGTATTGACACCCGCTGTATTCCTGCTGCTCCAGTATACCATATTGTTCATGATCCACCGCATTGGTAAATACGACATCCAGAGCACCATTCTTGACACGCTGGAATTCCAGAACGAAAGTGCATACATTTCGTTCTCCGAAGATTTGCGCTACATCGGCTGTAACGACATCGCCCTGCACCACTTCCCCACATTAAAGCAGTTCCGCGTAGACTTTAAAGTACAGGAAAGTGATGAACTGGGAAAAATTCTGCTGGACCAGATCAGCAAATTCAACCCCAACGATTTCTCTTACACCTCTAGTTTCCAATACGGCAAGATGCATTACAAGAGCACCTTGAAAAACCTGATGCACGGAAACAAGATTTGCGGTTATATGTTCCGCATCGAAGACGACACCAAGATCCAGCGTTACATCAAATTGTTGGACAACTACAACAACAACCTCGTTACCGATGTCCAGAACAGAGACAGCCAGATCCAGGCTATTCAGGAACAGATGATCCTGGGCATGGCCAACATGGTAGAAAGCCGTGACAATAACACTGGCGGCCACATCAAGCGAACCAGCGAAGCGGTAAAGATTATCGTCAACGAAATGCGTAAGGACGACACCTACAGACCCATGAACAACTTCTTTAGCGCTTTGATAAAGGCCGCCCCGATGCATGACCTTGGTAAAATCGCCGTGGACGACGCCATCCTGAGAAAGCCGGGCCGATTCACCGAAGAAGAATTCGAAATCATGAAGACCCACGCCGAAAAGGGAGCCGCAATCGTAGAGAATTTGCTTAAGGGCGTTGAGTCCGAGCAGTTTGTGGCCGTAGCCAGAAACGTTGCCCATTACCATCACGAACGTTTTGACGGAACCGGCTACCCCAACCGCCTCAAGGGCAAGGACATCCCCCTGGAAGCACGCATCATGGCCGTTGCAGACGTGTACGACGCACTTGTCAGCCAGCGCTGCTACAAGGAAAAGATGTCTTACGCAGAAGCATACGAAGTGATTGTAGAATCTATGGGAACCCACTTCGACCCGCAACTGAAGAAGTACTTCATCAACTGCCACAGAGAGCTGGAAGCTTACTACGACAGCATGAAGCGATAAAAGCAAATTAACGTATACAGGAAAAAGCACCGCAAATAAGTTGCGGTGCTTTTTCGTTAAAACGAAATTCGTTTATTAAAGGGAAACCTTCACCTTTTCTCTCATGGCCATAACAGTCTTGAGAGCTTCGTCCACAGATTCGCGACGGGCAAGAAGAACGCCCATACGGCGGTGGCCCTTCAGTTCCGGCTTACCGAACAGACGGATATTGGTATCCGGTTCAGCAAGGACTTCGGAAAGGCCGCTGAACTTCACCTGGGTGGAGTTGCCATCGCAAACGATTGCCTTACTTGCACTGGGGCCGTGGAAAGCAATGTTAGGAATGGGCAGGCCGAGAATAGCGCGGGCGTGGAGAGCAAATTCAGAAAGGTCCTGGGAAATCAAGGTCACCATGCCGGTGTCATGAGGTCTGGGGCTCACTTCGCTGAATAGCACTTCGTCCTTGCAGACGAACAGTTCAACGCCGAAGATACCGCGGCCACCCAGAGCATCGGTCACCTTCTTGGCGATAACCTTGGCCTGTTCCAGAAGTTCAGGCTTCATGGGCTGGGGCTGCCAGGATTCCTGATAGTCGCCACCCACCTGATGATGTCCGATGGGTTCCAGGAATGCAGTACCTGCAACGTGACGGACGGTGAGCAAAGTAATTTCGTAGTCAAAGGGAACGAAGCCTTCGATGATCACGCGGCTAGCCTTACCGGTGCGGCCTTCGTTCTGGGAAATGTTCCAGGAGTTTTCGATATCGGCTTCAGTCTTGATGACGCTCTGGCCATGGCCGGAGGAGCTCATCACGGGCTTGATGACGCAAGGAATACCGATTTCCTTGACGGCTGCCTTGAAGTCTTCGAAGTTGTCTGCAAACTTGTAGGGGCTGGTCTTGATACCAAGTTCTTCGGCAGCAAGGCGACGGATGCCTTCGCGGTTCATGGTCAGCTTGGTAGCCTTGGCGGTAGGAATCACGGTATAGCCTTCGGATTCCATCTGGACCAGAGTATCGGTAGCAATAGCTTCCACTTCCGGCACGATGTAGTCGGGCTTTTCCAGCTCGATAACGCGGCGGAGTTCGGCACCATCCAGCATGTTGATCACATGGGAACGGTGAGCCACCTGCATGCCCGGGGCGTTGGCATAACGGTCTACGGCAACCACTTCGACGCCGAGACGCATCATTTCGATGATAACTTCCTTACCCAGTTCTCCTGCACCGCAGAAGAGAACCTTAGTTGCACTAGAGCTTAGCGGGGTACCGATTTCAGACATAACTTACTCCTGTTAAAGGCCCTATAAAGATAGATAATAATGATGGATGGGCCAAGTACGAATTACGAATTATTAAGTACGAGAGCTAAAATCGCGGCTTCGCCGCCTTACTTATTCTCATAATTCATACTTCATAATTCATAATTAGAATCTGTAGTCCACGGGGTTGAAGATGAACTTCACTCCGGCACGGATCCAGCCATCGGCACCATCGTTTCCAACTTCGTGGGCCAGATTTTCGTAAATGCGGAAACCACCACCCAGGTAAAAGCCAAACCAGCTATTGTACTGCATGGAATAAAGTGCATCCACAACATACTGGGTTTCTACCCGATTAGAAGGAGCATACTCATCATGAATCGCTTCGTCATAGTCGGTGTACAATTCGTTATCGCCCTGCTGCAACCAGGCAAGGGTCGCCTTTACTGTATGACGCCCATATTTCCAGGACAGGTCCAGCCAAAGATCCAAGGCGTCAGAACCGCGACGGTAACCGATGGGATAATCCACAAAGAACATATCTGCAAAATCCGGATCATCCTGGTCACGGTAGTTACTACGATAAAGGCGACGGCTAGAATATTCAAGAAGCGGGAGACGGCCGTTGTTATGAAGAGGGTCTGTGCGGACAACATCGAAGCGGAAAAAGAAATCACCGTAGCGCTGTGTGGGAATTTCCTGAGAGTATCCAACCAGGTAGCTTAACATACTGCGGTTTGTCCCCTTATCACTATCTTCACCAACGGGACTATTGATGTCTTCCATGTTCAGCTGACCATAAAAACGAGCGCCAGAAATCGGCTTAAATCCAATTTCTGCCGTAGTCACAGCCTTGGTGTATCCACCAGCAAAGTTATTGTGCAGGAACATAAAGGGATTCATGGAACGGAATTCCAGATCCTTACCGCCCACCATACTTTCTTCAATGATGGAAATCCAGAAATGGTTCATCTCGATTCCGATGCGGTGGTAAACCAGATTCTTTACATTTTCATCATAAACGCGATCGCGCTGATTGCTAGCCTGCTTATTTTTTTCAGGACATTTCTGTTCGGCGGCCTCGGAACCTTCGGGAGGGCATCCTGTTGTCGGGTCAATTATATCATTGAACAGCCAGGCATTCAGGGAACTGACCATGAAGGCATAACGGAAAATACCCGGTTCGAATTTCCAAAGGAGACCGTCGTGGTAAGGCGTTCCACCAATGGTCAAATCGTTGGGAGAGACCTTCAGATCTTCAGGGTTAAAACGGCCCAACTGGACATAGCCCACGGGATTTTGCCAAAGGGCATAACCATTAATAGGGACAGCAATATCCAACTCACTAGGCTTATAGGTAAAGTTCGTTTTCAGGTCTGAATCGTACCAGGCTTCAATATCCTTGCGAAGAGGAGCTTCCATCAAGAAATGGAAGTTTTTATAGCCCGCACGGAAACTAATCATGAAGAAAGGATCAATATGATCTTCGTAACTGCGAGCCGTTTCCAGGGGAACTCTCAGACCGCGCCAGTTTCCGCCATACCGTTCAACCGTATCTGCAGCAAATTCAGGATCGGTCGGTCCCCCATTCAATCCAAAATTGAAATCAGTTCCAATTTGAACATAGCCCTTGTAGGAACTATCTGAAGACCACTGGGGAATATCACCGGCATTCATACCGGCAAAAGAAATGGCAGACAGTAACCCAAGAGAAAAGAGTATGTTTCGGATTTTCATAATACCAAATGTAAAAAGAATCGCCCAGGCAGGGAGACCCAGGCGATTCCTTTGTGTTGTGTGAACGTGCACTCGCACGTTCTGTGTGTGTGTGTTCCTTGTGGCTAGGCAACACCCAGCAATCCTGTTACAGAAATCTGCAACAGTATCGCCTATAGGGAGCGCAAGCCTAATTTCGGTTCATCGAGAACACTCGACTTTGGGGACTAGAAATTCTCCATGTCGACGCCCATACGGAGATAGGCAGGCATATTGTAGTCCACACCGTCAGCCTTCATTGCACATTCGGCAACATCCTGACGGGATACAGTACGAGTTTTCACTGCAGGTTCAGCAGCAGGTTCCTGCTGACGCATGTAAGCGGGGACGCTGAAAGCACTGGTAGCACTACGAGAATCCAAGCCACGGTTGTAGACGTCTTCGTCGGAAACAGCTTCGATTTCAGAAGTTTCCGACTTAACGGTCATGGATTCTTCAGCAGGCTGCTGGGCATTAAAATCCATGGCGCCGAAACGACCGGCATCAATTGCCGGGAAAGACTGAGAATCAGAGAGGCTCGGAGTAGTCAACACAGGAGCAACCATTTCTACAGTTGCGGGAGCTGCGGGTGCAGCGGGCATCTGCTGAACAGGAGCCTGGTGAGCATACATTTCAGGAGCGGGCTGAGCGGCAGCGGGCTGAGCCTGCTGTGCCATAGCGAAGAAATTCACGCTAGTGGGACGCGGAGTAGACTGCTGAACTGCGGGCTGGGCAGGAGCAGCAACAGGAGCCACCGGAGCTACAGCGGGCTGCTGGGAAACAGGCATCTGAGCGGCAGGCATCTGGACAGTCTGCTGATTTGCAAACGGATTAGCAAACACCTGAGTGGGGCGAGCGACAGCGGGCTGCTGAGCAGCCTGTGCGGTACCGCAACCAGTTGCAATAATGGTAATGGAAACCTTGTCACCCAGTTCCGGAATAGTGATGTCACCAATGATGATGTTGGGATCACCTTCTTCACCCACCTTTTCATAGATGTGTTCCATAGCTTCGCTATGTTCGAGGAGGGAATAGTTTTCACCGTGGGCAACGTTGATAAGAACGCCGGTAGCACCTTCGATGCTAATGTCTTCCAGAAGCGGAGAAGCCAGAGCCAGGTCAGCAGCGGCAATGCCACGCTTTTCACCCTGAGCACAGCCGGTACCCATGAGAGCGCTGCCACCGTTCTGCATCACCTTGCGGATATCAGCAAAGTCAACGTGAACAAGACCATGATGGAACATGATGCCGCAGATACTCTGAACAGCATTGCCCAAAATTTCGTCAGCCATCTTGAAAGCTTCATCCATGGTAGCCTTCTGATTAGAAGTCTGGAGCATGGCGAGGAGCTTCTTATTTTCAACAACGATGATGGTGTCAACAGCAGCACGAAGTTCTGCAATACCCTGCTGAGCAACGCGAGCACGAGCATTACCTTCAAAACGGAACGGCTTGGTCACAACACCAACAGTCAGGATGCCCATTTCGCGAGCAACTGCGGCCACAACCGGAGCCGCGCCAGTACCAGTGCCACCGCCCATACCGGCAGTAACGAACACCATGTCGGCACCCTTCATGGATTCACGCAGTTCTTCAATGTTTTCTTCAACAGCCTTACGGCCCTTTTCCGGATCCATACCGGCACCAAGATTCTTGGTGGACTTTTCACCAATGAGAATCTTGTGATCAGCCAAGCTCAAGTCAAGAGCCATAGAATCGGTATTGACAGCATAGTATTCAACACCTTCAATGCTCATCTGCTTCATACGGTTTACGGTGTTTCCACCGGCACCACCGACACCGAAGACCTTGACTTTTGCATTACGGCTGGAGAGGTCTTCACCCATAATACGGGACTGGGCCTCAAAGTACATATCATTCATTTCACTCATGTTTAATCTCCCTGATTTATTGAGTGTTTTGGTTTGTTGTTAGAAATACTTCTTGATGAAACCGACAACCTTTCTAAATCCGTCTCCAACGGAAACCTTCAGCTGTGCGCCGGTATCATTCTTCTTCTTGTTATTATGTTCCTTGTTGGCGTAATGCAAAAGGCCTACACCAGTTGCATAAGACGGTCTCTGGAAAGCATCCTGAATACCGCTCATCCCCTTGGGATGACCAATACGGACCGGTTTACCAAAGAATGCCTTGGACGCCACATTTTCAATGCCTTCCAATTCACAGCAGCCACCCGTAAGGACGATGCCGCCATTGATCAAAGATTCCAGCTGTTGCTTCTGCAAGTCCTTTGCCAGCAACTGGAAAATTTCACTGACACGGGCCGTAATGACCTTGGCCAGCAACTTTCGAGAGCAGGGAACATCACCGCGGTCACCAACAGCGGGAACCGGGAATGTTTCATCTTCAATCAGATTGCTAATAACGCAAGTTCCATACTTCTTCTTAATTTCTTCTGCCTTGGACAGCGAAATAGGAACATTCAGACACTTACTGATATCGCTAGTGATTACATTACCGGCCAGGTCCAGAGAATTGGTATAGCGAACGGAATCCTTCAGGAACACGGCAATATCTGCAGAACCGGCACCAATGTCAACAAGGGCAACACCAAGTTCCCTTTCATCATCGGTAAGGACTGCGCAGGCAGCAGCCAAAGGTTCCAGCACATAGCCAGCCACATTCAAGCCAGCACGGTTAATGCACTTGGTCAAATTCTGCAGGGCGTTCTGGCGAGAGGTCACCAGCTGCACATCCACTTCCAGGCGACGGCCTGTACGGCCCTTGGGATTGCGGATACCCTTTTCGTCATCCAGGGTATATTCACCCGGGAATGCGTGAATCAAGCTACCAGCGCCATTAGGCAAGGTGCTAGCCTGCTTCTTCACATTTTCAATATCTTGCTCACGAACTTCGCCTGTGGGGAGTGTGATAATACCCTTGTAGCTGAAAGAAAGCACATGCTTTCCGGCGATGCCTACATAGACATCACGCACATCCACACCAGCGGAACGTTCCAGCTGCTGAACAGCCTGTTGCAAGGTTTCGACGACGAGGTCATACTCGTCAGCGTTTGCCAGCGGAAAATCACCGCATTCGACAACGCGAACAGAGTCCCCTTCGGAAATGCCAACAAACAGATTTACCTTCGAGGCCCCAATATCGAGACCGAAGATATAATCTTCTTTCTTTATTGCCTGCTTATTATCATCCATTGACACACCTCTTGTCATAATTCCTTACGTATGCAAAGCCATGGAATCTCATGTCCACAACTCCGGCACACCGCAAATTCTTCGTGAATCCATTTCCTAAAGATTCGTACAACACAAAAACATCCTTTGTCCAATCCGATGCCGGAAAAATCGTACGGAACCCAACATCCTTGAAATAAACTTCAATCCCTCGATCTTCTTCTGACCATGAAACCTGAGACACCTTTTCATACAAGTCACTGTTCACATTTTTCATAGCATCAAGAAACTCCGCAACAATCTTGACATGCCCAACAGAGGCCGTTTCCAAAACAGGAAGTCGCATTGCCGTAGCCACAGAAAACGGAAGTGCAGCTCCTTTCTCCGAATAAATCGTTGCCTTACCGCCATCCAGCACAGAGAGCATCGGAGAAGCTTCCTGCAACTTGATGTACAAGGAAGAGGGGAACTTCTTCTCTACGGTCACCGAATGAATTAGGGGAATCTGTGAAAGAGCTTCAGCCACAGAGTCAGCGTCCAATTCAGACATCAGCATACCCGTTTCAATCTGGGCATTCTGCATGACATCTTCCCAGGACAGCATTCTATTCCCTTCGATGTCCACATACTGCAAATGGCGCAGTTCCAGGGGATTGAATCGCTGCAGATAGAAACGCTGGTTCCAGACAACCGCAGACAAGGCCACAACAGCAACCAGAATAATCCAGCCGCGATGCTTAAACCAGTGGAATGCACTGGCAACACCAGATTTCACTTTCTGGTTACGCGCGTCCTTCTGCTTGCGTTCGTTAAAGCCGATTCTACGGCCTGACCATGTCGTCTTATCTACAGCCAACTAAAACTCCTACAGACATTCCTTCAAAATGGTTTCGCCCAGCTTGTAGATGCTGCCAGCACCCATCAAGACAACCACATCACCTTCACGAAGTTCCTTCTTCAAGATGGGAAGCAAGTTCATCTGATCGCCAATAAAGCGGGCATCGCGATGGCCACGTGCAGTTGCACTTTCAGAAACAAGAGCACCGGTCACACCTTCGATGGGGCGTTCACGAGCGGGATAAATATCGGTGGCAAGCAGGACGTCGCAATTGGCAAAGGCGCTGCCAAAAGCTTCGTGCTGGTCGCGGGTACGGGTAAAGAGATGGGGTTGGAAAGCGACGATAATACGCTTATCCGGGAAGGCATCGCGGAAGCCCAGGAGGGTTGCGGTAGCTTCGGTGGGATGATGAGCATAGTCATCAAAGACCATCACGCCATTCTTTTCACCAATGAATTCAAAACGACGCTTTACGCCACCGAAGGCAGCAACAGCCTTACGGGCCACATCGGCATCAATACCTTCTTCAATAGCCAAGGCTACTGCAGCCGTTGCGTTCAGCACGTTGTGACGACCAGGAATCTGCAAGCGGAACTCACCCAGACTCTTACCATCATTCAAAATTTCAAATACAGGGAATCCCTTTTCAAAACGCAGATTGTCTACGCGATACTTAGCCTGACGAGTAAAACCATAAGTAATCACAGGCTTCTTCAGACGGGCCAGGATCTGCTGGGCATTGGGATCATCCAGGCAGAGAATAATCTGACCATAGAAAGGAATCTTGTTTGCAAACTGGACAAAGGCGTCCTTAATGTCTTCAATATCCTTGTAGGTATCCAGGTGGTCTGCATCAATGTTGGTAATGATAGCAGAAGAGGGCATCATAGAAAGGAAGCTACGGTCGAATTCATCAGATTCGGCAATCAGGTAGTTACCCTTACCTACCTTGGCGCCACTGCCATGGCCCTTCACCACACCGCCAACGATAATGGTGGGATCCAAACCAGCTTCTTCCCAAATCTGGCCTACGATGGAAGTAGTAGTGGTCTTGCCGTGAGTACCGGCAATAGACAGGGTGTACTTCATACGCATCAGTTCGCCCAGCATTTCTGCACGCTTGATGACGGGAATTCGGCGGTTACGGGCTTCGACCAGTTCCGGATTATCATGGGGCACAGCGGAAGAATAGACAACCAGGTCGGCGTCTTCCACATTCTTGGCATCGTGCTTGGGATCAACGCGGATACCCAGGTTTCTGAGGTAATCCACCACAGCACTTTCACTCATATCGGAGCCGCTGACCGCAAAGCCATTGGCATGAAGGACTTCAGCAATACCGGACATGCCTGCACCGCCAATACCGACGAAATGAAGGCGACGTACGCGCTTACAGTCATTAATCTGCATTATGCATTCTCCTTTTCCAGGATAACCTTTGCAATCTGGTCTGCGGCATCGGGCATTCCGAGGCCCTTTGCGGCGGCAGCCATATTGGCCAGGCGGCTTTCATCAGCCAAAAGGGTTTCGACCTTTTCCCACAGGTGATTTTCTTCTGCATCCAGTTCAACAAGAGCAGCGCCAGCCTTTTCAACGACGCGGGCATTGTGTTCCTGATGATTTGCAGTTGCATGGGGGAACGGCAGCAAAATAGAGGGCTTACCAAAGGCGAGAATTTCAGCCAGGGCAGAAGCACCTGCGCGGCTAATAATCAGGTCAGCATGCTTCATATAGGCATAAATTCCATCCAGGAAGCCACGGACAGCCACGTTGGGCATTTCGCCAAGGCGATCATTAATCGTAGCCACGTTCTTTACGCCAACCTGCCAGACCACAGAAACATCGTCACGGGCAGTAATGCTCTTGATGCTTTCTTCAATCTTGTTATTGATGCCTACAGCACCCTGGGAACCGCCAACAATAAAGACGGCTTTCTTGCCTTCTGCAAATTCTGCAGGGCGAGCCAAAGAATCTTCAGTCGGCAATTCACGAACAGGATTACCAAAGACCATGCACTTTTCTGCAGGGAAACCCTTGGCGGCATCTTCAGAGGTTACGAAGATGGTCTTTGCATAGCGGGAGCCAACCTTATTGGCAACACCGGCCACAGCATTCTGTTCCTGCAAATACACGGGAATACCCATGGAACCTGCGGCCAGCACGATCGGCAAGGAAACATATCCACCAGTAGCCACAACGACATCAGGCTTCACCTTGCGAACGACGCTCTTGGCGCGGACCAGGGCCTTGGTCAAATTGAAAGGCAAGGCCAAATTCTTAAGGAACGGTCCACGATGCAGAGGTACTGCAGAAATGTATTCATAGGGCCAATTCTTAGCAACCAGGCGTTCTTCCATAGAATCCTTACGACCGGCAAAAGTAATGTCGGTAACGCCCATCTTCTTCAAACTATCTGCAATGGCAACGGCCGGAAAAATATGGCCACCGGTACCGCCACATACGAAAAGGAACTTTTTCATACGCCACTCCTTGTATAATCAAAATTTCTAAACGCGCTACTTTCAAGCGAAGAACCACTGGTATACGGTTCCTTGATATTCCTACCCGATGCCGGGCGAGAAATATTCAGCAAGATTCCAATAGCGATCGAGGTATAAAGCAAATTGGTTCCGCCAAAACTGAAGAACGGCAGCGGCTGACCCGTCATGGGGAATAGTCCGACACACACGCAGACGTGAACCACAAAATTGGAGAACAGGGAAAGAGTCAAACCCAAAGCCAGATACTTTCCAAAACGGGTAGCAGAGTTTCTTGCAATCTTAAAACCCTGGGCAAACAAAATCGCAAACAGGATCAAGATTACAAAAGTACCCACAAAGCCAAATTCTTCACCAATCACGGCGTACACCACATCCTTATGAGCTTCAGGAAGGTAACCCAACTTCTGGACACCCTGACCAAAACCAGTTCCAAAAAGTCCTCCGTTTCCAAGGGCCTGCAAGGCATGATCGCCCTGCCAGTTAGAAGCGGCCATTTCACCTTCATCGGCAAAGAAGGCCAGAATTCGAGCCCTGGAGTGAGTAGAAGTCATCAGGCGAACCAATGCCAGCGGGATTCCCGCCAGGGCGACATACCCCAGATACTTGGCATTTACGCCAGCAGTGAGCATAATGCAGACCACAATGGCAGTCACCATGATCAGCATGGAGTAATTCGGTTGCAGCACAAGAATCAAGGCACACAGACAATAGGGAATTCCGGGTTGCACCAAAGTACAGGCAACGCTCTTGATATTGTCCCCCGCTTCAGAAAGTTTGGCACTTACCCAGATAATCAAGCCGAGCTTCATAAATTCAGAGGGCTGAATTCCAAAAATCCAACGGTTTGCGCCCTTGACGCTGCCGCCCTTTACCAGAGCAACTGCAGATAGAACGAAGAAAGCAATAAAGGCAATACGTCCAGCCCATTTCCAATGGCCATAATCCCAGAAACGGGCCAGGAACAACATCAGTACAACGCCACCAATAGCCTTGGGCAAGTGAGACATCATGTAAAATTCTGCCGGACGACCATTGGCCAGTGCATAGGGAGCGGATGCGGAATACACCACAGCCACGCCAAAGCAGATCAGCACCAAAACCACTGCTAGAAGCAGCTTATTCATGCCGGTCGTATTTTGAACAGAATTATCCATTGACTCTTACTATCCTTATGCCTTAACCTTGGTAAGCTTTAACATTGCTTCAACAACCTGTTCCATGTGCATGCCACGAGAGCCCTTCACCAGAAGCACATCCCCTTCGGCAACAACTTCAGACAGTTCCGCATTCAATTCCTGCACGGAATCGAAATGATAGGCGGACTTCATACCCTTGGACTTTGCGCCCTTCACATAGAGCTTAGCCTTTTCACCTACGGTGAACAGCATGTCAAAATTCATTTCGGGAACCATGGCACCCATTTCCAGATGGAGGGCGTCGGTCTTGTCACCCAGTTCCAGCATATCGCCGAGAACGGCAATGCGACGGGCAACCTTCATGTTTCCGATAGTCTGCAGGGCCATCTTGGTAGAAGACGGATTGGCATTGTAGCAGTCAGACACGATGGAGAAACCGTTGGCCTTCTTCAGTTCCATACGCATGTTGGTAGAATGGAAACCAGCCAGAGCCTTGGCGATGTCCGTCTTGGAGACTTTGAAAGCCTCGCCAATTGCAATGGCGGCCAGGGCATTATAAACGTTATGGATGCCCGGAACAGACAATTCAAACTTGGTGCGGCCGATGTAGAAGGTAGCACAGTTGTCTTCATTGTAAGACAGCTTTTCGGGCTTATAGATACCACGCTTGATACCGAAAGTCACTACCTTGTAGCTGGTGTTGGAACGCAACTTGCACAGACGTTCGTCATCGGCATTCACGATCAGGAGGCCGTTCTTCTTGAGGCCTGCAGTAATGGTACGCTTTTCGGCAAATACGCCGTCAAAGTCAATCAGCTTTTCCAGATGACTGGCACCGATATTGGTAATCACAGCTACATCCGGTTCAGTAGCCATAGACAGCGGACGAATTTCATCGGGACCGCTGGTACCCATTTCAATCACAGCCGCTTCATGGGAATGCTTCAGCTGGAACAAGGTCATGGGAACGCCAATGTGGTTGTTGAAGTTACCGGCAGTAGCGTGGGTGTTGTACTTCATAGAAAGTACAGCCTTAGTCATTTCCTTGGTGGTAGTCTTGCCGTTAGATCCAGTAATGGCCACCTTCTTCACCTTGAAATTCTTCTGGTAGCCCTTGGCGAGCTTCAGCAAAGCCTTGGTGGTATCGTCCACGGGGGCATACATCTTGAAGTTTTCAATACCTTCAGCATCCTGGTTCACAACACTCATCAGAGCTCCATTCTTTTCCATTTCGGTAACAAACTTGTGGGCATCAAAACGTTCGCCCTTAATCGGCCAAAAAACCACACCCTTGGCAGGTTCACGAGAATCCATGCAAAGGTTCACCTTGCGATTCTGTGTACGGGCGTTAACGCCGAAAGCCTGGGTTTCCAGGATTTCAAGCATTTCCTTAATTTTCAGGTCCAGCTTAAACATTTTCCATCGCCTTCACCACTTCTTCGTGGTCGTCAAAATGATGCTTAGTCTTGCCAATGATCTGGTAATCTTCATGGCCCTTACCGGCAACCACAAGCCAGTCGCCATCCTTCAGTTCAGCGCAGGCGCGCTTGATGGCTTCGTCACGAAGTTCCACAACTTCGAACTTGTCAGTCTTCATACCTGCCTTCACATCGTTAATGATGTCAGCCGGATTTTCGGTACGGGGATTGTCAGAAGTGAGCCAGGCCTTATCGGAGAGACGTTCTGCAATTTCGCCCATAATGGGACGCTTAGTCTTATCGCGATCGCCGCCGCAACCAAAGATGCAGCTGAGCTTACCGCGACACAGGCTACGGGCAGTCATCAGCACACGTTCAAGAGCATCGGGAGTGTGGGCGTAATCCACAATCACATGAATTCCGTTCTTGTTCCAGACCTTTTCGAAACGTCCCGGAACACGAACTTCGGCAAGAGCCTTATCCATAGCAGCCTTGGAAATTCCAACGGCATTGGCCCAGGACAGAACCAACATCACGTTGTCCACATTGAAATCGCCACAAAGGGCAGTTTCAAAATGAGCGTCAGAAGCCGCGCAACCAAAGCCATTCAAATCAAACTTTAAACCGTCTTCGGTATTGAGGACCGTACCGCAGGGCTCTACGTCAGCCTTTTCAGAACCCAGGCGCGAAACGCCAACGGTTTTTAGTCCAGTAGACTTGAGTTCATCACAAAGCAGGGCGCCATGAGCATCATCCACATTGATTACGGCAACACCATCAGAAGCCAGATACTTGGTAAACAGCAACTTCTTTGCATCGAAGTAGGCTTCCATAGTCTTGTGGTAATCCAGATGATCCTGGGTCAGGTTACTGAACAATCCGCTGCGATAGCTAATGCCAGCGACACGGCCCTGATGCAACGCATGAGAAGACGTTTCCATAACCAGGTCGGTACAGCCTGCATCAACAGCCTTTGCCGCAAAGGCAAACAAGTCCAACTGACCCGGAGTCGTCAGGTTTGCGGGAACAGAGATATTACCCACCTTGTTCTTGATGGTTCCCAACAGGGCAACCTTCTTGCCTGCAGCAGTCAACATAGCATCCATCAAGAAAGCGCTTGTAGTCTTGCCGTTAGTACCAGTAACAGCATGGCAAGTCAACTTCGCAAACGGATCCTTGTAAAAAATCCTTGCCGCTTCCAGACGGGCAGCCTTCACGTTAGACACCTGGATCCACTTGGAAGTCAAACCTTCAGGGGCCACATTTTCACCAACGACAGCAACTGCACCGGCAGCCACCGCGTTACGTGCGAAAACTTCATAACCTTCAGTCGGCAGCGAGAAGAAAAGGTCGCCAGCCTTAACACGGCGGGAGTCGTCGCACAAACCACGAACAATCAAGTTCTTCATCAAAGTTTCAGAAAGCATTAGCTTCTCTCCTTCAACGTGAGTTTGCATACTTGCCCTTTACGTAACACTTCATCGGCCTTCGGGGATTGGGCAACTACGCGACCCTTGCCTGTATATTCAACATTCATGCGGAAGTTACCTGCAATTTCAAGAGCATCCTTCAAGGAGAGGCCTTTCAAATTGGGCATCTTGCCGCCATCCATATTTTCGAGAATCAGGGTGACTCCAACAGAATCATTCACATCGCGACGTTCAGACACAACGCGAAGCCCTTCACCTTCAAACTTGACATTGCAACCCTTGGAAGCAGCCAGGGACTTTGCCGCAGTAGCGAGCATTCCCACATAATCGTCGTTACACTTGGACTTCGCACTCACCAGTTCCAGACTGTGAGACGCAGGAGACAGTTCCGGATGATAGTAGATGCCTTCCATAATGCGGCGGAAAATCGGGCCAGCCGTGTTACCACCGTGATGCTGAGCCGTCTGAGGATCATCTACCAGAACCAGGCAGACATAACGGGCGTTTTCAACCGGAGCAAGTCCAATAAAGGAAGCAACCTGATGTTCTCTATCGTACTTACGGGTTTCCGGATTATACTTTTCTGCAGTACCCGTCTTGCCGCCAAAGACCACATCGGGAATCTTCTTGCTCATGACCTGCTTTGCGGTACCGTTATTCACCACGCGAGAAAGCATGGCGCGAATCATGGACGAAGTTTTTTCAGAAACAACTCGACGAAGTTCCGTAGGTTCGTTCTTTTCAACAAGCTTACCCTTGGAATCACGCCATTCCTTAACGAGCATAGGCTTCATCAGCTTGCCACCGTTTGCAATTGCAGCATAGGCCATCACCATCTGAATGGGAGTCACCAGCACAGAATGGCCAAAGCCCATAGACTTAAGGTCACTGCCGCTATTGCTGGCCAAGGTCACGTGATCCTTCAAGGCGCCAGATTCCTCGCCATAGAAATATTCAGAAGTCTTTTCGCCAAGGCCAAAATGCTTTGCGGTAATGTAAAGATTCTTAGCCCCCACTTCGGTGGCAATCTTCGCGAACACCACATTGGAAGACTGCACCATGGCTTCGGGCATATTCATATCGCCGTACACATGGGTGTCGCAAATGGGAGCAGACTTGGGATTCCATGTCCAGCAACGACCTTCGTTGGGGAACACCTGATTGGTATCCACAGCACCGCTTTCGAGAGCAGCAGCAGCGGTAATCAACTTGAAAGTAGAACCCGGTTCGTATGCCATAGCCACGATATCATTCTTGGCCATGCTGCCCACACCCTGATTCTTGGAATTGGGATCAAAGGTCGGATAGCTAGCCATGGCGAGAATTTCACCCGTATACGGGTCCACAACCACAGCGCTTGCGCTCTTGGCAATATAGCGGGACACGCCATCCTTCAATTCCTTTTCGACGAGTTCCTGCATATTGCGGTCAATAGTCAGCACCAGGTTCTTACCCGGTTCAGCCTCGGCCACATTTTCGGAACGTCCATAAATTTCACGTTTGCGAGCGTCCTGAATGCTCACGCGGAAACCTTCATTGCCGCGCAGGCGGGAATCGAACATACGTTCTACACCAAGGCTGCCTTCACCACTGCGGTTCACCTTCCCAACAATCTGGGAAGCCAGCTTGCCCTGCAAGAAAATGCGGCTATAATCTTCAGACTTACCGGTATCGCGAAGATTTTCGGCAAACACCACACCGTTACGATCCATAATCTGGCCACGTTCGGCATAGATGTTCTTGGTATGAGTCACCATGCTCTTGGTTTCAGCCTGGTAGATTTCTCGGTTCAGAACTTGAATATTGAAAGTCTGCCATGTCAAAACAAGGATAAAACCAAGAACCAGCATTTTCCAGATGGAAATTGCGTCCAGGTTAATCACCTTCAATGCTTCAAGATTCACAAACTTCACTTGGAACCCCCTACCACACGGACCTTGGTGGGAACCTGATTGAGGCCAAGTTCAGCTGTTTCAGCAAAGTCATTCAACTTTTCAAGAGAAGACAGTCTGTTGATTTCCAGTTCCTGCAGCAGAATCTCGCGGCGAAGCATATTCACCGTTTCAGAAAGTTCATGGGACTTCGCATAAAGACGAGTCATTCGATTCTGCATGTACAAGGGCAAAATCAGCAAGAGCCCTGCCACCAGCACAAGGCAGAGGAAACACCGCACAATAAAGCGGTTAGAGTAATTCACGAAATTTTTGGTTTCTTCGTTCATACCCTCTCGTACACTCTCAGCTTTGCAGAGCGAGCCCTACTGTTCTTTGCAATTTCATCATTGGAGGGAAGAATCGGCTTGCGATTTACCTTCTTCAGACGCTGGTGATTTCCGCCGCACATGCACACCGGCAAATGTTCCGGGCAAATGCAAGCCTTTTCAAATTCAGCACAAGTATCCTTCACGCAGCGGTCTTCTACAGAGTGGTAGCTCATGACCACCAGACGACCGCCCACCTTCAGGCAATCCACTGCAGAACGGATACTGGTTTCAATCTGGCGCAGTTCGCCATTCACTTCCATACGAACAGCCTGGAACACGCGAGCCAGCAGGCTGTTGGCGTCACGGCGCTTGTCCGGGAATACGGATTCCACAACGGACTTGATATCGCTAGGCAGGATATCGCGGCCCTCGCGACCAGTTTCTGTAGCAACTTCAATAATGCGAGTTGCCAGCTTAAAGGCGCGATCCATATCAGCGTTCTTACGCAGGGCTTCAGCCAAGTCATCGGCGCTTACACTACGCAACCATTCCTGGGCAGAAACTTCTTCACGACGATCCATACGCAGGTCTAACGGATTATTGCCAACGAAAGTAAAACCACGGGTAGAATCGTCTACCTGATGGCTACTAATTCCCAGATCATAGAGAACGCCGTCCAAGGAATCAGCCGGAATCTCTTCGCCCAGCATGGCAAAGGGAACCGGATGCACCACAAACTTGGGAAGACCTTCACCGTTGCTAACGGCAGAAAGGCGCTTAGTCGCAAACTTTACCGCATCATCATCGCGGTCAAAGGAATGCAAGGTTCCTTCGGCAGAAAGGCGGGTCGCAATAGCATAGGAGTGGCCGCCACCGCCCAAGGTACAGTCAGCAAAAGTTCCACCGGCTAGGATTTCAGCACCTTCAAGACGGAGACCTTCAAGGCATTCCTTCAGCATTACAGGATCATGGTAGAACACGCCGCCTTCAACTCCGGCGACAGCTGCTTCAGAAATTTCGTTTGTACGTAGAGACTTTACCTGAGGGTCATTTTTGCTCATCAGATCCTCCCGCAAAATCTGCCATACAGAGTCTTTCGAACTCAGCCAGATCCTCTTCGGAATCCATAGCGAACTGAGCTTCATACTTTTCTGTATTCCACAATTCCAACGACTTACCGCCAACAGAGTCCACGAACATTACGCTGTTCGTAAGGCCTGCAAACAGGAGCTTATCCTTAGGGAGTAATATGCGATTCTGGCCGTCGAGCTCAACAGGGATGGCTCTTAGACGCAGACGGAATTTTTGGGCAGCATTGCGGTCGGACCAACGGTCAACCTCAGCTTTGAACTTATCATATTCGGCTCTTACAAACAAACGAAGTCTGTCCTTCATCCAGTTCGTGAGCACGAATTCAGAACCATCCTCAGGGGTCAGTTGACGACGGAATTCCCGAGGGAAGGCGCACCTACCCTTTCCGTCGATGGCCGATTTGGCCTGACCTATGAAATAGTTCTCTAAGCTCATTTTTTTATTCCATCACACAATTACACAACACATGGAATTATTAACACACATTTCAAATATAGCTTACTTCTCCCCACACTTCCCCATTTCAGTGGAAAAACACGCCATTTACACCCCCGACTTCACCACACTTCCCCACGAGGTCCGACTTCTCCATCTCAATCACTCTGATTTTATTACAGAAATCATACCGCCGCAGCAGGTCCGCCCAGAAACAAATGCACACAAGAGCACTACTTTTCTATATTTCCACCCACAAACCACCCCACTACACCCCACAAAAACGTTTTTCTTTCGGGAGTTTTCACAGGATATGCTGCTGCGCGTACCGTCTTTCTACAACAAGTTTTGCTGCCTTGCCGACAAATGCACCGACACCTGCTGCGTCGGCTGGGAAATCGACGTCGACGAAATCAGCCTTTCCAAGTACAGGGACCTCGCCGAAAACACATCCCCGAAATGCGAAAGGGACGAAAAGAAAATCGCCTTCGCCAAAATTTTGATGGAAAACATCCAGGACGGGCATTTCATCTTAAAGCCCGGCGACCGCTGTCCCTTCCTTATGAAAAACGGCCTTTGCGAAATGATCTGCAAACTGGGGTGCAACGGATCCGACTTAGATGAATCCGGCGAAAGCGTTCTCTGCGACATCTGCCGCGAGCACCCCCGCTTTGTGGAAGTTTACGGGGACATCATGGAAAAGGGCGTCGGCCTTTGCTGCGAAGAAGCCGTTAGACTATTACTCACCAGCGATTCACAAGACGACTCCACCATCTGTCATTCTGAGCTATACGAAACTAAGAACTTTAGTTCTCAAGTTGAGTTATGCCCTTTGGGTAGAAGCACGAAGTGCGAAGTCGAAGAATCTAGCAACGTTCTAAATCTCGTCAAAAGTGAAATTGACGAAGAACCCGACGAAATGCCCGAAGGCGCCGAAGAAGCCCGAGACGCCATCTTCGCAGAACGGGAACACATTTTTGAATTGCTGGCAAATAAAAGCAAGCCTCTGAACCAGAGGCTCATAGAGATTTTGGATTACGTCGAAAATACAAACGCAAACGATAAAGAAAATTCCGATCTCTTAAGTGATGCCGCTACCAAGCAAACCTGGATCGAAATCCTTGGCGAAGGGGAAAGTTTCGGACCCGCCTGGGATAAAGCCTTTGAACGAATGATCCGCAAAGGCTGGGACCAGTCTCAAGATTTATTTTCTGAAGAAGACGGCGAAAAAATCGTAGCCTACCTGATTTTCCGCTATTACGCCAAGAGCCTCTTTGACGGTGACGCCATCACCAAGGTTCAGTTCGCGATCTTCTTCTGGATTATCCTGCAACATTTCGGAATGGAACTTTCCGCCGAAGTTCCTGAAGGCGCCGCAGATCTTACCCGCAAAATCAATGCGGTAAAGCTTTTGAGCAAGCAGACAGAATACTCCGAAGAAATCATGGAAATCCTGACAGATAACTTCTACCAGAACGAGGCTTTCTGTACGGAACAGTTCCGCAGCATTCTATCCCCATGATCATTTCAGCCAGCATCCGCACGGATCTTCCCGCCTTTTACTCCAAATGGTTTCTGAATCGGATTCGAGAAGGTTTCGTCCTGGTACGCAACCCTTACAATCAGGATTACATTACCCGATACCAGCTGGACCCAAGTGTAGTTGACTGTATTTTCTTCTGCACCAAGAATCCAACCCCGCTCCTTCCCCATCTTGACGAAATCAAAGATTTCCGCTGGGCATGGCATATCACCCTCACACCCTACGGCAAGGACATCGAGCCCAACGTTCCCGACAAGCGATTGATCGTGGAACAATTCAAGAAGTTGTCGGACTTGGTTAACACCCATAATGGCGGCCAGGATGCAGTACAGTGGCGTTATGACCCCATCTGCATTACAGAACGTTACACCGTGGAGCAGCACATCAAATCCTTCGAGGTGATGGCCGCTCTGCTAGAAGGCTACACCCACACCTGCATCATCAGCTTCGTGGACATTTTCAATTGCGTCACCAGGAACTTCCCTGACCTTAAAGAAGTTTCCTGGGAAGATCAAATTACCCTCACCAAAGCCTTTGTGGAAATCGGTCGCCTGCACGGCATAAACATAAAGACATGCGTGGAAAGTTCCGCCCTGGCAGAATTCGGAGCAGATTGCAGCGGATGTTCCACTCCAGATTTTTTTGAGAAAGCCTTAGGCCTTAAAGAAAAAGGTCTTACCTTCGTGCCGCCAAAGAAGAAATTTGCCCGCGAGGAATGTTCCGCCTGCGTGGTAGGCGGAGACATCGGCAATTACAGCAACTGCCCGCACCTTTGCAAATATTGTTACGCCAACTACGGCAAGGATCAAGTGCTAAGCAAGCACAACATGCACGATCCGAATTCACCGCTGATTATCGGTAACGTTAAGCCCGGCGAAATCGTCCACCCGGCAAGACAAATCAGCTGGATAAAGAAAAAGCCCGACATTCAGCCGGACTTGTTCGAAAACATCTAGAGTTCTAAAGAGCCATATAGGCTACTTAGCGCACATTAATCACCTTATGTGCAGTCCCTGACTTCAGCAAATAGCGACCAGGTCGGGGCAGATCCAGCAGCATCGCATTTCTGTCGGCGGTAACATTTCTGATAACCCTACCCTGCATATCGAAAACGGCAACAGAAGAACCGGGCTTCAAACCGCTAATCATAACAGATCGATCAACAACGGAAATTCGCAATGCATTTTGCAAATGATTTTTCACAACCGTCGTTTCGGAATCACCATTCCCAGAATCATCATCCTCGGGATCGTCCGCCGGGTCCTTCACAGGATCCTTTGCAGGAATTTCAGAAGACTCAACAGAAATGAGCACCGTCTCTAAAGACTGTACAAAGCCGTACACCCCATCCTTTTCAGAAAGAACCGGACAAGTCTTTCCATCTTCACACACCAAAGACACGGCAGCCTCGAAACCTTCATCACAGGTTACCGTAAATTCAGCGGCACCTCCATAGAAAAGCTTTGCAGACAGACCTTCCACAGAGCAGTGTTCATCGTTGTTTTTAGCCACGGCATATTCACGTTTCTTACGTTCAACGCTAACAGAAACAGGAACCGACGGCATCAAGAAAATTTCAGACCAGCAGCCATCATCATCACAACTCAATAGTTTGAGTTTCATCTCCTGATTTTCATCTCCATTTTTATAGCTGAACATAACTTCACCTATATCGGAGCCCACTTCCTCTCCTACATAAATTCGAACGGCGTCTCCAGGCAAGGCATAATCCGCATAAACGGAATCCCCGTCCATATCAGCATCTGGGTACACCACGAAAGAGGAACTAGTATCCTCCAGAATCACCGCATACTTTAACTGTCCCCCAGACAAAACCACATTAGAAGCAGGCATGGTAAAGCTATACTCACCGCCAGCAGAATCAACGGACGAAAGATCAGAAGAACCCTCTTCACCGAACACAGGCAATTCCGCTAAAGCATAACCGGCTTCGCACACGACATTAAACTTAACCTTATCGCCAGCATTGGCAGAATCAGGCAATCCCTTGGCCACGCAAATTCCATCAAGTTCATTGCCAACACCATAATTGACCAGACCACGAGTCACCTTAAATACAACAGGTGCCGCCGGCATCTTGAAAGTACCGCTAGTGCAATCCTTATTGGCAGAACAGGAAAGAAGTTTCAACTCACCCTTAACAGAGTCAGCGCCGTCATAATAACTATAACTGATAGACTTGATAACTTCCGAAGAAAGGTGTTTAGCCTTTATGGTATAATTAATTCCCGAGTCATAGAACCCTTCGTTGGAAGTATAATAATCCACATAGGATTCCCCCTCATCTTCAAAGGTTACTTTATATTGAAGTTTACCCTTTACGACAGATGCGGAGTTGCCCTTCGTCATCGAATAAATGCCATTCTTATCTGCAGAAATATCCTTATAGCAGGATTTATCGTTTTTGTCTCCACATTCCTGATAAACTTTGCTCAAGAAATATCCTTCATCGCAATGAACGGTAAACTTCACACGGTCTGCAGATTCTGCCGTAGCCGGAAGACCACTGGTTTTGCAATGTTCGCCAAGATCTTCGCTAAGGGAGGTGTCGATTTTCTTAAACACGGCATCCACTTCATAGGCATGCCCCTGTCCATCATAACTAAATTCGGTAATTTCGTTAGCCTGATTAATTGATGTAGCATAAGGTTTCTTATTCCAGTTTCTCATATTTACAGACGACAGGTAGTAGCCTTCATCCGCATCCACCAAGAAAACGACATTGGCAGAAACATAATAGTTTTCACCTTTATAGGTATCTCGTACGGTATTCTTAATCGTTACAGAGCCGTTGCCCTCTACATAGACCTTAATGGTATAAAGCGGGAAAATGCTTAAACTTACATCAGCATTCCATTCACTCATGGTAAATTTATAACGCTTACCCTTCTCAATTTCAGTCATGCGACCGTTTATGTAGTACTTCGGCGTGTGATAGGCATTCACGGCAAGATAGGCGGCGTCAAGCATAAAAACACCTTCATCATCTCGCTTAACGTCTACATCCACATAAAGAACCGTCCCCGGTTTCACCCTGGCGCTATCGGCGAGAATCGTACCATCCTCTGTAGACACCCTATAGGTTGCCCCACCGTTCTTGACTTTTCCCTGGACAAGCATCACGGTGCCATTTTCGTCGGTCCCATCCTTCTTTTCGCTATCTTCGGCATAGGCCATAGACACAATCATGAGCAAAACGAATACGATCCAAAATTTCATTCGCAACTTTTTTTACCTTTTACAAACTAATGAACTTCCGCATTCCCACAACAGTAGCGGCAACACAAACCGCTAACGAGAAACCAAGCGCCACCACAGGCATCATCATATCCCGCAAGAAAGTCTGATAACCGAGCTGCACCAAAAGCAAAAGCGGAATAATAAAGAACAGCGTCCCCTGAGTGGCTGCGCGAACAGTTTTCGCCTTAAGAGAAAGCAACAAGGAAAAGGCATTCACTAAAAGACAAGCTGACATAGAACCAAGAATCGCAGCAACCGCCACCTCACCGTTCACAACATCAGAGTGCGCGCCCCAATACACTAGCTGGCAAATCAACGAAAACATCAACGGGAATGGTAACACGGCGAGCAGCTTACCCCAAAACAATTCCGCAGGCTTCACTGGAGAAAGCTGCAACAGTTCCAGGGAATTTCTTTCACGTTCGCCAGCAAAGCTATCGGCAGCAAGAGGCGCACCCATAGTCGCCATGAGGCAACCAAGCAACAGCATCATGTAGCCGTCCATGCCCTGCATAATCTGCCCGCCATAGCGAGAAACGGCAATCCCCTGGGACGCCGCCAACAGCACCGGAGGAATCACAAAAGGAATCCAGAAGCGGGGCTCCCGGAAAACCAACCGCAGTTCATGCTTTAGAACGTGAAGAATCATGCAAATTGCTACGCAATTTAATTACGAATTATGAATTACAAAGTACGAAATACAACATTCCGCAACTTTCTCATAATTCATAACTCGTAAATCGTAATTCACGAAACAAGTTTCCAAAGGAAACTAGTTTCGTGTCAGAGTCTTGTACTTGATGGGCTTGGGGTTTTCGGCATCTTCGCCAAGACGCTTGCGGCGATCGGCTTCGTATTCGCTCCAGTTACCTTCGAACCAGACCACATTGGAATCACCTTCGTAAGCGAGAATGTGGGTAGCGATACGGTCCAGGAACCAGCGGTCATGGGAGATGATCACGGCGCAGCCTGCGAACTTGAGGATTGCCTGTTCCAGAGCCTGGAGGGTTTCGATATCCAAGTCGTTGGTCGGTTCGTCAAGGAACAACAGGTTACCCGGCTGCTGCAGGTTCTTGGCCATAAGCACGCGGTTACGTTCACCACCGGAAAGGGTGGAAAGCTTCTTCTGCTGGGCAGCGCCAGTGAAATTGAACAAACCACAGTAGGCACGGCCATTCATCTTGCGGTCGCCCACCATAATTTCGTCATTGCCGCCAGTAATGGTTTCCCACACAGTCTTGGAATCGTCCAGGGAATCGCGGCCCTGTTCCATACTGATGATCTGCACGGTCTCGCCAATCTTCAAGGTACCAGCATCCGGCTTTTCGGTTCCGGTGATCATCTTGAAGAGCGTGGTCTTACCAGCACCGTTGGGGCCGATAATGCCCACAATACCGGAGCGGGGCAGGCTGAAGTTCATATCGTCGAAAAGCACCTTTTCGCCAAAGGCCTTCTGCAAATGTTCGGCCTGAATAACGATGTCACCCAGACGGTTGCCGTTGGCAATGTGAATCTGAGCCACGTTGATCTTCTCTCTGGAATCTTCAGCCAGGAGTTCTTCGTAAGCCTTAAGACGAGCCTTGTTCTTGGCCTGGCGAGCCTTGGGACTCTGCTTGACCCATTCCTGTTCGCGAGCCAGGCGCTTCTGACGGTCAGATTCGCCCTTTTCTTCACCGCGCATACGTTCCAGCTTCTGGTCCAGCCACTGGGCGTAATTGCCTTCCCAAGGAATGCCGCGACCGCGGTCGATTTCAAGAATCCAGTTGGTCACGTTATCCAGGAAGTAACGGTCATGGGTCACGAGAATGACGGATCCCTTGTATTCACGTAGGTGACGTTCCAACCATGCAACAGTTTCTGCATCCAAGTGGTTGGTAGGTTCATCCAAGAGCAACAGGTCCGGTTCTTCCAAGAGCAGGCGGCACAGAGCCACGCGGCGCTTTTCACCACCGGAAAGGTTGGTCACCGGCCAGTCACCCGGCGGGCAACGGAGGGCGTCCATAGCAATTTCAATATTGCGGTCCAGGCTCCACAAATCCTGAGCGTCAATGATGTCCTGAAGCTTGGCCTGTTCGTCCAGGAGCTTGTTCATTTCATCATCTTCCATGGGTTCTGCAAACTTCATGGAGATTTCGTTGAAGCGGTCAAGAATAGCCTGTTTCTTGGCCACAGCCTGCATCACGTTTTCCTTGACGGTCAGGTTCGGATCCAGCTGAGGTTCCTGAGGCAGGTAGCCAGCGGTACGACCCGGTTCAATCCAAGCTTCGCCCTGGAATTCCTTATCGATACCAGCCATAATACGCAGAAGCGTAGACTTACCGGCACCATTCTGACCGATAATACCAATCTTAGCGCCATAGTAGAAGCTAAGGGAGATGTCCTTCAAGACTTCCTTGTTGGGGTAAGACTTGCACATCTTGTACATGTAGAATACAAACTTTTCTGCTTTATTTTCGGCCATAATGAGCTCGCTTCGCTTTGAGGTGTGAGGTCGGTCGCTACGCTCCCTTTGAGGTATGAGCGTTTTTATTTACTACTTAAATATAAAAAATTCATCTAGTCCATTACGCAGGGAATCGCTTCTTCTTCAACCCAGTTGCCGGCAGTACATGTGTAAAGCGTCCAATGGTCTTTATCATAGACCGTCCAGCCTTCCGTAGAACTAGCACACTGCATATTCAGGTTTTCAATATTGCTGATGGTAATCTGCGCACCACCTTCATAGCAATCTGTCGCAGGTTCAAAAATAGACTCCGAGCTCTCGCTAGAAGAAGACGGGCTTTCATCAATGACATCACTGGAGCTTTCTGCCAAAGCATCGGAACTCGAAGACGGCTCTGCAGAATCTTCACAAACAGAAGGCTGATAGTCGCTGAGATAAACCCAATCTTCCCCATCGCATTCCATCACATGATCCATTTCTACAAGATAAACATGGGCGCACTTGTACGATACACGACACTTGTATTCATTTGCCAGGGAATCCAGCGTCATTACCGTATCCGGCAACACCAGAGTGTCAGTGCCCGGCACAGGATTTCCCTGATCCGTTCCAGAAGATTCACTAGGTGAACTGCTATCGTCTCCGCAGGCAACAAAATTCATTGCCGTGAAAAGCATTGCAATCAACATCCAAACTCTACGTTTCATATTCGCTCCAAATAAAAATACCGCAGGCAACCCCGCGGCATTAAGATAACTTTTAATCGGCGCCAAAACAAGTTCAGCCCGACTTGTGATGACCAATTATCTATTGTTCAAATAGTCCAGTACCTTATTGGTCAGGTCGTTTTCCTTCTTCCAGAAAAGCACTGCGCCGGTAGCACGATCCACCACCATGTCGTAACCTTCCTGCAAGGCAATTTCAGTGACGGCCTTACGGATCAGCTGAATAATGGGGCCGCTGATTTTTTCGTTTTCAGAAATCAGTTCTCCCTTACGGCCATAGACGCGGTCCATGAAGTTCTTCAGTTCCGTATCCTTCTTGGCGTATTCCGCTTCCAGTTCGCGCTTCTTTTCATCAGAAAGCATCAGAACCTGCTTGTCCAGTTTTTCCTTAATGGCAGAAAGTTCCTTCTGGAGCAGGTTACCCTGCTGTTCCCATTTTGCCACCTGGCGGTCATATTCTTCCTGAGCCTTCTTCGTGCCCTTATAACCGTCAAAAATCAGCTTGGAATCCACATGAGCAATACGCAGACCATCTTCGGCGAAACCGGAGGTCGCACCGAACAAGGCAATCATCAAAACGATCAGAAGTTTCTTAACCATAATTCCTCCTTAGAAGCCCTGGCCAATCACGAAGTTGAATTCCATGTCGCCAACAGCACTACGCTGGAAACCGCTGTAGGTTTCACCCACATCCAGAGGCCATGCGAAGTCGAAGCCGATAATACCAAGCATAGGCACAACAACGCGGAAACCAAAGCCGATATCCTTCTTCAAGCTAGTGGGATCCCATTCGCTAAGCGGGTTGTGGCTGGGCTTTTCAACCTTGGTCTTGGGATTATAACGCTCACCGAATACGTTACCGGCATCAAAGAAGAAGGGCAACAGGTAGAAGGTCTGAGGCACAAGGCCCAACTGAAGTTCCGCACCAACATACTGGTAGCTGCGGCCCAGACGGCGGTAGCCAAGAGAACCGGAACTATAACCGCGCATGCATCCTTCGTAGCCCATGACACCGCCCATGGTGTACAAGGTACGATACTGCAACTGGTCACCGAAAATCACACCATACTGGTTCGTGAGAGCAATGCTCAAGCGATCGCGGAACAGCGGGAACCACCACTTAACAGTCAGCTCGGTCTTCACGAAGTCGAAGTCACTGAAGATAGCGCCATCAGCCCACTGCACATCCAGCACATAGCGAGAGCCGTCTGTGGGGAACTGCGGCAGGTTCTTGTCGTCGCGGAGCAGGCGGAAGTTGATTGCAGATTCAACACCGGAGTAAACCACATAGCTGTCATCGATATTTCGGCCCTGCTTGTTCATGAGCCAGCTATAACCAATCTGACCATAGAAGTAGTCATCGGGCCACTTCAGACGCTTACCCACATAGACGCTTCCGCCATAACGGGTAATGTCCGGGTCGTCATAATCTTCCATATTCCACCAGGAGTAGCTCAAGCTGGCACCCAGGGTAATGGGCTTATCAAGGAACCAAGGTTCCTGGAAGCTGATAGAAGCACTCTTCTTGTCGGCACCATATTCAACGCTGAAGCTAGCGGCCTGACCATCACCCATACAGCAGTTGGGAATAGACACGCTGGCAGTACCCACAAGACCATCGCTTTCGCTATAGGAAACACCCAGGCTGAACTGACCGGTACCCGCTTCCTTTTCCTGAACGGTAAAGTCAAGATCCACTTCCTGGTCGCCCACCACCTTAATGTCGGGCAGAACCATGTCGAAGTAGTTCAGCTGCATGATTTCACGGAAGGAACGTTCCAGCAGGGACTGGCGGTAAGTATCGCCCGGATACAGGCGAACTTCACGACGAATCACCTTTTCGTTAGTCTTGGTATTGCCATGGATGTGCACCTTGTGGATCTGGGCAGGCAGACCTTCGGTCATCTTGTAAGACAGGTTCACAATGGAATCGTTAGTGAAAGTACGTTCTTCTTCGTAAGTTGCAAACAGGTAGCCGTCTTCACGGTAGGCATCAAGCAGAGCCTTGCGGGAAGCGTCATACTTGTACTGGTCAAACACTTCGCCACTATCAAGACGATAAGCATACTTCAGCATATTGTCGTTCAGCACTTCGTTACCGGAGAAGTGGAGGCCACCCATGTAGTAGCGACGACCTTCGATCATATGAATGTGAATGAGGATCGAGCTGGAAGTCTTGATGTTATCATACTTGTTCAAGGCAGAGAACATGTCTTCGATCATATAGCGCACCACAAGCTTCTGCTCGTAAGCACTCATCTTCTTGATCTTCAACAGGGAGTCAATCTTCGGGTTGTTCCACTTACGGCCCTTTACAATATCAAGCCATTCCTTGCGGGCATCTTCGTAGCGGATAATGTCGTTCAGGTACTTCCAGGCGTCTTCTTCAGACTTGACCTTGGGCATCGGTCTAGTCACCCAGGGCATCTCGCCCACGGCACGATGATTGCGGAACAGGTGAGTTACCTGCATAGTGGGCTTGCCAGCCATCTTGTAGAAAGCGGTGGCGGTATCACCGAGAGCCAGATTCAGCTGATTGTACAGCGGTTCCAGCTTGTCTCCCAGGGGAACCATACGTCCCAGATAGAACAGGCAGGAGGAGTCCGGCAGATATTCAGCGCTATATTCAGTCAGTTCAGCATCCAGGAAACCGAAATGGCGGATGGCGTTCAACACCGTATCGCGGTCGGCTTCGAACACGTTTTCCTTGAATTCGCCGCCGCCCCACCACTGGTCCTGCTTGGTCAGCATATGTTCCAGAATATCTTCGCGGGGCACATTGTCGTTACCCTGGATATCGAAATCACGAACCTTCACCTTGCCGCCTTCACGGACAATGAAGGTCACCAAATTCTTGTTCTCATCTACAGGAGTTTCACGATAGCCCACTTCGGCCAGCAAATAACCTTCGGAACGGTAGTATTCCAAAATAGCCTGGCGGTCACGTTCCAGCTGGCTCTTGCTATAAACCTGGCCCGGAATCAGACGAATCTTCAGGCGCAGATCTTCTTCGGAAACTTCATCACAGCCGTCCAGAACAGCGGTATCCAAGGCAGGAAGTTCCTTAATCTTGAAAATCAAGTCCACATCGGAACCATCACCCACATAGTCAATCCAGGCAGTCACATCGTCAAAAAGACCAGACTCGTACAGAGAAGTCACCGAGGACTGCACCTTTTCGGTAAGACCCGTAGGAGAATAACTCTGGCCATCACGAATACCAATTCGACTCAGCACGGAACGTTCGTCCATATGGACGGTACCTTCCACCTTCACCTTGTGGATCTTATTTTCCACCATATAGCTCTCGGACATTTCGGACATGTCCAACAGCTGGGCCTGAGCCAGACCCACAACAAACATCACTAAAAACAGCAAACGGGTACGCAGAATGAACCTACCTAAATAGAATTTTCAAATTTTTCCGTCCAAAAATACAAAACTTGGAGCTGGGGAGCCCACCCAAAAGACCATTTTTCACCCTATTTACACCACAAAAGAATCGTTAATTTATTCGTGTACGCAAAAAGGGCGGAAAAGTTCCGCCCTAAAACGCAAATTTTTAAAGAAAATTAGAATTTCGCCACTAAAACCGGCCAGTAATCAGAAGGTTTCTGATTCAGGTAAGTCATGTAAGTCCAGGAATTCTCACGATAACTCCCGCCAACGAAAACTTCGTCTATGGCACCGGCAAAACCGCCAATCCTAAAATCAGCAGCCTCGCCACGAACGCCATCCCAATCAGACAAGACCGGCTTCTCGACCTTTGAAGAATTCACAAACAGGCAGCTGATTCCATTGCCCAACCCATCCATAGAAAGCTTGCTAAAAGCCACATAGACCCACGAAGCCGCCTTCAGCCCTTCGGAACCCGACGTCCAGCTCAATTTATAGCTGGCGGTATCCGCAACATCATCCGAAACCACCCCAGAGGCCAAGTGGTAAAAATTCACCACGAATCCGGAATCCGGAACGTAACGCAGTTCATATTCGCCAGCCTTTTCAAAAATCAGCTGTTCTTCGCCCAGATTATCCAATCGAATCCAGAGAGAGAAACTGAAGACATCTTCGGTACCGAACACCAGGTCCCCATGCAAAGAGGAATCCGCCTCTGCAGAATGATCCGCTACCAGGGCGCTTGTCGCTGACATCTTGACACCGCTACCCACAACCCCGTCCACCAAAGAAACCTTAAAGGCAGTACCGGGGAAGTTCTGCTTTTCTGCCCAGTCCGTTATGGGAGCGATACCATCATCAAAATGCCATACCATGTTATAGGCCCTATTGGTGGGGAACACATCCAGCGCAAAGCCGGAAGTCAGGGCATTATTAAAGACCAGTTCCAGGGAATCTTCCAGATTCAGGGAATCCACGTTCACCCAGAATACCGCCTCCTGGGCCAGGGAATCGAAATAGCCCGAGGTAATGGGCAGTTTCTTACTGGCCGCCCCACCTGCATTAATACGGCGAACTTCCCAGCGGCCATCCATTCCCGCAAGAGTATCAAAGTTGCAGTTTTCAGGAGTCAGGCGTAAGGCCAGCGGAATATCGCTGACAAAGCCCATCAGGGAATCCACACTCCCCTTAGGGGCCGCCAACGGGGCCACAAAACGCATCACCACGGTATCCACCGTAGCAACCGGCTCCGCATCAAAGCCCACCTTTGCTGTATCCTGGGGAGTAACCTTAAGGTTCTTATACAGTTCCACGTTCCCGCCCAGCGACAATCTCAAATCAAGTTCACCCGCCGGCAGGGAGTCCACAAGGATCATTCCACCAGAAACAGAAACTTCACGATAAATCGTGGTTCCCACTGCGGTTATCACGCCCTCGGCCCCATCAGCCATTTCCGACTTCAGCATCGCATAGCCCGGAACCTTAAGGGTATCGTCCTGAATGACCACGGAATCATGATCCGAGACCACAACATCCTGGACCAGCAAACGTTCGCCAGACACCGCAACCGCTTCAAGGGAATAAGTACCAGCAGCAACTCCGGTCAAACGATAGGAGCCTCTTTCGTCGGTTTCGCCAAAGATACCGACTGAATCGTCAAACACATTGAAATCTTTAGGAACGATACTGACGCGGGCCATAGAAGCCACGCCCTCGCCCAGGTAAAGTCGGCCCTCGATAGAAGCCAACTCCGGCGAACCCGTTTCAGCGCTGTTTCCCGCCACAGAGGTATCGTTAGAACACCCCACCACTCCGGCCAGGAATCCAGCCAGCGCGACACCAAACGTCGCAAAATACGATCTTGCAAAACCCACACTCATCATCCGATATAAATATACCAAACTATTAGTATTGTCCATGACTTCCTGCGATAATCCAGCGGCAAAGTTCCTCGATACTGGCATAATCTGGCAGGGTTTTTACAAAATTCTGTGATTTACTCCGTTCAATGAACTTGCTCCAGGCGGTTTCGCTCTTGGCTTCAAGTCCTAAATGTTCTTCGATGGCACCGCGGGTCCACACCCAGATTCCCTGACTGCGAAGCTTGGCATGAATGCTGCGGATTGCCATTTCGGCCTCGGGCATGGCCGCCATCATGGCGTAAGCCTGAGCCGCCGTGGTATTGCTATGCTTGCTCACCGGCAAACCATTCACCAAGCGTAAATGGTGCTGGAAGGCCAGCTCTCGGAACAAGTTCTGACAATACTTGATATCAGGATCGTTGTAATCCAGGAAGCCATCATGGGTAGCCGTAGTAAAGGCGTAATCCAAGTCCACAATAGCGCGAACAGGCATATCCATGGCCCCGAGGACCTGCATACTCTTGCGGGTATTGCTAACTCCACCCTGACGAACCAGGGCGCACTTGATTAAGGCAAAGCTCTGCCCCGTAATACGTTCAAACAAGGCGGGCAGAACCCTCAGTTCTGTCTTACCTTCGGTTAGCAGTACATAGTCAGCGAACAAAAGTTCATTACTATTAGAAAGACTGAACAACATCTGTAGCTGGCTGGGCGCATCCTGAACCACCTGGTGTACCGCATCTTCCATGCGCTTACGCATAAAGGTGCCACGTTCCTTGTTCTTGCGAATCAAAAGGGACGTGCTTACATCTTCGCTGGTCACCATCTGGGCGCTGTGGGTGGCAAAAACCACCTGGTACCCCTCGTTAGAAAGATTCTTGAGGGCCACGCGGACAAGTTCCACCGCCTGAGGGTGCAGATACAATTCCGGAGAGTCAATCAGCAGTAAGGTACGACTCAGATAATGGTTGTTATGATGCTTCTTGATATCAGCCAGATAGCGGATCAGGGCCATCTGGATAGCGCGCTGGGACCCCGCCCCCATGCGGCTTATATCTCGCTCGAAACCGTCATCCTCATCCATGACCTTCAGGCTAGCCCTCTTCAGGAAGGTTTCCATGGTCGGCACAGGAATATCCAGTTCCACCTTCACGCTGGGGAACAACGGACGGAGCTTTTCATTGACATCGCGATCGAAAGCGCCGATTTCTTCGGCCCGATTCTCGCTATCGGGAGAAAGCAAGTCGTTAAACTTGTTCAGCAGCATGTTGATTTCGCCACCGAATCGACGTTCCAGCGGTCTAAAAATTTCGTGGAGCAACTTCACGAAGGCCTGGTTGCCTTCAAAATCCCAAATGGCGATGGATTCCGGGAACATACGGCTAAAGGCCGCCATAAAACTATCATTTACTCGGGTCCATTCCCGCTTATAGGCTCCATTCCGCTTGTTAGAAGGCACAAACGCGAAAAATTCCATGGATTCTGAATTGCCACCAGGAACCCGCTGCACCTTTTTTACCCGCAACTGTCCCATATTGGGGCCAGCATTCACCAGGAACGGCTTGATTTCCGCAGAAAGATCTTCACCAAGGCGGGCCAGCACCTGTTCAGAAATACCATCAAAGACACCCTCCACCTCTACAGGAATATTCGGGTCGTCAAAGTAAGAAATATCCAAAGAAAAATGGGCCAACAGCCAACGAATCCCCATCAGGATGTTGGTCTTACCCGCATTATTATAGCCAATCAGAGCCGTGAAACCACTAAGAGGAAACCTCTGCTTCTGGATAGAACGCAGATTAGAAATGGTAATCTCAGAAAGTCTTAAAGCCTGGGGTTGCATACTCGCAATGTATATAAAAATTCGGGATGTGGGGCAACATATACATTTTTATAAGATTTTATGAAAAAAGTCCAGTTTCCAAGGAAACTGAACTTTTGAAACGCATACTTTTAAAAGATTCGCAGAGCCCTAATGACAGTTATTTAGACTCTACGCAAGGAAAGGCAACCACTCCTTGCAGGATCTTTTTCCCAGCCATTCTTTCCGCCATTCAACCAGCCACTACCACGATCATCAACTCAATAAGTGTAAAACCTTGACGCATAATACATTCCTTCCTAGGATTCCACAAAAATAATATAAGAACGAAAAAGGGCTCCCCGCGAAATTGCGGAAAGCCTTTTTAATTCAAACCAACAACTATTGGGCGCTGCACTTAGACAACAGCAACGGATTAGACCATTCACTGTAGTCAGAAACGCCATTCTTGTCAGTCCAAATCATACGCACCTGAACATAGAGGTCGTTCAGAGAGAAGTTTTCCGGATCATCTTCAGGATCCAACGCCCCATTTGCATCAGCATAATCAATGGCCAGACGATTTTCAGGCATAATATCCAGCAAAGTAGGGATATTTTTCTTTGCTGTATACCAGGAAGGTCCCGCAGATGCGGGACCTTTGAACGTTTGGATTACCACTGGAATTTACAGTAGAGAACGCTGTTCTTTACTCTAATGTTTTTCTCATAAAACAATTTTTGTGAAAAAAGCAACTGAAAGAAAAAGTCCGGCAGCGGATGCTACCGGACTTTGTTTGTAGAGTTTCAGAATGGGAATTATTTCTGTCCCTTACAATCCCAGAAATAGATTTTTTGAATTTCGCAGCCAGCTCCAATGTTCAAAGATATATCTATCAATGGAGTGATGCTGATTTCCTTGTATTCGCATTTCTGTGTGGATCCATTAATGGTGTAGGTGGCATTTGACATGCCTCCTGCATGCATTTGTGCATGGGAACAAGCTCTGTTCATCTGGAAGGTGTAGGATCCTGCGATAAAGGGCCCGTCAATGGTTCCGTTGGTCAATGTATTGGCATCGCCCCAGTCGCCTACTGCATACTGGTAGGTTCCTGGCGGAATGGCTGTGCCGCTCTTTTCCAACGTTGCAGAACAGGTTTCGTTACCGTTGACCTTCACCTTATAGGTTCCTCCGGCGGCCACCTGCATGGTTTGCTCGCCATTATCCACGTTAGCCATGTTGCCGATTACGGTGCCGTTGAGTAGCACTTCGTATTCGCAGTCTGAGGAGCGTTTTCCCCAGGACCAGTTTACATCGCAGCCGCTCATCTGGAATCGGAACGTGGTTGTGGAACCATAACCAATAGTGCTGTTGTCAAAGCGACAGTTTTCCGCCTTGGGTGCATTCTTCAGTGTTACTGTCGTAGCGCAGTATTCTTCGCCTTCAATCTTGAATACGTATTCACCGCCTTTCTTTAGCTTTGCCGAGGCTCCGGCACTCCAGTTGACAGAGCCGTACCAACCGGCAAGGAATGTACCATTGTCAATGACATTTCCGTCTGGGTCGTGCAGAGTCCACTTGCTATAAATTTTCGCACGAAGATCCTTTACTGTAAACGTATAGGTCTTGTCGTATTCCCACTGGGTTTGGCTAGAGGTTCCGAACCAGCAACTTGTACTTTGTGGTTTTTTGGCGATTGTTTCGGTACATACTGCAGCAGAGTTTTCAGTCCCCAGATGCAACGTATATTCACCATAGTCATCCAGTGTAGAGCCGATAGAACCGTAGCTTGTTCCTGAAGCGATGTTGCTGCCGTTCTGTTTCAGATACCACTTGCAGCCGCTACCGCAGTTGGTAAGATCTGCCCTGAACTGGTAACCGTTATCGGATGCCGTTATGTTGCAGGATGCTGATGCTACGAGAACATTTGCGGTTGCCTTACAGATCATCTGGGCCGGCTGATAGCCGAGGCCCATCACGCCTGTTGCCTTTAGGGAGAGACTATAGTCACCGGATTTCGGATTGGATACGGTGATGGAAGTTTCCTGTTCTCCAGCAGGAATCTTGCCTTCGCCAACCTTGGTGCCGTTGGGATCCAGAAGTTCATAATCGCGACCGTTCCAGGCGGAGGTCTTGAACTTGAATACAGCCTGTTCTCCGCCGCCATAGGAACTCTTGTCGAAGTTACAGGAACTGCGGTTTCCTGTGTAGGAAGGCGGTTCCTCATCCTTCACTTCGGTGGACGGGCAAGACGGCATTGCATAAGCGTAGGAATTTTTAGCGCACTTCAGATAGGATAGTGAGCCCGTTACTGTCAGCTCGGGAACTGCAGAACCTGCCAGCGGAGCACTGAACTTATGTTCGTTGTTGTCGCAAGTCAATGCCGTTCCATCGAGTTTGACGTCTCCAGTACACTTATAGAATACATCCGGATTGCAGTTCTGGACAAGACCATAATTGCCTACAGGAATGTTGTCCAATTTCGCCTCGGCGGTTCCATTAGATGCAATACAGATGGTCTTCTTGCCTGTAGGAGTTGAGGGAACGACTGTTCCGTCACCGTCAATCACTTCATTGGGATGGCCTTCGCATCCTTCGGGCACTCCGGGATTAGCTTCGCAACCAATCTTTTTGAGTGTGACACCTTCGGGAACTTCAATAATGGAACCACTGGGGACAAGATGGTTCTGTGCAGTATAGGTTCCTCCGGACAAGTTAGTCTGCTTATTGCACTCATAGGATGTGCCGTTCACAATCACGGATCCGTTGCAATAAACCCACCAACCAGGGGAAGCCTTGCAGTTGTGTTTCCAGACGTATTTGCCTGGGCCTAAACTAAGCGGTTCCCAGCTATTATGCGACTGACCATCAGTTCTGTAGTGGCACAATATCTGTGCGGGCTTTTCTGGATCATCGATAGGATCGTCAGGATCAGTGCCCGGGTCGGTACCTGGGTCTTCAACGCCGAAGGGCTTGGAACAAACTTCGGAACCGTTGAGAATAAGGGCTACGTGATCTCCCTTGGTCAAGATTGATTCGTCAATCTGGTAGTTGTATCGGCCGTCACCTGTTTTTTCAACGGAGTTGATACCGGTTATTTTCACAAAACCGTAGGCGTCCGTGATAGAAAGTGAGGCAATCCAGTCGCCAGAACTTGTAATGTCGGCGGAGAAAATCCCTTCTTCGGACAGATTACATAAGTCTGCATCTGCCTTGTAATTTGGTTCATACACGTCAAAGGATGCATAGCATGTGCTTAGGGTGCTGGGACCAACTACAAGCCAGGAATAGGTTCCTGCAGGAAGAGGATTTGATGGCTGGTTTATTGTATTGAAAGGACTCGTTGATCCAGTATATTCTGCGGAGCTTGAGGCTGATCCAGGTACGGCATCAGTAAGATCCTTTAGGGACACTTGATAGTTGCAGGTTCCGTTTCTATACTGGTCACAGTTTTCGAAGGTGAAGTTGAATGCAGGAACGCCTGTTCCCTTCATTACTCTTCTCTTGCTGTCTTCCACATCGCAGGTTGCCGTGATGGGCTTGACAGATGTTGTGACGCAGGACTTTGTAAATGATTTGGACTTGTCCTGGTTGTAGGCGGTAATGCTGAATTCAAAATCAGTTTCAGAACCGAGTCCAGCAAGCAAATCAGGATTTTCAAATGAGAATGAGGAATGTCCGTCGCAGATGACATTTTCCTTCTTGTCGACACCACTTAATGCAAGTGGCGGCGTTACGTCGCAGGTGAACGCATTCGTGACGTTGGCGTCGACAGTCCAGGAAATGCCGTTATAGAAAGCTGTACAGCTGGATACGCCTAGTGCATAGGGACAGTTACTCATGACACTGTATACACCCACACTGGAATTTTCGCTGGTGACTCGTACTTCGGTAATGGCCTGGGGATTGAATCCGTCAACGTTGGATACGGAATTTACGTCCAGTGAATAAGATGTTCCTGTTACGGTTGCGGGCTGGGATTCCGTTCCTGCGTCATCCAATAGAACAACCTTTATCTGAGCTTCGTCCGGATTGGAGAATTTTAATTCCAACAGTGCGTCTCTAAGGTTGGTTCCCATGCCGTTCACCTTTGTGTCGATGATGCAACCTCCGTTGTTGCAATCGATTGCATCGCTGGAAGCGAAGTATTCGTAACTTTCGGAACAGTATTCCATTTTGCCGACAAGGAATTCACCGCAGGTTTGATGTTTCTGCAAGGAAGACGGTGGGGTAACAGAAGCGTTGGAGCAATCCAATATCACCTTCGCATCCAAAGCGAAGCCTGCACTTCGATCTCCATCCTTAGGTACGTAATAACCGTGCTTTCCATCTCGATTGAAGTTGTAGAACGCTCCGCTGATGGGGGAACCTACATCCCAATAAGAGCCGATTTTGTTTGTTCCAGAACCAACACAGCCGAAAACCTGGTACATGGAATTCCATGCGGTGTTCCATGTCAGTTCAAAGTTTCGAATGTTCATATCACAGCCATTGTAATAGAACTTCAGCTTGCACTTTTCGTACTTCTTGTCGTTAAGGAAAGAAGAATAGCTTACCCAGGGAGTAACATCGGCATCCTTCGGGACCATGCCTCCTAGATAGTTGGACTTGAAGGAACATACGATTTTGGGAGCTGCCCAGCATTCACCATTATAATTTTCACTCATCCAGGAAATGTCGTGGACGTTGAAGTTCTCGTCGGATAGCTTCATACCTACTCGATTATGGCGCTCGTCATCAAGAGAAATGCCAAATTCCTTGATCAAATCAAAGCTGGCATTGATTTTTGCGTCCATAGAGATGGTTCTGTCAACAGCGAATGAAGCGTTGACTTCGGATCCATTTGCATCCAACACCATGGTGAATGATGTTGCAAGAGTGATGTTCTTAATCCAGGATGTAATGGTATTCTGGTCGGCGGTCAGTTCCTTTTCAACGCACTTTTCGCTTGCGGAGTTCATGCCTACAGTTTGGCCGTTTACATAGCAAAGTCGTGCGTAGATCATGGAGGCTGCATAAATACTTCCGATGGTTGTCACAGCCTTGCCGTATACACTCAAACTGAAGTATTCTGTAGCATTGTCGTTGGATCTGAAGATGAAACCGGAATTGGGAATAGGTCTTACGCTCGTGGTGAACAAGGATGTCAAAGTTCCGTTAAATCCAGCATCCTTGGAACTTAGAATGACTGCCTGGGTTCCATTCTTATAATTGGAATAGGTATCCGCATCTGCATTGGCGGTAATGTAGTTGTTGGCGATCTTTGGTGGCAACTGTTTTGTATTGCTGGCTTTGCTACCGCATGTTGTACCAATCTTTTCAGAACAGAATAAGGGATGCCAGACACCCAACAACTGATAAGTACAGGTGGTGTGGTCATCGTACTTGTAGGTGGTACAAGATGGCTTCCTGTTGTTATAAACCATGACCCAGTCAGCCTTCTTACCGGAACCGCTCCTTTCTATGGAACCTTCCGTTACGGAGCAGGAGTTGCCTGCGGATTGAGTGACTGCACAAGTGTCTATACATCTCGTCTGGTCAGCTCCGCAGAATGAACCGAATGCAGTGTTGTCGCTAGGCGAAAAGTCCTCGTAAAGGCAATGGTCATCTACATCGTTGAATCTTGCGATAATGGTGTTGTCGTCTTCCTGAACTGAAAGTTGGTATGGGTTGACCGCCATGATCTGCGCATTGGTGGGACAGTCCTTTCCGGAACATTTGAAGTAAGAGAACTTGTCGTCGGTGCGGGCGGGTTCTGCGTAGAAGAAGTATCTGTAGCCCGGATAGACAACGAACTGACAGTTTCCTCCGCTAAGGCAAATTTCGCTAGTGTTGTCGTCAGGTTCTGTGGCGTGAATATTGCTTGATTTTTTCATCAGGACTGCAGTGTTGGGGTCTGAAGCGCCTATGACAGAGAGATTGAGTGTCTTTGTCTTTCGGGCTACACTTGCGTAAAGAACGCCTTCCTGTCCATCAAAAGTGGCGCTGAAACTGTTATCGTAAGGAGGAATGACGATGTCGCAGTATTTCTCCACGGCAGGAATGGTTTTCTTTAAAAGATGAACCTCGTGGTTCATGTTGCAGGTCCATTGATCGTTGGGCTGAGAGATGGAGGCTATACAGTCCACGCCGCTGGCGTAAACCCAGATGTCAGAAGGATCCAGCAATCCCTCGCCAACGCAGGCTGGCGCGTGAATTACGGAATAATATTTATTAGTTCCATCTGCATTTTGGCAATTTGTGGGGTAGCCGTCGCAGTATTTGGAAACTTCCTCTCGTTTGACTTTGACTGTTCCCGACGTGACCACGCCTAAATAAGGAGGTGCTCCGATAATGCAACCGTCGCAAGGTGGAATTAGCTGGAATGTTGCTGCGTTACCGGCATTTTCTGCATCAGGCATGGTTACATGGAACGCCGTTACTGTTTGCGGATTTTCTCCAGGGATGAATGAGAATGTGTAGACCTGAGATCCGTTGGGATTAGTCTTAGGACCGGTGAAGGTCATTGACTGATCAGGCACTACGGTCCATGCGGAGGGCTTTTCTACATAGATGTCCACGGAAATAGGCTGCGGGCTTGTACTGCCTGCAGGAACCCTGATAGGAACGTCTACGGTTTCGCCCTTTGAAATTTCAACTTTTTCTTCTGCAAAGGCGATGCTCATGTTGGATTCGGTCGTGTTTTCTACAATCACGTAGAACGGAGAATCTTCATATGCTTCTGTTCTATAGACGCATTTGTAGGATCCCTGTTTCAGGGAATCCGTAAAGGAGCCAAATCTCTGTGCAGTGGGAATGCCAGTGGGACTACAGTAGGCTTTGCTTTCATCTTTTACTTCTGTAGCGCCGTTCAGGTTCAACACGTCGTAATAGTCGGAAAGTCTGCCCTTGGGAGCTCGGGATAGATAAATTACGCGCGGCATCACGATGATGGACGGCTTAATGGCTTCACCATTTTTGTTAGTCAGGTCAGTCTTTGTGCTTTTGTACTCGGATTCAACGGTAAGCAAAAGTTGTGGGGAGACGGGAACGAAGAACTGGTCATAGCCGTCATCAAAGAAGGAGTCATAACCACCCCCTTCACCTCCGCTTGCGCCACCGGAAGAAGCAGTCTTAGAACAGGATTTTGTTCCGTCGTTTTCGCAAAGAATAGCGGAATTAGACAGACCGCTAGTCAATGTGGAATTGTACTTGATGTCAATCGTATTCACGCCTGTAATCTTATGGCAGTCTGAAAGGAATAGGGATCCTGTAATAGACTTTCCGTCGGCGTTCCAACCAATATCGCCTTCGCTAAAGATGAAGTAGTTCCTATTTGTAGCGTTATTTGCCATAAACAGGTCTCCACCTTGAGGCCAGTACATCATGACTTGTGCGTCCGCAGAAGTTGCCGGCAATGTAGCTCTAACATAATCATCAAACATGATGACATAATTATGTGTCAACGTGTCGCTGCCACTGACCATGTGGAATTGGTCATTGTTTCCGGGGACTCTGATCAGGAGCCACTTTCCATCATAAAGTTCCTTGGCATCCTTGGCCTTGGCGTAGCATTTTTCAAGCATGGGCCAACGGTCAAGATTGTTCGTTGCTTCCCAGAAGGAAACTCCGTTATAATAGAAATCACTACCATCGCAGGCTCCCTTCTTTTCTGCACTATGGACAAAGGGACTATTCAATAGGTCCCTGTTGAACTGGAGAGGTTCCTTTATGTGAGCTCCTGTACAGTTTCCTTCGGAAGTGGTTACGATGGATTCTGCAACATCGGACATGGGGTCTGCACCCCATCCGGTTGTATCGACGGAAGTTACATAATCGCCCTTAACCGTAAAGTAAACTTCGTTTCGTGCAATCTGGCAGTTTTCACCGATGGTGACATAAGCTCCGTTATTGCTCCAGTCCTGAACGGTCTTGTCTGATCCGCAATTATAGAAGGTCTTGTTGTACCAGAAATTGTCTGCACTACCGCCACCGCCATCTGCAGGTCCGCAATTAGGCTTGCTACAGAATGTATTCGAGGCTAGGCCGGTTGATGTATTGTAGCCACCCCATTGCGTTTTGTATTTGATTTTGTGAGCTTCTTCAGTTTGCACATCACCGCCCAGCCAGTAATTGTAATAGTCGGTATTTTCAGAAACGAAACCATCTGCGTCCGAAACACGGTAAAAATGGGAGCCTGAATAAACTTTCTTTCCGGGCGTACCAAAGGAGATACTATCTGCCCATTGATAAGTCAAATGGAATCCGTCATCATTGATGCCGCCGGACAGATAAACGTTACCCATGAAATTTATGGAGTATCCTTGCTGGGCAATCATTCCGCCGTAGTCACTTACGTTCGGAAAGATGAGTTTTGATCCGTTGCCAAGAACAACGTTCCCTTTGAAAAGATACTTGTTTGCTGCAGTATGTTTCGGGGTGATGATATTTCCGTTTGTGGTTGTGTTTCCACCGACGGTGATGGATCCGCCAGATCCGGTAGAGCACTGAGCCTTACCTGTTCCTGTTCCTGATAAATCAAGGCCGCCTTCTGCATAGAAGTCTCCACCGTAACTCTGGGTTCCGTTCAGGTACACCATGCCTCGGACATAAGTGTTGTTGGTGACGTCGAAGTTTGTACAGGTGTACATATTGCCGTAAACGTACAGATCCTTAAAAATGGAACTGCTGTTGACGCTCATGTCGCCTGTGACTACAAGCTTTTTCTGTACGTCAACCTTGGTGTTGAATTTTGCGTCACCGTTCACGATGCCGGAAGTTACGTCTAGAGAAATGCCATCTGCCGGACCACTATAAAGAGCTTCTTCGAAGGGCGGGGTTTTAGGTTCCTTGGGAACCTTTACGCGGTAAAGGCCATTCACGTTGAGAATTGCGGATTTACTGTACTTTGCAGACCCATTGGCAGATTTGCCAAAGGAGAGCAGCTTAATCTTATAAGGGCTAGTTTCGATATCGGCACCGATAAGCCAAACGGAATAATTTACCTTGCCGCTCTTCATTGGCGTGAGCAGAGTGTCCAAGGAAACCGGATTTTTATTCTTTAGGTACTGGCGAATAATGGCGCCAGTTTCGGCTCCATGATATGTCATCCAGGAACGGGCTGATTCAATGCCAGACTTTGCCGCGAATTCAGCTTCCTGCATCTGCATGCGTGCTGCAGAGGAACTGCCTGCGGATGACAGCCACTTATATGTTGCTGTGCCTGCGATTGTTGCTATCAGCATGAATAGCAAAACGGTTACAAGAGATACACCTTTCTTATTGGTAATCATAAAAGTACTCCTTAATGGTTTCCTACACCATTGCTAGGAACCGGAATAACTAATGACACGGAACCAAATTCATTGTTCTTTTTGACCTTCAACTTCATTCGGAAGGCCTTTACGTTTTTCTTGTCGACAACTTGGGGCTCGTAATCACTGTCGAATGTGTAGTTGGCGTCCATGGATTTCTGCACTTTCAGTGAAGTGAAATTCAAAGAACCCATCGAAAGCAGGGGTGAGTAGGCGGCGACATTAAATGCGAGGCAGACGTTCTTGACGGAATCCCTTACGGAAAAATTCATGACTCGCAGAACGTCGTTGGCGTCATCGGCCATTGGCGGGTAGAAGACAAAGTCTCGGATGGGTGTGCTAGATCCGTCTAAGTTTCTGAAGCCTACTGCCAAGTGGTCCTTGCCTGCGACAAACATCTGGGCGCGATCCCTTTCGGATAGGTTCAGCATCTTAAAGGAAATTTCGTAGTTGGTTCCTGGGACAAATGTCATCTGGGTGCAGAGATTTTCCCATTCGTCATCAGTGCCGTTTTTACCTGCTGCGAAGAATTCGTTTACTTTTTTCTCGACGGTAACTTCTTCCTGGTCGAAATCGTAGTTGGATACAAAACCGCGGACGGTAACAGTCTCACCGCCTTCAGAGGGTACAATTGTTGCTCGGAAATACTTGGAACCGTCGTATCGGGAAACGAATCGGAATTCGTTTGCGCTTCCAGGCGGGAACAGAACTGTGTTCTCTGCTCCGTCGAGAACGCCCGGAGTTGCGGGCACGATTTCGAAGGACTCTACACCATCAGTGACTTCCACTGGGACAGCGTCTGCCGGGCATGCTTCGTAGTCTGTTCCATCTGTTGCCAAGGGCTTGCAGACTCTCCAAAGAATACCATCTTCTACATACCAGGAAATTTGGTGTACACCCTTGTACTTGCCTTCCGTATCGTAGCGCATGTACCTAAATGCCAGACTGTCCTTGCGGGCGTCAGCACTGCCATTCTTTTTGAGGAAGAATGATGAATAGTCTCCATTGACGGGATCCATGAAAGTTTCCTGGGCGACGTAAAAGGAGTCCGATGACATGGCTCGATCGACCCAGGAACTTTTTGCTCCCATTTGTCCCAGGTCGTCGCGAATCAGGGATCCCACGTTTTCGACAGCTTCGTTCGCCCTGATCATACCTTGAGTGCGGATTCGCATCTTTGTGCTATCGCTGTAAACCTGGCCCGCGATTACTACCACGATGCCAACGATGGCCATATAGACCAAAAGTTCCATTAATGTGAAGCCGCGTTTGTTCATCGGATTACCCCCGAAACGTTAATGGATTGGGCTGAACCCTTGAAATTCCAATCCACTTGGACTTCTACTTGTTTTGCATAAATGTGTGAGATGTTTTCGTAACTGGAACGTGCTGTAGATTCGTAATCATTTGTCGGTTTTACGATAACACGCGGTGAGTAGGCTATCGTTGCGAAACCACCAAGGCCTCGTTCCCATTTTAGGGATACATCTCCTAGGAATAGAGTCGTGTCTCCGTTCGCCTTGGATGTGATGGATGCGGCTCCAACAGTCTTCAGCGAATCCAGTACTCGTTGGGCCACTTCGACAGCCCCGTCACGTCCGCGAATTCGGATGAACGCATCATGGTTTCCGCCTTGCAGCTTACTTAGCGCCACATACATGAAGCCGAGAACCACGATAGAAACCATGACTTCGACGATTCCGAAGCCTCTCTTCGCGTTCTTACGGGTCGGCAAACACAGTTTGCACATGTTTTTTACAGGATCCATTAAAAATCCTCCACACCACCCAGACCAGCGCCTGAGTGGTGTTATTTCAATTCCCAGGAAAGGAATAAAACACAAAAATGTGTATTCCTATTTTGGCATAATATATATAAATATTCCTTGCAGTGTAAATTGCGGTTTACCAGGAATGACCTAAAACACGTTGTTTTCGGGACATCGGATTTTACATGTTTGCAAGGGAATTGGAATTAGTAAGGGTGATACGGTTGATACAGTGATACAAACAACACAAATCCTCCGCCAATTTTAATTGGCGAAGTTGTCAATTCATGGCTAAACGCGGTCAAAAAGGGTTGTTTGGCATAGTTTTTTCGAGTGGGCTATTTTCCGGTGGGAATACGTACGCGACGGTTGGCTCACCTTCAATGGTAAGGGGATCGTCAGGGGCCGAATCAGTCACTACCTCCACATTTCTGATTCCGATATGGAAGACACTCTCAAGTTGCTCTAAAGCATTGCTTTAGCGTTCTTGTTTTATGCCAGCAAATTATGGTAGAGGATCTTCCTGCCAATGTGTTTGATGTTAATGGAGACAAGGAACTTGGACCAGGAACATGGGATTTGATCAGTTGTTACAACGCAACCGGTTCTAAGACATTGCAATTTGCAACCGGTTCAAGCTCCGATTGCTTGAATTGGATTAGTCCTAATCCAGGAAGTTGGTGCTGATAAAAGCGCAAAAACTTTCAGCGTTTTTAAACTGTTAGGCGTTTCTGAGGAGTTCATCAACAAAGCACACCAAATCGTCGATGCCGATGATTTGCACGATACCCAAAGCGGGTATAAGCCCTAAACAAGATTTCTTTCGAAACAATTACCTTATACGTAAAAAACTCCGCCTTTGAAGCGGAGTTTTTCTTTTTGCAACTGCCCGAGTGTACGCGCTCCTTTCCCAAGCGCAGCACCGATTACCGGAGGTTCTTAATCCGATGGACGATCGGTGCGGTCACCGTTCCGGTCTTAGTCAGCCAGGAACTTCTTGGCCTTGTCGGCGTAGTTGTTGTTGTCGCCGTAGACCACCAGGATACGTTCAGCAGTCTTCTTGGCCTTGTCGGCGGCACCCAGCTGCTGGTACACCAGAGTGAGCTTCCACATAGCATCTGCAACCATGGGGACTTCGTCCACAGGTTCATCCTTCTGGTAGCGGTCTTCCTTGTCACCGGTACGCTTTGCGTATTCGCCGATGTACTTTTCGAGCAGACCGGCAGCGGCAGAGTAGTCACCCTTTTCGATCTTCACGGAAGCGAGACCGTGGAGGGCTGCGCTACGGACCAGGGCCACAGAACCGGCATTGTCCAGAGACTTCTGGAAGAGGGCTGCTGCAGCGTCGAAGTCACCGGCTTCGTACTTGATGTTTGCGGAATAGAGAGCAGCCTTGGCCAGAGCCACGCCGCTCAGTTTGCCACCATTGATCTTAGACTGGAATTCGGCAAAAGCATTTTCCTTTTCGCCAGCATAGAGCATTGCCATGCCCGGACCAAGCAGTTCGGCCTGTTCGGTTGCGGCAGCCTTCTGGTAGTCACGGAACTGGACCACACCCACCACAATCACGATGATTGCGACAACAACTGCGATCAGCTTGGAGCCGTGAGCAACAAAGAAATCCTTAACTTCAGAGCTATTAGTATTAGTTTCGTTAGCCATGTTTAATGTCCATGTTAAATTTTTTGTGAACCAATCATAGCAAAAAAAAGAGGGCTTGTCAGCCAGTCTTGACAAATTATAGGGCGATTACTACCTTTGCACCCACTACGCCACTCTAGCTCAGCTGGTAGAGCAGCTGATTCGTAATCAGCAGGTCGGCAGTTCAAGTCTGCTGGGTGGCTCTTCGAAACGTCGGAAAGAATTTCTTTCCGGCGTTTCTTATTTTCCCCTTTCCCAGTTAGAGCTTCTTCTCCGGAGTTTTTAGTAAGTTTCAAAAACCTTGCCGTTCCCCCTGGTTTTTAGTATCTTTGGCGCCCTATGAATCCAAATGGCGCTATTATTGTTCAGAGTAACATGGAAATTATGGTGGAAGTCGACGCTCCCACCTACGAAGCAGCACGTGACGCAATCGCTCCTTTCACCGAACTGGTAAAGAGCCCGGAACACCTGCATACCTATAAGATCAGCCCCCTCAGTCTGTGGAACGCCGCAGCAACGGGCCTTCGCGCCAAGGAAGTTCTGGAACGCCTGGACAGCCAGAGCCGTTACCCCATTCCCCAGACCGTGATTTCCGAAGTGGAAGACTACATGGGCCGTTACGGCCTGCTCCGCATGAAGAAGGACGATGGCAACAACCTGATCGTGGAATCCGACGACAAGTTCATGTTCACGGAAATCTGCCAGCTGAAGGAAGTGGCTCCCTATATCCTGGAGTTCATCGACGACTGCCACGCCATCGTAGACCCGGAACGCCGCGGTCACCTGAAGATGGCCCTGACCAACGCCGGCTTCCCGGTAGAAGACTTGGCAGGTTATACCGTTGGCGACCCGCTGCCCATCAAGCTCCGCGATACCATGCTCTGCGGCAAGGAATTCAAGCTTCGCGACTACCAGAAGGAAGCCGCCCAGGTGTTCTACGCCTCCGGCTCCGAAAAGGGTGGCTCCGGCGTGATCGTGCTGCCTTGCGGCTCCGGTAAGACAGTGATCGGCATCGCCACCATGGCACTCATCCAGACCAAGACCTTGATTCTTACCCCCAACATTTCCGCTTCCCGCCAGTGGATCCGCGAAATCTGCGACAAGACCGACCTTACTCCCGACATGGTGAAGGAATACTCCGGCGAAGTGAAGGAAATCGGCCCCGTTACCGTGGCCACCTACCAGATTCTAACCCAGCGCAAGCGCGCCAAGAAGTCTGACAAGGAAAATCCGGAACTGGCAGAAATCGACCTGGAAGAAGGAACCGAAGAAGAAGTCAAGAAGGAACTGGCAAACTTCCCGTTGTTTAGTCAGCAGAAGTGGGGCCTGATGATTTACGACGAAGTCCATCTGCTGCCCGCTCCCGTGTTCCGCCTGAGTACCGAAATGCAGGCCACCCGCCGTCTGGGCCTTACCGCAACCCTGGTCCGCGAAGACCACAAGGAAACGGAAGTGTTCAGCCTTATCGGTCCCAAGAAATACGACATCCCTTGGCGTATTCTCGAAGCCCAGGGCTGGATTGCCACCGCCGACTGTAACGAGATCCGCATTCCCATGGAAGCGGAATTGAAGATGAAGTACGCCCTGGCTCCGGTCCGCGAAAAGATCACCCTGGCCAGCACCAACCCCGAAAAGACGGATATCGTGCAGCGCCTGCTGAAGCACTACTCCGCTCCCGAAGACCGAGTTCTGATTATCGGCCAGTATATCGACCAGCTGGAAAACCTGTCCGCCACTCTGGACATTCCCCTGATTACCGGCAAGACTCCCAACAAGGACCGCGACCGCCTTTATGCCGCCTTCCGTGACGGAAGCCTCAAGAACCTGATGATTTCCAAGGTGGGTAACTTCGCCATCGACCTGCCCGATGCCAACGTGCTGATCCAGATTTCCGGTACCTTCGGTAGCCGCCAGGAAGAAGCACAGCGTCTGGGCCGCGTACTCCGTCCCAAGCAGGATGGCGGTGCAGCCCACTTCTACAGTATCGTGACCCAGGATTCCAAGGAACAGGAATTCGCCATGAACCGTCAGCTGTTCCTGACCGAACAGGGTTACGCCTACAAGATAATCAAGCGCGGTGACTGGGACATTCTGGCCAGAACCCCCGAGGAACTGGCCGCCCGCAAGTAAGGCCTTATTCAAGGGTATTTAAAGACCGCAGTTTATTGCTGCGGCCTTTTTTTATTTATTTTTCTTTTTGTAAAAGAAGAGGTTTTTTTGAGCCAGATTAAATTGAATGGAAAGTCGGAGACGCTTTGCATCTTCGGTAATCCTATTGGACATAGCAAATCGCCCCTGATGCACAATGCGCTTTTCGAAGCCCTGGGCATCAATGCGGCCTACGTGCCGTTCTCTCCGGAGCCCCAGAACCTGGCTGATGCCATTAAGGGTTTCAGGGCACTAAAGATCCGCGGCGCCAACGTCACCATTCCTTACAAGACTCCTGTCATGGAACTTGTAGACGAACTTTCTGACATATCAAGATTTACCTGTAGCGTAAATACGCTTTACTGGAAAAATGGAATTGTCGGCGGCACCCTCTGTGGCACCACAACAGATCCCTACGGCTGCATCCGCAACCTGGAAGAATTCGGCGTGAACGTCAGCGGCAAGAAAGTCGCCTTGTTGGGTAACGGTGGAGCCGCCAAGGCCATCGCCTACACATTGGTAGAAAAAAAATGCGAATTGACCATCGTATGCCGTACCGCAGAAAAGGGACAGGCCCTGGCCAACATGCTGAACATGGCCTTTAACGATTCCGCTCCGCAGGTCATGATGGTCACCTTCGATGACTTCGCCGCCATTACCGACTCCATCGACATTATCATCAATGCAACTTCCGTGGGTATGACACCCAATGTAGACGATTCGCCCCTTCCCAGGGAGGAACTGAGACCCCATCAGGCCGTTTGCGACATCGTTTACACGCCCCTTTGCACCAAGCTTTTGCAGCTGGCCGATGAAGTGGGATGCAAGGTCGTTACCGGCGAAGGCATGCTGGTACACCAGGGAATCGAAAGCTTCCGCAAGTGGTTCCCTAAAGAAACTGAAAACAAGACTAACGACGAACTAGCCGCAATCATGCGCAAAGGAATGCAGGGTTAATTATGGGTAAGCATATTTTCTTTACGGGTTTTATGGCTAGCGGCAAGTCCCGCACCGGTCGCGCTCTGGCAGAACGACTGAACCGCCCCTATGTGGACACCGACGCCATCATCGTCGAACGTGCCGGCAAGACTATTAGCGAAATTTTCGAACAGGACGGCGAAGCCAAGTTCCGCGAAATGGAACGTGATGTTGTAGCAGAATTCGCCTCCAAGACGGAGCCCCACGTTATTTCTCTAGGTGGTGGTGCCCTGACCCAGGATGCCAACTTGAAGGTGATCCGCGAAAACGGTACCATCATCCGTCTGTGGGCTAAGCCCGAGGTTCTCTCGGAACGTATCGGTCGCAAGAACACCCGCCCCCTGCTGGCAAACCTGAGCGATGAAGAACGCCTGGCCAAGATCAAGCAGATGCTGAAGGATCGCGAGCCCAACTACGCCCATGCAGACTTTAGCGTAGAAAGTTCCAACGACTTTACCGAAGACCACGTTATCGAACGCATTCTTCACATCCTGAAGTTCTGGGAAAGCCACGCCCTGGACGTACGCCCCAGCAGCGGCGGACGCTACCCCATCTTCATCGGCAAGAACATTATTTCTGACGTTGGCGTCCTGCTGGAAAGTCTTAAGCTCTCACCCACCCACGACTTTTTGGTCTGCACCGACACCAACATCGCCAAGGCCCAGAGCAACACCCTGGGCGAATTGCGCTGCCAGGCCGGACGCTGCCCGGTATTCAAATTCCAGGCCGGCGAAAAGAACAAGACTTTGCACAACCTGAACCAGTTGTACAGTTTTATGCTGCACCGCGGTTACACCCGCAAGAGCTGCCTGCTGCAGTTTAGCGGTGGCGTCGTAGGCGACATGGCCGGTTTCGGCGCAGCCACCTACCAGCGCGGCATTCCCTTTATCCAGTTCCCCACCACCCTGCTCTCCATGGTAGACAGTTCCGTAGGCGGTAAGGTGGCCGTGAATCACCCCGAAGGCAAGAACATGATTGGTGCCTTCTACCAGCCCCACGCCGTGGTGGTAGACCTGGCCGTACTCAGCACCCTTCCCGAAAACGAATACCTGGCAGGCCTTGCCGAAATCGTGAAGTATGGTGTTATCTATGACGAGGAATTCTTCCGCTATATGGAAGAGAACGTAGATAAGATCAAGGCCCATGACCTGGATGTGCTGAAGCACCTGATCTACCGCAGCTGCGCCATCAAGGCTGAAGTGGTGGGCATCGACGAAAAGGAAGCCGGTCTCCGCGCCATCTTGAACTACGGTCACACCTTTGGCCACGCCATCGAGAACCTGACCCACTACGAACTGTACACCCACGGTATCGCCGTGTCCCTGGGCATGCGAGTGGCAGCCCGCGCCGCTGTTCTCCTGAACAAGATGTCTGCCGCCGACGAAGCCCGTCAGAACAAGTTGCTGGACGATCTCGGATTCCCCAAGACTTACGACATCGACGTAGCCAAGGCCTGGGACGCCATGGCTGTTGACAAGAAGGCCGAAAAGGGGACCCGCGTATACATCTTGCCCACCAAGATTGGCGAGGTGAAGAAGGTGACCAACATCGACCAGAATGTGGTGGCAGAAGCCTGGAAAGCTATCAAGTTGTAATAAAAATTTGAGTAATAATTGAGTAATACGAATCAACTTTCTTGTATTTTTATTTATAGTTTGTAGATTGGTTTTACGAGGTTATATGAGCATTCTAGTTACAGGCGGTACAGGAGCATTAGGTTTTCACATTCTTTCCAGCTTGGCTGGAACAACCCATGACCTTTACAGTTTTAGTGACGAACAGCCTCAGCCGTGGCAAAAGGCCGACGGAGTTACTTACCTGAACGGCGACCTTCTGAATTTCAAGGATGTACTTGAAATGTTGCAGAAGGTTTCCCCCACCCACATTTACCATCTGGCCAGTCAGTCTTCCGTTGGCATCAGCTACATGAAGCCCAACGAAACCCTGAACATCAACTTGATGGGAACCCAGAACCTTCTGGAAGCGGTGCGTCAGGTCTGCCCCAAGGCAAAGGTAATGCTCCTAAGTTCCAGCGAAATTTATGGCCGTACCGAAAAAAACTTGACGTACCTCCATAAGGAAACCGACCTACCTAATCCCCTTACTCCTTATGCCACTTCCAAGGCCTGCATGGAACTTCTGGGAAACCAGTTCCGCAACGCCAACGGGCTCCATGTGGTATTCGTGCGCCCCTTCTACTTTACGGGTCCTCACCACAGCCGCCGTTTCGTGATCCCATCCATCGCCTATCAGCTGGTAAAGATCAAGTACTATGGCGCTGAGCCCACCATCTATTCCGGAAGCCTTGACGTAAGCCGAGACATTGTGGACGTACGTGACGTGGCCCGCGGCATGATCCAGATCCTGAACCAGGCCGAATCCGGTGACATCTACAACATCTGCTGCGGAAAGTCCTACACCATCCGCGAAGTGGTGGAGATGATGGTGGATATTGCAGACGTAAGTGTCGATTTCCGTTTCGACCCCGGTTACGAACGACGTAACGAAATACCTCTACTCATCGGTGACCCCACCAAGATTATGGATATCGGCTGGAAACCCATGATCTGCATGGAAGACAGTTTGACCGACCTGTTCAACGAAATGGTTCAGCGCCGTCGAATCGAACTGAAGATGGGCATGGGCAAAGACCTGCGACTCTAAAAATTTCTAAATTAGGACCTATGGTTAGGTCCTTTTTTTATACGCTCCTGTTTTTATCGATTGGCGTTTTTGCCGCCGATGTTTCAGCCCCCAAGGGTAACGTCCGTAACGTTACCGTCAACGACTTTATGCCCCACCAGGCAACCACCAAGGAATTCAACGAAACCTGGAGCTACCAGTTTGTCTTCGACAACGGCACCCGAGCCTTCGTGAACTTTGGTCTGATGCACATCCCCGGCACCGGCCGCAAGAACACCACCGAAATGTCCTTCTGGAATTTCAAGGGAAAGTCCTACACTATCGGCCGCCAGTACCCCCCGGAACGACTCCAGCCCATAAAAGAAAAGAACACCATCAACATCAAGAACGAATACCTGATGGAAAACAAGCCGGGCAAGGGACACCGTGTACTGTTCACTGCCGACAAGAACGGCAAGTGGTTCCTGGACCTGACATTTGAATCCGCGGAACAGGGCAAGGTCTTGGGCGACGGTGTCTGGAAAGTGGGTAACGAAAAATTCGGACAATACATCCACATTCCCTATGGCCGCGTATCCGGCCGCATCGGCTATAACGAAGACACCCTGACGGTGAAGGGCTATGCCTACATGGATCAGACCTGGCAAACGGTTCAGGCCACGGACCTGGCCATCCGTTCCGTCAACTTCAGTACCAACAGCCGCAGCCCCCTTTATGCCGGCCGCATTTCCATGACCAAGGACGGAAAGCTACTGGGCTACGCCATTTACAATGGCGCCGAGGGAACGAAGGTTGTCACCCCCAAGGAAGTGAAGGAAGGCGATGCCGCCTATAACGGGAAGGACTTCCCGAAGGGTTCGTTAAACTTTTTATGGAACGAAGAGAACGTTCCCCAATTGCAGTTTAATGCCGCCAAGCCTTTCCAGAAGGCTAGTATCCTGGACAAGGTGGACGGCTGGTTCGCCAAGAAGGCTTTCAAGATTGCCGCAGGCGGCGAGGTGTTCTTCTACCGCGGACGTAGCGACTTGAACAGCGGTAAAAAACTGGATTGGTGTATTACAGGAGCCAAGGACTAACCTGGCAAAGATGTTATGACAAAATTTCGCCCTTGTATAGACCTGCACGACGGCAAGGTCAAGCAGATTGTAGGAAGTTCCCTAAATGATTCGGGAGCGGGCCTCAAGACCAACTTTGAAACGGACCGTTCTTCTGCCTGGTTCGCCGAACTTTACAAGAAAGACGGCATCAAGGGTGGACATGTCATTATGCTGGGCAAGGGAAACGTTGAAGCCGCAAAGGCTGCCCTGGCCGCTTACCCCGGCGGACTGCAAGTAGGTGGAGGCATCTCTGCCGATAACGCCAAGGAATATCTGGATGCAGGCGCAAGTCATGTCATCGTCACCAGTTGGATATTCCCCGAAGGCAAACTGGACCGCGAACGCCTGGAAGCATTGGTCGCTGTAACCGGCAAGGAACATCTGGTTCTAGACTTGAGCTGCAAGCGCACCAACGAACCCGGCTCCGAACCCCAATGGAGCATTGCCACAAACCGCTGGCAAACCCTTATCGATATTCAAATTACGCCAGAAAACCTGCAGGACCTGGCCCGCTATTGCAATGAATTCCTGGTTCATGCCGCAGACGTCGAAGGCAAGCAGCAGGGCATGGACGACGACCTGATCCGGTTCCTGTCTAAGCATAGCCCCATCAAGGTCACCTACGCAGGTGGCGCCAAGTGCCTCGCCGACCTGGAACATTGCAAAGAAATTTCTGACGGAAAAATTGACCTCACCATCGGAAGCGCCCTGGACCTTTTCGGTGGCAAAGGAGTAAAGTATGACGAATGCGTCAAATTCAACCAAGCTCAAGGCTAACGAAAAGTTGGACAGCCGCCCGAATATTTTCGGACGCACCGTCACCAGTACTTTCCGCAAGGAATACGGCATCAAGCACAAGCCCCCTGGCAACATTCGCACTTGCTGGATTCCGCCCATCGTTTTCGGTTCCGCCCTGCTGAACCTGCCCAAGCTTCTGAAGCTTCGCTTTCACCTGAAGAAGGAACGCAAGGAACGTCTAAGCAAGAATCCAGACGACGTTAGCGTGCTGTACTACTCCGACAACCTGGATGAGACTAACGGCATCGCCAACAACCTGCGCAACGTGATTCCCTATATGCGTGCTCACGGTCTGAAAGCCTTCCTGGCAGGTAGCGCCTTTAATACCCGCCCCTGCGGCGTGGTCGAAAACAGCTACTGCATGTTGCTGCCCCGCATGTTCAGCATGGAACAGCTGGGATACGCCAACAGCGAACTGGCTATCCCCCGCGTAGGTCCGGTACTCCGCTTGATGAAGCGCTACCCTGTAGACATTATCGAGCTGGAAACTCCCAGCCCCGGAGCCTGGCTGATTGCCATTTGCGGTATCATTGCCGGCGTGAAAGTCATGAGCCATTACCGCACCGACGTTCCCCAGTACACCCGCACCTTGGTGAAGGCCAAGTGGATGCACGCCTACGTGCTCTGGCTGATGCAGGTATTCTACTGGATGGCCCGCCCCGTCATTAGCCCCTGCGACGACTATTCCGATGCCCTGGTAAATGAGCTGAAGGTTCCCCGCGACCAGGTGAAGCTGATGCCCCGCGGACTCCCCCTGGAACGATTCCAACCCGATATGCGCGGCAAGGGAACCTGGGAAAAGTTCGGCAGCACTCGCGAACAGCGTAAGGTTCGTTTCGCCTTTATCGGTCGAATCTCCAAGGAAAAGAATCTGGAATTCCTGAATAACGTGTGGAAGAAATTCGCTGCCCGCCACGACGACGTGGAACTGATGTACGTTGGCTACGGCTGGTATCTGGAAGAAATCAAGAAGTACTTTGAAGGGGACAAGTCTGTCAGCTTTGCAGGCGAGCAGGGTGGCGAAACCTTGTCAGGCCTGTATGCCGACGCTGACTTCTTCCTGTTCCCCAGTACCACGGACACCTTCGGAAATGTGGTGGTAGAAGCCATGTCTACGGGAACTCCGGCTGTGGTCAGCAACTATGGCGGCCCCCGCAATATCGTAGACAACGAAAAGTACGGCTGGATTCTCCCCATCGAAGAAGACAAGTGGCTTGACGCTCTCGAAAACTGCCGTACCCTGAAACTGGAACGCGAATCCGGCTACGAACAGATGCGCAAGGATTGCCATGAACGCAGCAAGCGTTACACCCTGGAAAATTCCAGCAAGTCCCAGTTCGAATTCTTCCGTCAGGTGGCAAAGAAGCACTACAAGCTGTAAGGTTCGAGGCACGAGGCCCCGGGTTTCAGGTACGAGGTATGAGGGCGGAGCCTGCGGCTCCTTTGAGCTAGATAATCGCGCCGAAGGCGCCTAATCTTAACTCACCGCTCAAAACTCATTGCTTACGACTCTTCACGGTTCACTCTTTATGTTTTCTCGCGAATTAAAGAGACTGCGCGATTGGTTCATCAAGAATGCGGCGGAACTTCCGTGGCGTCCTTCCGATGTTTGCGATTTCCGTGATCCCTATGCCGTGTGGATTAGCGAGACCATGTTGCAGCAGACCCAGGTGTCTACAGTAAAGGATTACTTCACGCGATGGATGAAGAGATTCCCGAATGTGAAGACATTGGCCGCCGCCGAGGAAGAGGAAGTCTTTAAGTACTGGCAGGGACTCGGGTATTACAGCAGAGCCCGCAACATCCTGAAGACCGCAAGAATCGTAACCGAAAATTGCGCTGGAGTCATGCCCGCCACCCGCAAGGAACTGGAAGCATTACCAGGTATCGGCGCCTACACGGCAGGAGCAATTCTAAGCCTCGCCTACCACAAACCTGAAGCCATCCTGGATGGAAATCTAGTCCGCGTATTTTCGCGTCTATACCTGCTGGATTTTCTGCCGATGGATTCCCGCGACAGTAACGAAACTTACTGGAACTACGCCCGCGAAGTATCGGACCACCCCAAGGGATTTCTGCATAACGAAGCCCTGATGGAACTGGGCCGCACCACATGCAAGGTAAAATCCCCCGAATGTGAAAACTGCCCTCTACGCAGCGAATGCAAGGCCCACGCCGAAGGCCTCACACCATCATTTCCGCCATCCAAGAAGCACTTGCAAAAAGATTGGCACGGAACTGTCCTCGTAATCGAAAGCGCAGACAATAAGATTCTAACAGTTCACGGCGGGCAGAAATTCTTTAACAATCAGTTTGCGCTCCCCCACTACGAATCCCCGAGAAATGCGACGGTGGGTGTCCCTGCGGAAATGGCCTGCTATGGCATTACGGAATCTGCGGAACTTGTAGAGGATTGCGGTTCCTTTAAGCATAGCATTACCGTACATAAGATGGACTGCCAAGTCCTTTATATAAAGTTAGCGGGACCATCCTGCGAACCCCATATAAAAAACAAAATGGAAATCCGCTGGATTGAAAAAGCCAGCGCCACAGAGGCACTGGCCAATAGTTTCAGCCTTAAGGCATTGAAGCTGGCTAAGGTTATTCCCTAGAAAGTTTTCTTTGCGGAACAGATAAAGCGTAAGGAGTTGTTGCTTGCGTTGGGAGCCTCCATGGTTTCGCTAGCCAAGACGTGCATCAAGGTTCCCGTCAGGTAAATCCCCTGCTTGGGGAACTGCTGTTCGAAAGAGGCATCCCAATACCAGTCGCCCTTGACCTCCAGAGGATTGGCGAAGCGGAGGTTCCACTGGGCATCGCTGCGATAATGGATAGAATGGCTAACCTTGAAGGACTTTCGGATAAACCAGTCGGCGGCAAAGCCAACATAGTATTCAGCAGGGCTCACTTCGGCTTCGCCAAGGTCACCATCGATGCGTTCAAATCCGGCTGAGGCCTTGAAGTTGAAAATCTTTTCGTACCACATGCCAAGCCAGAGTTCTGCAGTGACACCCTTCAGCCAGGAGTTGATTCGACCTACATCGCCATAGCGGACTTTGAATTTATTGTCCTCGGCGTAACGTTCGACTTCAAAGGTTTCGGCACCGTATTCGGCCCACACACTGGCACGGCCACCTACAGCTACATTGCCCATGGTATCGGCAAAGGCCATGTAAGCCTGCAGCAAATTCATCTGTCCATCTGCGGTCAGGTTGATTTCTTCCTTGCCGTAGATTTCCTTGGTATCGGCCAGAGGATTCAGGCGGGTGGCAGAAATATTCTTTACGCCAACCAGCGAACCCATATCCTTGGGCGTGGGAGCGTTAAACTGGATACTATCCTGCACCATCCAGTCACGTTCATTTATACCGAACATCACATCGGCAGTCAAACGTTTAACAGGTTGAATGCGCAGTTCCATGAAGGGCCAGAAAACTCGATCCTCTTCCAGTTCCGTGTATACGGCTCCAGAATCGTCAACGGCACGGAAGGCCAAGCCAGCAGAAATCTGGAACACTCCATCCTTGCAAGCCTTTCCGCATCGGTAATAAACGGATCCGTTCAGTTCCTTGCGGGTGCCGCGTTCCTCTTCCAGTTTGTTCTGATATTCAGCATCTTCGTATGCCACGGTGAGGCTAAGATTCATCACATCGACACGGCCTTCTACGCGGGGTTTGTTATGAACCGGAAGCCAGCGGGAAGTTTCAGAGAAAATCCAGTAGTATTCCTCACCAGCCAAAACGGAAGCGTCGATCAAGGAGTTGGTGTAACCGAGACCACCGTAGGCAGAACTGAAGAGAGGCCAGTTTTCACCAAAATGAGAATAACTATCATCCACCATTTTTCTTCGAGAAGGCATATACTTCTGAGAAAAATGGTCATCCTGGAAAAGTCGTGCCGTAGCCCAGAAGCCGTGGAAACTGGGAGTCCTGAAACCACCTTCCAGAATAGGAGTGTAGTTCGTGGGGCGATCCTTTTCTGAGGTAATGAAATCCTGATAGAGCATATCGCCCAGCTCGTTTCCCGTCTTCATCCAGATAGAGGGAGCCATGGGAGTCCAGGACATAATTCCTGTCATGCGATTGAAAAGCAGACGGTCGCGCAGCTTGGCAGGGCTCCACAATTCACTTTCGGAATGCATGCCGCCAGCGCCCAGGATTCGATCATAGATAAAAGTGGGGCCACCAATAAGGAACGTTCCGTCAGCGCGGAGTTCTGCTTCCATGCCTTCCATTTCTGCGGGGATAATGGAGGGAACCGTTTCAGTAGCAAAGGCCGCGACACTGGTCAGGAGAAAAGCTTTCAAAAGGTGTTTCATTACCAGAGACTCCTTTCAACATAAATACCGACAGTCAGAACGTCAGATCGACGAGGCAAGGTCCAAATTTCTTCGTAGATAACATTCAAACCGACATTGAACTTTTGGTATTTCCACAGCGGAACACTAAAGCGTCCGTACCAGCCGAATTCGGTTTCGTTATCCCCCAGGGTGCCACCCGGTTTTCTGTAAAGTTCATCCTTGTCCACACCATCATCCAGGTCAGCGCGAACCCAATTGCAGGCGAAACCCGCTCCCAGGACAATGGGGCGAATCTTGGACCACTTCCAATCCAAGCCCAGGCGACCTGTAAACTGATGAGCACCGTCAAAGGAGATGTCATCGGGGCGAGGCTTGAAATAGGAATAGTTAAACATGACGATACCGTCTACGTTATCCCAGTAGGTATAGCGGAAACTGATTCCTGCATAATAGGTATTCTGTACAGCATCGGCCAAGGAACCCCAAGGGTAAACTTCACCACCTTCAATAGCCAGGTAGGCCTTGGAGAAAGCTACGTCTGTGGGGTTCTGAACCAAGTCTGCTGGGGTCTGGGACAAAGCCATAGACACCGCAAGAGCCAACAACAAGAAGATCTTTTTCATAAAACCTCGTTAGGTCTACGGGTTCTTTACAAGAGCCTGGGCAAAGAAACCGTCAAAGCGGGAATCCTTATTGGCAGGAAGCACAGGGTCTCCAACCTTCACAAATTCAGGATGAGCCTTCACGAAGCGATTCACCACCTGGGTGGTTTCCAACGGATCGGGGCTACAGGTGGCGTACACCAGGCGACCGCCAACAGCAAGGCGGGTGGCAGCAGCTTCAAGAATGCTGTACTGCAGTTCAGCCAATTCCTTAAAGGATTGAGGGCTCAAACGGTACACCACTTCGGGGCGGCGGGCAAGAACGCCCATGTTGCTGCAGGGAACATCCAAAAGAATTCGATCATAGGCAGAAGCCAATCGGGTGGAACCGCCAATATTCTTTGTAGCCTCAGCAGACTTCAGAGAAAGAACATCGATGCAGGATGTCTTAATGTTGGCAAGGCCCAGACGCTTTGCCAAATCCTGCATTTTCGCCATACGGTTTTCAGAAACATCGCTGGCGAGAATATCCAGACTGGGGTCCATTTCGGCCATGAGGGCGGACTTGCCACCGGGGGCGGCACAGGCATCCCAGACTTTTAAACCCGACTTAAGATCCAGCAGTTTAACCACTTCGTATGCGGAAGGATTCTGCAGACTGAATTCACCCTTGACGAAAGAGTCCGATTCCAGAACCGCTTTCAGCTTCGCATTTTCGGGAACCTCGATAAAACGGTCATACAGGATAGAGGCGTTCTCGAAGCCAAGCTTCTGAGCCAACTTGGGAGCGTTAGTCTTCTGCAGGTTTACGCGAAGCCATTCTGCAGGGCGGGCCAAAGTAGTGCGGGCAATTTCTTCGGCGCGGTCGCCACCGTAAATATCAAACCAGCGACGTACCAACCATTCAGGCACAGAGTTTTCGATGGAAACCTTACGGACTCGCTGAGGAGGCAGTTCCGGCAAGCCGTTGCGACGGGCTCCGCGAAGAACTCCGTTTACAAGGCTGGCGGTTCCATCCCCAAGGCCAACAGCTTTTGCAAGGTCAGCACTTGTGGCAATGGCGGCGTAATCAGGGACGTTCATGTACAACATCTGCACAAGGCCCATTGCGATAATGGTACCCGCTTCTTCAGAAGGCATGCGCTTGGTCAAATGCTTGATGACGTACAGCAAGTACAAATACCTGCGGCACACGCCCAAGGCAAGTTCCATGGCAAAAGGAGAAAGTCCACCTTCCTTGATGAAAGCACCATCCCTCTGCCACTGCAAAAGAACGCGGTAGGCGTCCTTACGTTCCTTCAGGGGATCCACATATTTCTGGCCTTGTACCGCGTCCATCTTAGCCTCTAGCAAAAGGAAAGTCCATCATGATTCTGGATGCCACGCATAAAGTCAGCCACCGGCATAGGCTTCTTGCCTTCTGCCTGAATTTCAATCACTTCCAGAAGACCTTCACCGGTACCCACATAGAAACGTTTGTCCTTGAAGGCCACTGCGCCCGGAGTCAGGCTGGGGCCGTTTTCGGGAGTGTCGGTGACGCGGAGGTAAACCATGCGGCCACCCAGCTTGCCATATCCACCGGGCCACGGATTGAAAGCGCGAATGCGGTTGTGAATGACGCGAGCCGGCAGGTTGAAGTCAATGAGACCTTCTTCCTTCTTCAGCTTGGGAGCACCAGATGCCTGGGCGTGATCCTGGGTCAAATCCTTTTCGGTACCGGTAATGAGCTGGTTGATAGCATCGTCCAGAGCTTCGCAACCGGGAGCCACCATCTTTTCCAGCAAGGAGGCGGTAGTGTCCTGATGGTCGATAATGATTTCGCGCTGGGCAAGAATAGGACCGTGGTCCATCTTTTCGTCCAGGCGGAAAACGGTAACGCCAGTAGCAGGCAGGCCGTCGGCAATGGCGCGCTGCACAGGAGCGGCTCCACGATACTTAGGCAACATGCTGCCGTGAACGTTCACTGCGCCAAACTTTGCTACACCCAGGATGTTCTTGGGCAGGATGGAGTAAGCCACCACCACAAAAAGATCTGCACCAAAGGCGCGGAGTTCTTCTTCAAATTCCGGAGCCTTCAAATCAGTAGGCTGCAAAACCGGCAGGCCATATTCCAGAGCCAGGCTCTTCACAGGCGGAGGAGTCAGCACGCGGCCACGACCAGCGGGGCGATCCGGCTGAGTTACAACACCAACTACATCAGCGAAGTCACTTTCTTTCAAGTGCTTCAAGAAACAAGCCGCAAATTCCGGCGTACCCATAAAAACGATTTTCATAGAAGACAATGTAGAAAAAGGTGTGAGGTCGCTTCGCTTTGAGGAGTGAGGTCGGGCGCATTTGCGCCCTTGGAGGTGTTCAGCAAAAAAAAGACACCCCAAAGTGAATGCCATAGGCATGAACGGCCCCATACCTCAGAGCATCCGAAGGATGCGACCTCATACCTCGCACCTCATTGCTATATTTGGCATCGCTATGAGAATACCTCTTCAAATTGCCGTAATTTTCGCCATTTGCCTGGCAGGCGAATTTCTGAACCGAGTGGTTGGCATCCCTATCCCGGGCAACATTCTCGGCATGGTTCTGCTCCTTATATTACTTTGTACTAAAATTCTTAAACCGGAACAGATTTCCGGCGTTTCCAGTTTCTTCTTGAACCATCTGGCACTTTTCTTCTTGCCGCCAAGCATCGCCATTATGACCGTTGGCGACGACATTCTTAGCCAGTGGCCCACCCTACTCCTTCTTTGCATTGTGCTGACGCTCATCAGCTTGGCAGCCACCGGCCTTACCACGCAGTTTCTCATTGGCCGTCAAGAAAAGCGACAGAACATCGAACAGCTTGAAGATGAAGAAATGAAGCAAGCCACCAGGGGGAAGAAATGAACACCATCATCAACTCGCCCCTGTTTGGAATTTTCCTGACCCTGGCAGCCTTCGAGGCCGGCGTTGCCCTGAACAAGAAATTCAAGTACTCCATCTTGAACCCGCTGCTCATCGGCCTCATTCTCATTGTGGGATTCCTGATGATTACGGGAATCAGCTACGACAGTTACAAAATTGGCGGCGACTACATTTCTATTCTGCTGGGCCCCGCAACCGTTGTGCTGGCAGTTCCACTCTATAGGCAGTTGGGCAACTTGAAAAAGCACTGGCTCCCGATTTTGGCAGGCATCGCCGTCGGTAGCCTCACCTCCATTTGTTGTGTGGTGGCAACCTCTAAATTGGTAGGCCTTAGCAGCACTTTAATGCTTTCATTGGTCCCCAAGTCCATTACCATTCCCATGGGCTCCGTAGTTTCCGAACAGATTGGCGGCATTCCCAGCATTACCATTATTTCCATCGTGATTACGGGAATTACCGGTGCCGTCACCGCTTCCGTAGTTTGCAAGTTCTTCCACATTAAGCACAAGGTGGCCCAAGGTATCGCCATCGGTACAGCAAGCCATGCCCTAGGCACCACCCGCGCCATGGAAATCGGAGAAACTCAAGGCGCCATGAGTTCCCTGGCTATCGGCATCGCCGGTATCTTCACCGCCGTCGTCGCTCCGTTGCTGTTGAAGTTAATCGGGTAACCGCCCGTTGATTAAATTATTCGCCCGTATAATTCTGACTTTCTCGGCAAGCCTTTTCCGCTTGTTCGTAGGAATATTTCGTATAAGTCTCGCGAGCAGGCCAAAGACTATTTGCCATTTTTTCCATAGCGTAGGCCTTAGGCACATTTGAAATATCCGCATTACAGAAACTAAAATGACGCGATTTTTTCTTCTGAAAATCATTTATTCCCAAACCGATGCAATATCCATCCAAAACCATTACCGTAGTCCATTCACTTTCATAGGTCATCATGGATTTTCTTAACTCAAATGCTATGGAAGATTTTTCCTTATCCAACAAAGTCCAGGGAGTAGCAACATTCTCTAGAGGTTCCGTATATTTCGCAATAAAATCCTTGTTGTCTAGAACATAGGGACACAGGTCATACTTGACTTGATAGTAAACAGAATCAACTTTTCCTCTAATTTTCAGACTAATATCATCATAATAGGATCCTCGGCCAAGTCTAATTTCAAAATCAAATCCTTCCGATTGTTCCATTTCTTCCTTTGAAATCACAGACTCGGAATATGAGCCATACTCCTCAGCCAACAACGCCCAGCCAAAAACAACAACCAACGCAAAGGAAACAACGAATGATACGGGAAAAACAAGCCAATGGAGTTTTTTCTTTCGTTTAAACACTCGACCAAACGCACTTGTCGCCAAAAAGACCGGTACTATGGCAGCAAAGCAAATCACGGGAGTTATGTTCTTCCACAGATCAAAAACATCAATGTACTGGGCTCTAAAGACAGCCCAAGCAACAGTTCCCAAAACAAAGGCCGTCAATATTGACCAAAGAACAGCACCCAGTTTCTTAAAGCGGGTCTGGGAATTCATAAAGGAAAACAAGAATCCCAGCCACAGAGGAATGCTTATAACCAAAGCCAAGGCTAAATCAAAGCACACCAATTTGGCATCTTGAAATTCGTACAGAAAACAACCCAACATTTAAGCCTACTTTCCCACGAGAATTTCAGAGATGACGCTTTCGCCGTCCGGCAGGTTGCAGAGTTTTTTCAAATCGTTTTCGTAGAAGAAATGTTCACCGCGAACAGTCTTGTTCAAAACGCGGCCAGACAGATGCAAGGACTGCGCTATATACCCAGCGTTTAAATTCAAATAGCGGTAGGCACGTTCGCCCAGCAAGTTGCAGGCTTCCTTCAGGTCGGCAGTAAGCACCACGGCAAAGGCCGCATTTTCAACCTCTTCGGGAACAACATGACACTTGACGAATTTCTTTGCCGCCACCACTCCGCCCTGCATGTAAATAGACTTGCGTACAGGCACATAGCGGTACACGCCGGGGAACACGAACATCACGTCAAAAACCACAATCCAGATTTTTAACAGGCCTGCGCCAAACAAGTTGATTTTGCCCTGTTCCAGCCAGCGCAACATACTGGAAAATTCATCCAGGTCAAAGGAAGTTCGCTTAAAGGGAATTCGCCTCTGCGGAACCTTCCCAAGATCATTCACCACTTGACCATAAAGTTTGCTGTCATATCTTGCAGGAGTCAAGGGAAACTCATCCCCAGGCAGGGCTTGCGTAGCAAGGCGACGCACACGGATGCACTTGCTCAAATCTTCAATGCACTCTCCACGATTCTGGCGCATAAATCGGGACGGGTAACGGCTAGAGGCACTTACACAACCCGCATCAAAACTGGCACCAGGCTCCGCCGCCATCAACAAGGGATCCGCCTCGCTGCGATTGGAGTATGCCGACTCCCCAACACCATCGTCAATGGAATCGTAAGCCAGTTCGCTATACTCCGGAAACACCGCAAGGCCCGCCAGAGGCACTTCCGTAGAAGGGAGTTTCAGGGAAACAGCCACCTGGTCATCCACAAAACCGCCCAAGGGGAAAACCTTCGCCCCCTTGGCCTTGGCATGCAGCATCACGCTTCCCACACAGGCACCCACATCTTGCAGAATTCGAGAGTAAGCCCCTTCCTTGAAACGACACACGGATCGTTCCAAAATTCCAGTAAACAGATACAGAATCGGAGTGTCCAGCAAAAAATCCTTATGGGGGAACGCCTCGGCCAGACGTTTCATTTCATCTTTTCCGCCGATTTTTACCAGCTGTCCCGCCACATTGGGAGCACCGCTACGGCCATCAGCATCATAGGCATAAATGCCATCGGGGAAATTGCGCCCCCGAAGCACCACATATACGCCAACTTGTTCCATCCCATCAGACGAAACATAACCGAAAGAGGGAACCTCCCCTTCGTGAACATCAATACGATTGCAACCGGAATACCGACGGTCAGAAATCTTCTGACGTTCCCAATGTAACGCTGCAGCACCAGCCGCCTTTTTAGACGTCTTCTGTATGGACTGGTGATAATACTCTGTGTAAAACATTAGGAAACATAAAACAATATAAAAACATTAACTACAGTTTTGATTCTTTATTCTTTTTAAAAGGGCAAAAAAGCCCCCTCCAATTATATTTTTACATCGGAAATACAATGTCTAATTTCATCAAAAACTCTTTACGAGGATAAAATGAATCTTAAGCTGAAATCTCTGGCAACACTCTCTGCAGCAGCCACCTTCGCCCTCATGGCAACTGCTTGCGGTGACAGTTCTTCTTCCGGTGCCAATTCCGACGATCCTGCAGTTCTCCCTGCAGACACCACTAGCGGAACCGGCAACACCACGCCTGTAGACACTTTGCCGGCAGGGGAAACCCCCGTTGACACTACGACTGTTCCTGTTGTTCCGGGCGACACCACCGTCGTTCCCTCAGACACCACTGAAGAGTTCGTGTTGACCATTCCTGAAGAAGCCACCGAGATTACTCCGGCCATCAACATCCCCGCAGAAACCGGCATCGGCCTCCTGGTGGATGACTTCGAAGACGGTGACGGCGTGGCCCTGATTAACGAAGCAGGCTGGTACACCTATAGCGACAAGGACAACAAGGGCAATTCCACCATCCTTACCCCGGTAGACGATAACGGCTACCCCAAGGCACGTCGTTCCGACAACGGCACTGATTACGCCTTTGCAGTCTACTATAACCTGGACAAGGGTGGTTACGAATATGATCCGTATGTAGGCTGGGGCGTCTATATCGCCAGCGACGACATGGATTTTACCAAATACGGCGGAGTTACCTACTGGTTCAAGGGTGACGCTCATGAAATCCATGTAGAAATCTCTGACGTTGAAGACTACGACGTACATCTTGCAACTGTCAAGGCATCCCGTGTGTGGAAGAAGGTGGAAGTCCGCTTCAAGGACCTGACTCAGGGTGGCTGGGGCGAAAAGGTTGAATTCAACGCAGCCCATATCGAAAAGATCAGCTTCCAGGCCAAGGGTAAGGCAAGAATGGACTCCGTTCTTATCGACAACCTGTACCTGCAGGACACCAGCGAAGTGGCTAAGGACGTGGCCGACATGACCATCAAGGATCCTGAATTCCCGGAAAACGTCATTGGCGACATCACCATCAGCAACCCGCTGCAGGCAAAGGCAATGCAGTTGCTGGACAAGGGCATCAACATTACCAACTGGCTCGAAGATGCAAATTACACCTTCAATGGCAAGTTCAAGTTTGACGAAAGCGACATCAAGCTGATGGCCGAAAATGGAATCAAGGCTCTGCGCCTCCCCATTGACCTGGATGCTTACGCCACCAACCGCGACGACGTCGTTGCCGGTAAGGCCGCCGCCCTGGAATTTGACGACAAGAACCTCTTCGCCGTTCTGGATTCCTTCGCCACCTGGACTGAAAAGGCTGGCATGTCCTTCGTTATCGACTACCATGAATACGACAACGGCTACAACAAGGAAACCGCAGCCGATCCCCAGTACGTAACCATGATGGCAAACGTCTGGAAGCATGTGGCCCAGCACTATGCAAGCAACAGCCGCGAAAGCATCTTCTTCGAACTTTTGAACGAACCGGATATGTCCAACGGCGCAGTCACTTCCGCCTCCTGGCGCAAGGCTGCACAGGAAATCATCGACTCCATCCGTACCGTCGACAAGAACCACATGTTGGTCTTCGGCGATGCAGAATGGTACTCCATCAGCAACCTTGCCAAGGGAGAACCGCTGAACGACGACAAGATCATCTACGCCGTTCACACTTACGATCCGTTTGAATTCACCCACCAGGGTGCAAGCTGGAGCGACACCAAGACCATCAAGAACCTGATGTTCCCCTACGACAAGGAAAAGTGGAGCGAATACTCTGCAGACTTCGGCGTAACCAAGTCCACCGTAAGCTATATCAAGTCCAACATCAAGAATTACTACAAGCGCGGCAGCAAGGAATTCATCATGAGCGTTGTCCTCCCCGCCAAGAATTGGGCTGTAAAGAACAACGTTCCGGTGATCATCAACGAATTCGGTGCACTGAATACCGGTGCCGACGCACAGTCCGTGCTGAACTACATGACCGCCCTCCGCGAAATCAGCGAAGAACTTGAAATTCCGCTGCAGCACTGGGGTTACACCGGTCAGTTCGCTCTCTTCGAATCCGCAGCAGGTTCTCAGCAGGGCACCAAGCTGATCGACGGCATGAAGGAAGCCTACTTCGGCAAGTAATTCGATCTAGAAATTCATTCTCCTCCTAAACACGAAAGACCGTCTCTTATGGGACGGTCTTTTGGTATTTACGACCCCTAATTTTTATAGATTTTAGAGGAATAGATAATTTGGATTTTTATTTTGAAAAAGCTGATAAAAAAACGCATACATAAAACGAGACTTGTGAAAAAGCTGGTAGGTTCCGTAGCCCTCTTTTCGGCGACGGTCATGGCCGCAGGTTTTTACGGCAACCAGAGCGATATCAAATGGAAGACTGCAGGAACACAGCACTTCCAATTCCATTATCCCGCAGAATACACCGATCACGCGGCCAAGGCATCGGCTTACGCCGAGGCTGTCTACGACAGCGTCGTCGGTCGTTACCACGACCTGCCCGGCCGCGTCAACGTCACACTGAACAACGCCCTCTACAGTAACGGCAGCGCCATCCCCAGCGAAAACGCACTGAACCTGTGGCTCACCAACTGGGACTTTAAGGTTCGCAGTTCCCATGGCTGGCTCACCGACGTGGTGACCCACGAATTCAGCCACTTGGTCAGTATCGAAAGCGGAAGCAAGTTTAACCCCCACGTATACGGCCTTCAGCTCAGCTACACCGACTATTACAACGAACGCACCACCAGCGATTTCGCCAGCCTGCTGCCCTTCACCCTGCAGCCCCTCTGGCTTGCCGAAGGTACGGCACAATATGAATCCAGCCGCATGGGCTTTGACGGATGGGACACCCACCGTGACATGCTCCTCCGCGTGGCCGCCCTGAACGACAGTCTGCTCAGCCTGGAATACATGCACGACTTTTCGGACAATTCCCTCTTTGCGGAATTGGGCCCCTACACTCAGGGATTCGCCCTGGTCCGCTACATCGACAAGCATTACGGTGAAGACGCAGTCCCAAAAATCTGGGAAAACCTTTCTAAATACCAGCGCATGACCCTGGATGGTGCCATCAGAAACGTTCTTGGCATTAGCGAGCAGGAACTTTACGACGCCTGGAAAAAGGAAATCACAGAAGCTTACACCGCACAGAAAGACTCCCTGGGAAAACTGGTCGAAGGCACCAAGCTTACCGAAGACGCTTTCTGGAATGACTTTCCCATCGTAGCAGGCAAGCACCTCTACGGCGTTTCCAACTTTGGCGGCGCATGGTTTGATGGCGGCCTGTTCAAGATGCCTCTCGAAGAGGAAAAGGACAGCACCGAAGCAAACAAGGATAGTTCCGCCGTAGATACCGCCAACGTAAAAGTGGAAATTGGAGAAGTGGACATCGAAGGCGCAGACAGCACCATCGACATATCCGATTTCGCAAAGACAGGATTCAAACTGAAAAAGGCATGGCTGGATAAGGGCATCGACGTCTACGAAGATTCCATCCGCGGACCTATGCTAGCCTACGTCACCTACCAGAACCGCGACAAGGATGGCCACGCCCATTTCGACATCGCCGTAGCCGACACCAACAAGAATGAAATCACGGTATCCTACCTGACAGATGCAGTATATCCTGCAATCGATCCTCAAGGTACAACCATCGCTTTTGTCCGTCGCGAACCCTTCAGCACACGCTTCGTCCTGAGTAAGGTTTCCTTCCCCAAGGATCTTAAGGATTACGAAACGGAAGAACCAGTAGACTTGTACGTTCCTGATTCCAGCCTCCGGTACTATAACATCTATAGTCCGAAATTCAGCCCCGACGGAAAGAAGATTGCTTTCGGCTTCTTCGATAACGAAACCCGCGGCATCGCCCTGCTGGACTCCGACGGAAAGAACTTCAAGATTATCAGTAACACGAAATTTGACGAACGTGACGTAAACTGGCTGAACAACGAAAAGATTGTTTTCTCCAGCAACAGAAACGGAATCTTCAACCTTATAGAGAAGAACATCAATACCGGCGTAGAGCACGCCCTGACCAACGTAGTTGGTGGCGCATTCACTCCGACCCTGGCAGGGGATACACTGTACTATACCAACTACGACAAGGACGGATTCTCCCTGTATAAGTTGGCCTACAGCATTTTTGTTCCCACATCTTCAGACACAACAGTTAGCGTTACCCAACGAGATTCCACCATCCAGATTGCAGATACAACCTGGAGCGTCTGCAACGCTGACACAACAAGTGGCGACACCGCCCTCACCGATTCTACCGTCGCAGACTCCGTGGCACCCTGCACACCGCAGCCCTCCATCGCCCTCCGCGACTCCATCATAAAAATCGCAGACACCACCAGAACCATTACCTCCCACGAAGGTTCCAAGGAAATTGTTCTCAAGGGAGCCCCCTTACAGCGCGTGGTCAAGGCAATTGATTTCCAGGAATTGGAATTTGCAGGCATCGAAGAAGACTATAAGCCAATTCCGTCAGTTCCCCTGTTTGTTCCCATGGTAGCCTTCTCGGAAAACGCTCCGGACCTAACAGTCTTTGGAGACGGCCAAGTCAAGGCCAAGGCCGGTCTGGCAGTACTTCTCACTGACCCTCTCAAGAAGAACACCATCCAGATGGGACTCTTGCTGGAAATAGGTTCCGGCTTTGACTACATCAACGGAAGCGGTCTAAACCCCAGGCAAGAAAAGGAATTCTTCATTTCCTGGGAAAACCGCAGCACACCCATTGATTTGAGTCTCGCCTACTCCTACGCCAACTACACCAGCATGGACACCATCCGCTACGAAGATCCTCGAGCCTATGGAGATTCAATCGGCACCACCCATTATGCAGTCCCCATGCAATCCGTTATGGGTGCCGCAGGCTACAGCATTTTCAAGACCATCGACACGTTGCAATTCGCCCTCAGTTACGACTGGGCCAACTTCAACCTTTACGAAGACAACTTTGACTGGACTTACCAAAAGCGCGTTACCGCCTTATTCGCCCTTGGCCTCTATGGCGACCATAGCGAAGGCGGCACCGGAATTGACGGACAAGGCAATGGTCTGTTCCTTTACTATCAGACGTCCAACTCGGATTTGTATCGTCCGGGAACATTCTCCGAAAGCTTTACCGTCGACGCCTCTGGCAAGATTACCCCCAAGTACAGGAACTTCACCCTGAACCAGGTGGGCATCGATCTCTACGGAAGTCTGCAGAGTCCCTGGACAGGAGCCCGCCTTGCAGCAGGCGGAAAAATCAACGGGATCTTCAAATGGCATACCGACACCAAGGAAGACACCCTGGACACCTACTATTATCTCCCGCTATTCCTGGAAGGTTACCCCTACCTCCGCAGTTCCGAAGACTATACCCTGGCAGGCACCAGAACCGCCATGGCCGAAGTCCACTACCTGTTCCCCATCTACAGCGACTGGCGCAAGTCTGCATGGATCTTCAGCACCCGCGATTTCTACTTCGACTTGTTCGCCCAGATTGGTGCAGCATGGAACGGCAGATGGTTCGATCCTCACAAAATGACCAAGGGCAAATTCTGGGATCGCGACGTAGGCCTGAGTTTCCGCTGGAGCAACAAGCTGTTCTATAGCATTCCCCTGGATATCAGCCTGACATTCGCCCGCGGCCTCAGTCGCATCGGTGAAGACGAAAATCTAGAGGGAGGCCGCAAGCTGAATCCTATCGACTTGCCCATCATTCCCGAATGCATCGCCCCCACCCGAATCAAGTTTGCGGTTGGCATGGGCTTCCTCAACACTTGGCAGTAGCCAATACCCACAATAGCAGAAAGACCTCCGCATCAGCGAAGGTCTTTTTAAATTACTTGTGAATTTGATTGGCCTCGTTAGGCAATAACTGTCCCGGACTTGTCCTTTGGGCATCCTCTCCCTTGAAGTTGGGATTAAAGGCCTTTAACTGAGCCTGTTTCAAATCAGCCTGAACATCCAACAAATGCATTTCCCACAGTCGCATGGCTTCATCCAGTTCCTGGCGGGCATTCAGCATAAATTCTTTCAGCTGATTCAGTTCCAGCATCTTTTCGCGTTTCATCATCCAGAGTTCTTCTTCCTCCGGCATGCGTTCGATATTGAACAGCAAGTTCAGATAGTCTTCTTCAGCCTTTCTATAGGCCTTATACATATCCACGTAAACCAGGTGGCGGTCGTCTACCATCGTCTGCTGAGGCGAGGGATGGCTAGCACAACCAGCCAACAAGGCCGCGACAAAAGCTGCAGGAACCAAGCGACGCATTACTCGTTACCCTCTTCGCCAGGCTTTATGGTATTGAACATACGTTCCACGGTAATATGGCTGGTGAAGGTCACCGTATCGCGAGTTTCCGGATTCACCATGGTATGGGTACCGACCTTGGTTTCATGAGAAAGGCAGGGGATACCGGTCTTGGGGTCAATCATGATTTCGTAGCGGGTCTGGTATTCAGCCTTAAGGCCCTTGTTATACTTCTTGAACTTTTCGTCTACGATCTTGGAATTGACATGCTGTTCCCAAATGAAATAGGGGAAGCTTTCCGTTTCCTGCAAGTAAACCACATAATCCAGGCAGCGACGATGGTCGCGATTTTCAAAACCGCGGACAACCACAGAATCAACCTGGATCAAGGCGAAATTCAATCGGCCTTCATCCTTCAGCTTTTGCGTGATGTTTCCCTTGGCAGGAATTTCACCCACCAGCAGGTGATCCATTTCCCAGCGGTGCTTTTCGGCACGGGCCAGGTGAGGCTTAAATTCAGGATTCAGCAACTGTTCGTGCCACAGCTTGGGCATGGGCAGTTTCGTCACAATGCTATCGTAGCCTTCGTTCAGACCGTCAATGCTAACGACCTTGCGATCGATGGCAGCCAAGTCCACAGACTTTGCACGCCAGGCCAGAGCCGTCGGGTAATAGTTCTTCAGGTAGCCACTGGAATTGTCGATGACGTAATCCCTATGGACCTTGGTGGTATCGCCCGATGTTGAATACTGAATTTTCACATTGGTCAAGGTATGAGTACCAACGCGTTCGTCACCCTTTTCATCGAGAGTGGTGATATAGCTTTCGGCAATCATTTCCATTTTAACCGGTTCCGAAAGCGTATAGTTCATGGTCACGGGAAAATCACCGCAAGCCACCAGGGCTGCACTCAAGGCAATGGCGGAACCCGCCAGGATCAAATTACTCTTCTTCATAAAATTAGCGGGTCTTTACAAGTTGAATATCCTTGGTAGCAAGCACTCGGCCATCGGCGCTAAACTCGATCATGACTGAACCGGGTTTGCGATGCTTGCACATTTCGCGGGCCAGCATCATGCCACCATGTCTAGACTTACCCTGCAAGGTATACACACCCATCTTTTCGGTAACCTTTACATCGCGAGACCAGATTTCGGCACCCTTCTGAGCCGTAGAACCTTCGTAAAAGGCAACCTTCAAGTTGGTAAAGTCGAAGTTCTTGCCATACTTGAACTGCACTACCATCTGGTCGGCCAAATCAAATTCACTGGTCGTATCGGCAACAACCATGGAGCCGGCATTCCAGTCACGGCCACAGACAATGGAAGGTTCTTCGGTAGTGCATCCGGCAAAAATTGCAAGAGCGAAAGCCATCATGGCAAGGAACAACTTTTTCATAACACCTCTTTTCTTACTATAGGTAAAGTAGCAAAAATGGAACATCTAATTGTGTAATAAAAATTTTAGCGGGACAGTACAAACATCATTTCCATATGGGGAGTCTGTGGGTAGAAGGCAAAACCTTCCGCCTGCTTCAAGCTGAACCCTGCCACAGCAAACTTGGCATAATCACGGGCTAAGGTGACGGGGTCGCAGGAAACATAAATCAGACGGTTTACGGAACTGGCAATAATGGCCTCCAGCGCCTCCTTGGGAAGTCCTGTTCTAGGAGGGTCCACAATAAGCGTAGCAGGAACATCCACCACATGGTTGGCCAGCCAGTCTTCGGCAGGGGCAGAAACATTTTCGCAGTTGGCGGTACCCGCCAGATTCACCTTGGCATGCTTAAGGCAACCGTCTTCACGTTCCACCGTCGTCACGCGTTTAAACTTGTCCTGCAAAAGGGCGGCAAAGAAGCCTACGCCGCTGAACAGGTCAATCAGCCATTCATCGCTGGATTCTCCGGAGGCGATACCAGCCTCCACAGCCTTACGAACGCTTTCCACCAGTTCCGGCAACAATCCTAAATTACTCTGGAAAAACACCGACGCATCGGACTTGATTTTCTTGCCGCAAATATCCACCACGCTGACCGCATTCTTTTCAAAATCGGACTTGGGCATACCGCGATAGAAATAGCTGACTTCGCCCGCACCGTTATCAAAGATGTTCAGTTCGCGGGCATCGCGGTTAGCGGCACAAAGTTCCCGGCCGGCACCGTTCAGGAATTCATTCAGGGCAGGTGTCAGTACAGGGCACTTCTTGAAAGGCACCACATCGTTGCTTTCCTGACCGCGGAAACCGAAAGCTCCTCTTTCGCCCTTGCCGCGGTCGCCGCAATAAACTACGCGGGCACGATTGCGATATTCCCAAGGTTTACCAAAGTGAATTCTAAAATCGGCAGGCAGTTCCGTATGAGCCAGGCGCTTAAAGTTTTCCCGTTCCACACGTTCCATATATTCAATCTGCCTTGATGCATCCAGGTGCTGCAGGCTACATCCGCCGCACTTGCCATAATGGGGGCAAAACGGCTTTACGCGATCTGGAGATTCCTCTATGATTTCGATAGCCTTTCCGCGGGTAAAATCTTTCTTGGAAAAGGTTAGCAGAACCTTGCACAATTCCCCAGGCAGGGCTCCCTGCACAAAGCAAATTCGGCCATCGGGCAAACGGGCCATGCCATCGCCACCCTGAACCATTTTTTCGATCCGCAGTTCATAAAAGCGGGTTTCGCGGGATTCTGTTTTTCTACGGAAATTAGCCATAAATCAAATTCTAGGTTCGCTTGATGGTAGGCACACTAGCCAGCAATTTTTTCGTATAATCATCCTGGGGATTGGTCAAGACAACGTCGGCGTCGCCACGTTCAACCACCTTGCCAAAGTACATGACCAGGACTTCGTCACTTAACGCACGGACCACCTGCATATCATGACTGATGAACACGATGGAAAGCCCCAGGTCATTTCGCAGGTCATTCAACAAATGCAGAATCTGCGCCTGCACAGAAACGTCAAGGGCGCTTGTCACTTCGTCGCAAAGCAAAATTTTAGGCTGCACCATCAGACTGCGGGCGATGCACAGGCGCTGTCGCTGGCCACCGGAAAATTCATGAGGGAACTTGTCCAGGGCTCCATTGGGAATCGACACGCGGTCTAACAGTTCACGAGCCCGCTTCTCGGCTTCTTCAAAGGATGCTCCCCGAGCCACCACCGGCGCGGTCAAAATTTCAGAAACGGTCTGCCTCGGATTGAGACTGCTAAAGGGATCCTGGAAAACCATCTGCATCACGTCCGAAATGCGGAGTCCCTTGCCACCTGCGGCACGGCCCCCTTCCTGGCCAAAGACCTTGAAACTTCCGGAAGCAATGGGATTCAGGCCCACAAGGGCCTTTACAAGGGTAGACTTTCCACAGCCCGACTCCCCCACAATAGAAAGGATCTTTCCCTGGGGTAAGGTAAAGCTGACATGATCCACAGCCGTAAAGTAGCTCTGGACCTTGCTCAGAACGCCCCCGCGAATGGGGAACTTTACAGTCAGGCCATCCACCTCCAGGGCGGGGATAGAAGACGGGATTCCATTAGCAGATTCAGACATCTGTTATTTTTCCACTTCGCCATCGAGGCTAGCCAAAGCCTCTTGTACATTTTGTTCGGTTTTCAGGAGAATCTGGCGGCACTTGCGCAACAGTTCTGTCGCTTCCTGAACCTGGCCAGCCAATTCGTCAATTTCCATTTCGGAATTGTCAATCCGTTCCAAAATGGACTCCAGACGATCCATGGCATTTTTGTACTCAAAATTTTCTTCACTCATAAACAGGAATATAGAAGATTTGCTAAAATGTTTTGTATGGGAAAACTACTTTTCGCCCTATTTAACGCAGGTGCCGCCATCCTCATGGGAGCACTTCTTGTCGCATGCCTAGACATTCCCGACGCCCCAAGCACCTCTTCGGTCATCACAGGCGCGTCTGTCGTCGTAGAACAATTCGGCAAGCAGGACTCCACCCTTCGAAAAATCAATTCCAATGAGTCCTCGGCTCTAATTGCAAAGGTTCGACCCAGCAAGTATAAAGATGATGTTTCCTACTACTGGTATAACGATCAGGAACTTATTGATAGTGGACGGACATTCCCCATATCCTCAAAAAATGCCCTAGCAGGGCAGACAAATCCTAACCGCATCCCGAACAAGGTCGTCATTCACGATCAAGACGGCAATTCCATCGAGAGGGAATTCACAATTATTATCAATGCACCCCCTATGTTGAGCGAGACAACCTTTCCCTCCGACGGAGACACTCTAATCGGGGATAGCCACACCGCCTTTCTTTTCAAGTGGAGCAGTAGCGACAACGACAGGAACCAGCTGCTGGAACATGTGATTACAATCGACCACACAAATTATGCAGTGGGTGAACTCAATGAAATCAGGCAATCGGGACTTGCAAAGGGCAAGCACTCTTTCCGAGTCATTGTGACCGATCCCCTGGGCGATAGCGATACCACTTCCATAAGGACGTTCTACGTTAAAGAATCTTCCGGAGGTAAACAGTGAAAATAGCCTCCCTCCTCACCGCCCTTATTGCAATCGCAATTGTCGCCTGCACCGATTCCGACAATTATATTTTTGACGAACGCGACCACCAGGAAGTCCGGGTAGACGCCTTCATCACACAGACCTTTGACGAAACTTCCGTTCGAATCAAGAACGACACTGTCGCCCCCAACGATTCCCTGATTTTTCTGTCTTCTGTATATCCATCTAAAGCCATTCGCAGCCAGGATATCTTCTGGACCCTTGACGGAACACCCTTTGCCACAGAGTATAGTTTCAAGGCTTCAGTCAAGACACCCGGCCTGCATAAAGTCGCATTCGTCCTGGTAGACTTCTTTGGCGATACCATCAGCGACACAATCACCCTCTATGCAGCCATTCCTCCCACACTGAACTTGAAAAAAATCATTCCGGCAAACAGCACCCAGGAAATTCCACCCAACGAAGACATCAACTTTTCCTGGTACACCACAGAACAAGACCGATACTGGGATACATATTACCACTTCGTCTTAAAAGAAGCCTTCCCGACATCCCAAAAAGACAACGGCATCATTCTGGACACAATCCTAAGTTCATCGACTTTCAGCTACCACAAAGGCCTTGCTCCGCTCACCAAATACACTTGGTCTGTATCGGCCTACAACGAACTGGATATGAAATCCTCGCAATCCATCGAGGGTGAGTTCTATACCGCCGGCCTTTCGAACGAAAGTGGAATTCTCGCTACGGTCATTCCCCCGTCTAAACAGATTCCCCAATCTATCCAAGTCACGATTATCAGCAATTCCGGCGACACTCTGTACAGGGCAAAGGAATTTCACGCCGATTCCGCAGGAAGATTCTACATCAAGCCAATCACCCCAGGCAAAATAACATTCATCGTATCTGCCAGCGACACTCCCGACTTACAGCCAATTATAAGGGAAATTTCCCTTAAGGAAAATCAGGTATACAGCCTTGATTCGCTGCAGTTCGCCGACATCACGCCCCCAACAATTTCTTCCATCGACAATAAAGATACCCTCCTCCTCCAGGACACCTTGAATTTCATCTTAAAGGATGGCGGAGGCAACGTCGTACTTTCCACAAGTTCTGCAAAGCTTGACGGAAACATCATCCTGGATTACAACATTAGTAGAGACACCCTTAAGGTGATAATGCCCATCTCCAGCACATGGACCTACCGAATTCTATCCATTGAAGTTTACGATCAGAGCGGAAACAAGAGCACTCGGTACTTTTATCTGTACTCCGACAAAACATACAGAGAGGATCCATAATGAGAAAGCTATCCTTCTTACCGCTTCTCGCCTGTATGCTGGTCGCATGTGGCAGCGATGCCCTTATCGGAGAACCAGAGAACGTTCTTAGCCAACAGGTGTACGTGCTACCATCGGGAGCAAGTTTATCGAACGACAACCGTTCCCACTACGTCATCGGCGACACCATCTATCTGGAAGCAAACCAGACCTACAAGTTTTATGCAGGGTACACCCTCAACGACGAACCCGTCAACGAGGCTAGTTCTCTATACGCCAGTCTGCTTTGGGAACTTGACGGTCAGTTCTTCAACATAGAATCGTTCCAATACGCCTTCACTTCATCCGGAATAAAAAAAGGATTCCTTGAAACAGTAGACCTATACGGAGACACCGTTCGCACTCATTTTGAAGTTCTAGTCAACACACCCAATAGAATTCAGCTGGAATATCCCGCTAACGGTTATAACCAAGTAGAACGAAACAACGAAAAGGGCATTCCCCTCCGCTGGAAGACCGAGGGGCTGGATCCATGGGAAACAGCTTACTGCACCATTTACGCCAGCGATGAAAAGGATGACATCTGGACCAGTTCCCTAGGCACCACAGACTGCAACAACAATATCAGCCTCAAAGGCATCGTAAACGAAGACCTTCCAAGTAACACGGTCTACTGGGCCGTCAGCATGCTCGTCACAAACGATGCAGGCAAGGGCTATACGACAACTACAGATGTCTTTAGTTTTACCACTAAAACCGAAGAGCAATCCCTATTGACCATTCCGGTCATCTATAGGGGTTTCCCCTACGATCAGACGGTCAACACAGAAATCATCCTGACCAATGCTGCAGGCGACACCTTGCAAGTCGTTACGAATAGTGAATCTCACTCCGAAATTCAGGTTCCCGTGGAGGCCCAGACAGGTCTACACATTTACGCCCGCGACATTAGCAGACCGGAATACACAGCAAACAAGCAAGAAGTAGACATTCCCAAGAGTACAGCCATTACGGCAAGCACCATTTACTTTACGGATGATATTCCTCCGCAACTGGCACCAAACAAAACTAGCGCAGCCCATTCAGACACAATCTACTTCAACGTCATCGATATGGGTTCTGGAGTAAATCCCGCAAAGATTCGGGTCACATCAGGGTCAGACAATCTAACCTACAGTTTCCGGAATTCCCTACTCGCCATACCAAACCCCTGTAAATATTCCTGTTCCATTGTTATCGAAGGCGAAGACTACGCCAACAATCCGTTCCCAAATACATACTGGGTTCTAGAAAACATCAACGAACAGGTCGTCATTAGCGGGCCATTCCTTAGGGAGGGGTTCTAAGATGAAAACCATACTCTCGACCCTACTCGTCATTCTGGCATTGTTTACTGGAGCTCATGCTCAAAAGCTTTTGCATGTATCTACAATCCCCAGCAATGCAGATATCTATATCGGCACCTCCAGGCCAGACCTTGCAGATAAGCCCGACTATGTTTCATCAGCATTTGTCAGCGTATCCGAAGAACAAGCTCTCATGGGAGAAGTTTTACTGCACCTGTTCCGTCCGGAATTCACCGACACCACCATCCGAGTTACACTTTCTCCAAAAGACACTTCCTACCTGATCGTATCCCTGCACCCCACCTATGACGACAATCTGATCAAGGAACAAAACGACATTGTCGCCAAGAGGGGTCGTCGCAGTTTCGGATACAAGATGATGATCGGCTCGGCAATCCCCCTATTCGTTAGCGGAATTGCAGGTGCTGTCACCTATTACCAGATATCCCGCGCCGAAGATGCCAAGAAGACTCTAGAAAAAACTCGGATACATTCACAGTCCTATGAAAATGCAAAACAGGACTTCCGTGATTCCAGAGACAAGGCAAAAACCGCACGCAAGACAACTATCGCAGGCCTCGCAACAGGCGCCACTCTGCTCACCTTAGGATTCATCCTTTCGTTCTAGGCATTTCTATGAAAAAAATTCTTCTTCTATTATTGACTGCAGGCATCACGTTCCTGTTCGCTGCCGAGGATCACGGCGTTAGAGCCAAGGTTGACCTGGTTTCTGGCGTCACTCAATACGCCCAGTTTATCGGCATCCAACAGGATTCAGTCCTCCTTGGCGGAAACATCAAGGGACAGTTTACCATTATCAAGATTGCCAAGAACCGATTCAAGAGCATTGTTGACGAACAGGGCAATGACTTATTGAATCCCAAAGCCCAACAAGTCGCAGACACCACAGCCACCCAGGCAGATTCTTCCCAGGAAGCACTCCCGGAACAATCTACCGAGGCATCCACCGAACAATCCGAAGAACAAAGACAGCCCACCTTCCTGGACTCCGTGGCAGGAAAGCACATCTTTGTAGCCCTAGAAAAAAGATCCATTGATTCAGCTCTCGATGCACAGCTTTCTCCAATATTACTCCAGCTGATCAAGGAATCAGGAACACCCCTTGTCGTCGCCAACAGGACTCAATTCGGTTACTGCAGAAGTTCCGCCTGCATCAAGGATTCGCTGGCACTCTACGGAGCAGCCTCCGTATACCAGGGGAGCATCTCTGCCGGCGCAAGCCAGGATTCCCTGACACTCTACATGACACATCTCGACTTGACCGATTCAACGGCAAAGCCCCTTACCGCAACCGCAAACCTCTCTGTTTTCAATGGTTTAGGCGACGCCATTACCGACAACAAACTTTCCAACTTCATCAAACAACTCAAGGGAGAACCGCTCCCCACCAAGAAAAGAAACGTCAGCTACGTCAAGTTGGAATCGGAACCGGAAGGTGCCACAATTACCATCCCCGGCAAGGACGACATCTGTAAGACACCCTGCACATTCGCCCTCCAGGACACCGAAAAAGTTGATATCTACGCCTACTGGAAAGTCAATAGCCAAATCTGGGGCGCAAAGAAGACCATCAAACCGATTCCCTATGACACCACAAAACTTTCTGTAAAGCTAAAGAAGGTCAAACCGGAACTTCGCGTATTCACCATTCCCGAAGGGGCCTACATTTACGCAGGATCCTCACCCATTTCCCCCACCTCACACGCCATTGGAAAGTCCCCCAACAAATTCGACCTAAACGACATCGGCAGTTCATTTATTCAAATTCGTAAAGAGGGATTCAAGGACACACTTGTTTCTTTCTATGCCAGTCCCACAGACCCGACCAGTGTAAATGTCACCCTGCAACCCATTACAACCCCCGTTGAAATGGAAATCCAGAATGCATGGGTCAAGGAACAGAAAAAGAACTTCATAGGCAAGGTCCTGATGGGTTCGTCCATCGCCCCCCTGCTGGCAGGAGCACTTCTATCCTATCTCGCCAACCAGGATTACGACGATGCCCGCCACATCAAAGACCAGTTAAACATTCCCTCGACGTTAAATGGCAGCCATTACCAGGCCCAGGTGAACAAGAACCATGACCTGGTCAAGAAGGGCGACCGCAAGTTAACTGTCGGCGGATCCCTAATTGGAACTGGGATATTAATGTTTGGAGTAGGTTTTTTACTCACTTTTTAGCCATTATCCTCAAAATCGCCCCACGACAACTGTAATAAAAAATTAGATTTACACTGATGCGTAAAATATTTGCAATTTTGTCTTTTATCGCTGCCGCCTCACAGGCCGCAGACTTTGAACGTTCCAACTGGCGTACCCAGCTCTATGTGCAGGGTGAGCCCGCTTTCCTGAACTTTAAGGGTGAAAACGGCATCCTAGACGAAGGTATCGATGCTGAAGTCATGACAGTGCCCATCTCTGCCGGTGCACTCTGGTCTCCCCTCATCACCCCCTTCTGGAAGGCCGATATTCCCTTTACTATCTGGCTGGGTGTGGAAGTCAACTCCATCCAGTTCGGTACCATCGAAGATAGTCCCGAATACACCGTTCCCGATGAAGTGAATGGTGGCAAGCGCAAGGGCGAACAGAACGACCGCGAACTGTCTTTCATGACTTACGCTCCGTCCTTCCTCGCCGGTTTCTCCGTAAACCTGGTCGGCGACCTGGACCTCCGCGTTCTCGGCGGCTTCGGCTTCCACTTCTTCTCGTTCTATGACGACTATCTGGGCAACACCGAAACCCACACCGAAATTCTCAATACGGCCTTTGTCTCTGGCGCTTTGGAATACCGCATCACCGAAGTGTTCAAGGACGTGGACCTGAAGATCGGCCTGAATGTCCGCAAGGAATTCATGCCCTACGAAGACATTACAGCCCGTACCAAGGATGCAAGTGCAAGCCCGTCTCCCTACTCCGACCTGACCATGACCAAGGTTGAGTACAAATGGCCTGTACGCGTCGGCCTGGAAATTTCTCTGGACTTCGGCCGCGAAAGCCGCCGTGACCGCCAGATGCGCTTCAAGCTCCATGACCGCGACGACGTACTCCGTCAGAACAGCGAAGTCAAGGACACCCTGTCTGACTGGGACTGCATGGCCATTGAACGCGACTACCGCTTCTACCTCGACGATGACGGCAACCTGCCCGACATGAGCGAAGCATTTACTCGTACTCAGTTCACCGACGTGCTCGAAAGCTACCTGGCCTTCTGCCACCCTGCAGACCTGGCCACCAAGGAACAGCTCTACGCCACCATGGACTCCAGCAAGGTTGAACTTAAGGAATACCAGGTACGCCAGGAAGACGGCCGTTTCGATCAGGTCATGGCTAGCAACGACCCCGAAATGCTGCAGATGTTCATCGAATACTATCCGGACTCTCCGCGCCGTGCAGAAGTTGAAGCCAAGCTTCGCTCTCTCAGCGAATACGACAAGTTCCGCGTCATCCAGGCACAGAACACCTTCAAGGCATTCCTCGCCTACTTGAATGACAATCCCAACGGAGCCTTCCGCGACGAAGCCGAAACCGGAATCTTCGAACTGGTTAAGGCAGGCAACCGCGTCAAGGACTACGAAATCTACCTGAAGCGTTTCCCCGACGGCAGATACGTCAACGAAGCAAAGGAAGCCATCAAGAGAGCTTCTGGCGAATCTTCTGTGATCGAATACCAGACTGGCGAAACCTACGACACCACACCTGAGGCCGAACCGGAACAGGAAGTTGTCGAACAGGAAGAAGAAGAAGAACCGGCACCGTCCAAGTCCAAGAAGAGTGGCAAGAAGGACAAGAAGGATAAGAAAGCCAAGAAAGACAAGAAAGCTTCCAAGAAAGCCAAGGGCAAGAAAAAGAAGTAATTAACTTGTTCTAAAGAATTTAAAAGCGCAGTCCTTATGGCTGCGCTTTTTCTTATTGTCATAATCTAGACAGTTTGCTTTTCTATATTTGCCCACCATGATTTACAACTTGATTATCGACTGGTACAACGCCCACCTGAACTACGGCACAATCACCCTCCTCATGGCCGTAGAAAGTTCTTTCATCCCGTTCCCGTCTGAATTGGTAGTTCCCCCTGCAGCCTATAAGGCTCTCCAGCCCGATTCCGGTCTGAACATCGTACTGATCGTGCTCTTCGCAAGCATCGGCGCCATGATCGGCGCATTCATCAACTATTATCTGGCAAAGTTCCTGGGCCGTCCCATTATCTACAAATTCGCAGACAGCCGCCTGGGCCACTTCCTGCTTCTGGACGTTCAGAAGGTTCAGAAAGCCGAAGATTATTTCCGTGAACACGGCGTCATTTCCACTTTTGTCGGCCGTCTCATCACCGTGATCCGTCAGCTGATTTCCATTCCCGCAGGCATCGCCGGCATGAAGGTTCTGCCCTTCGCCATTTTCACATTCCTGGGCGCAACCATCTGGAACTGCGTGCTGGCCTTCCTTGGCTACTTGGCTCACGGTCAGAAGGATATCATCGAAAAGTACAACTCCGAGTTGGGAATTGCACTTCTCGCCTTTGGCGTTCTATTTATCGGTTATATGGTCTGGAACGCTGTCAAGCCCAACAAGAAAAAGGGCGACAACAAGCAGGACTAGGCACCAGCCTGTTCCTCGATACTTCCATCCTTAGTACGTCGGGCACCAAGCCCAATGAACATCAACGATAGAATCAAGTAGACGTAGTTCAAAAATCCGCCGTTTTTGGCATACACTGTTTCATGGGCAGACGTAGGAACGTCAGAGATAAATAGCCTATCGTATCCCACATCCTTAAACGGTCTCCGATTGACCTCTCGGCCGTACTCGTCGCTGACAAGCGAAACGCCATCATAGGAAGTCACAACCAGATTCACACCGTGTTCCACCGCGCGAACCGCCAAGGATCTGTAATGAAAATCATTTATACCATCCCAAGCCCATGACGGAATAAAGAGTAACTGAACCTTGGGATCCAGGGGTCTAAGAAAATCCGAGAAATTGCCGTCGTAACAAATGGCAAAAGAAACAATATGGGCCTTCCCCCCTATTTCCAGAGGGACCGCAGGTAGCTTTTCACGCCCCACATCCAGATTAAAGGATTCTACCAGGGGAACAGGTTTATGCTTGTTATACTCGTATAAAATCTTTCCCTGGTTATTTATCAGTACAACCTTGTTCTGGAAGAGCCCTTCTCGGCTGTTATCCGTATCATAGACACCTAGGGACAGCAAGATGGGCATATTGAATTTACGGGCATACTCCGAGGCATTGGCAATAAAATCACCCTCACTCGAATCTGCAACGGCAAAGGCCTCCTCGCTAAAAACCAACATCTGCGCACGTTCACGGTAAGCCGATTCTGCAAGCGTGTTAAAGCTACGGAGATAACGTTCGTAACTCAAGGTTTCCCAGCTACCATCCTTGCGTTGATCGACTTTAGGCCCAATTGCCTGGGCAATTCGCACCGTATCAGACGATTCATCATGAGCCATCTGGAAAATGCCCCAGGCATGCATGGCCACCAAGGCTAGCAACATGCCAAGTCCTATACGTTTGGCACCATCACGGTTCCAATGCATAATCACGTATACGGCTACGGAACCCACAAAAGTTATAAGAAAGGTAAGTCCGAATTCCCCCACAACAGACAAAACCTGGAATATGGCCCTATTGTCGTACTGGGCATAGGATAAGTTGTTCAGGGGAATAAGATCGCAAGCCGAAAAAACAAGGTTCAAGGTACCGTATACCGTGGGGAAAACCAGCGTATTGACAAAGGGAGCCTCCTTAACACAATAGCGAACGTCCCATGCAAAAGGAACCCAAAAAAGACAAGCCTGCAAAGCCGTAAATACCAGGCACTCTTTTTCAAGCCCCACACCAAGAACCCCATAAAAACGGACACACAGGCCCACGGCCAAGAATATATAGAGAATGGCCTGGCTAAAGCGATGTTCACTCAGACGGCAATAGTACAGAAAGCAGAACGGCCAGATCCAGACACCCAGGACATACAAAACCTTAAAGTCCGGGAACATCGAGGGCAAGAACATAAACACGCAGCCCACCACCAGCAGCAGCAACGGTAGATTTGACTTGCCATATTCTCCAACGTATGACGTAAAACGTTTCAGGAAACTCTGGATAAACTTCATTTAAAACACCTCAACCCTTTACACATCCTCTAATATAACTACGAATGTAATAAAAAGTAAGAAAAATGTATTTTTAACGAAGTTTAGGATAACGCCTACAAACCATCCTTATTTACAGCTCGGACTTCAGGACAGCTGACAATAACATAATTCATATCGCTATCATATACGACAACCCTAGGCGCCACAGACTCCCCAACATAGGAGAAGTAATATAGAGCCAAGGGGCCCTTACTAGACAAATCGCCCCACTCATAGTGTTCTATAGAGGCGTCAGATTCACAACCGCTTACCGACCATGAGGCAGAGGGATTCGTCTCAAAATCCACCTCAGTGGCGGCAGCCTCGCATAGGCAACCTGTAATGCGGAACACCGAATGGGAACTAGACGAAACTGCAGCCGAGGATTCTATCGGGATTTCAATATTAGAACTACTGCTAGAAAATTCAGCGGAACTACTGGTTAAATTATCCTGCAGGCTGGAAGAAGAGCGGACAAAGACAAGTTCCGAAACGGAGCTGCTTAAAGGCTCCTCTTCAGATGAAGAACTTTCCGTCTGGCAGGAATATTCCTCAAACTCGTCCGCCTTAAGGGTCGTTTCAGAACAAGCCCCCAGCACCACGGAAACAGCCGCTATTCCATACCGCCACTTCATGCAACCCCTCACATCATCAAACTACACAAAGCAGGAGCACTCAGCCGAAGCGAAAGACTATAATCCCCCGTGGCTTTATCACAAGGCAAATCCACCGAATGAAAATACGAAACTTCGTATTCCTCGCCATCTACGACCATGATAGAATAGTCTCCGCCTTCGAAGCTACAGTAAAAATCGGCTCCAAAACTATCGGCACAACGTTCTTTCGGCGCCGTCATAAGCACGCTAAAATCTCCCGCCGGAAACTCCACCCTTTCATGTCCATCCATCTGATACTCAGCACCTTCAGTCACCTTCACGCCAGGACACAGTACTTCCATCTGGGTATTGTCGGAATTGTTGACCGTCAGCACGGGAGCATAACTAGCCCGAGGTTCATTAAAAGTCTTGGTATAGCTGACATCATCGCCAGCCGGCCTGCCATCCCAGGCATAAGTCAGGGAAGCCGCCTCGGTTCTGCAACCCGAAACAGACCAAGTCACTTCGGGAGTTTCTTGATAGTTCACCACTTTAGCATCAGAATTACATGAGCATCCAGAAATCGGCACACCGTTCACATGAACGGGACATGCTACAGTCTGCACCTTATCGCCGATAGAAACGATCACATGAATCTTATGATCTCCACCGGAACTAAAGAGGACCTTACTGCTAGTTCTTCCATTTTCGGAATCTTCGGAAATTTCAAAATCACCATAATCCCATTCGTAAGTCGCCGTAGTCAAAAGAGCCGGATCTTCAATCAGGGAACCGTCTGCCGTAAACTTGAAAGCAACAGAAGTTCCCTTACCAATGGTGGTACTGCCATCAACAGGGGCACAGACGCCCAAGGCAGGCTCACTCATTCCATTTAATACAACCCTAGAAGAAGAACTGATATCGTCGATAGACAATACAGACGAAGAAGATTCCTCCTTAGCCGAATTGGATGATTTGGCCTTGCTACTGGAAGACGCCTTGGAATCGCTAGACTTTTTCACAGCGACTTCATCGCCCTCATCGCCAACCCATTTTCCATCTTCACACTGGTACGAAAAGGAAACCTTGTCAGGATTACTCATGATAATGATTTCCCCCTCGTTCTTGGACGTACAAGAATGAGACGTCAGTTCATCCAGGGAACTGACAAAATTTTTCTGATAATTTCCGTCAGAAAGATCTTCCGTAAAATCAGAACATCCCCATACGGCCAATACAATCGGCAAAGCTACAAAACTTCTAGACATGGACCCTCCTGGTTTTAGTCAATTCTATACAGCGGGGTTTTCTACTTCTATAGTTAAAATATAATTACAAAAGCAATAGAAAACGTCTAACCGGATATAAAAAGACCGACTCCAGAGGAGCCGGTCTTTTTAAAACCAATTTATCTAAAATTAGTACATGCCCAACTTGCACTTAGCTGCAGAACCACCAGTAAAGTTTACGCAAACCATACTCGGAGCAGAATATTCCCCCTGAGTAAGAGCAGGTGTCATTTCCAAGGTCACGTTGCTTAAGGAGTATGAACCAGTCTTAGTTTCAGTTTCCGTGCCATAAGTTAAAGTCATGGAGCAACTAGCTTCAGCATTAACAATGTCGCAAAGCATCTTCAGCGGAGGATTATGTCCCTGATTCCAGGTTCCCTTCACAACAATGCAAGCCTCATTAGGAACAGTGATATCTTCCTTTTCAACAAAAGTATCGGTAAACACAAGTTCGTATTCAGCGCCCTTGGTAGTCTTCACTGCGGGGCAAGTCACTTCAACCAGGGAATTGTCGTCGCTCTTGACCACAAGCTTGGGAGCAAAACCCGGCTGAGCTTCAGCAAAAGTCTTGGCAAAGGTTGTAGTACCTTCAGCATCATCCCAGTAGTAGCTGAGGGTATGACCAGCAGAAATACAACCGCCTGCAGTCCAAGCCACTTCCGGAGAAACAGTATAGTCAACAGTTTTTTCTGGTGTGGTACATTCGCAACCAGTGATGGGGTCACCATTAATATGCAGCGGGCAAGGAATAGTTTCAGATTCTCCACCTGCATAAATGGTCACGGAAACGTCTGCGTCACCGGACTCGGTAAAGGTGATGTTATCACTAGTCTTCTTGCCGTCGCCGGAACCATCGGGAGTACCACTGTTATAGTGCCATTCATAAGTGGCGCTAACAATAGCCATAGGATCAGGCAGGGCAGCACCATTAGGAGTCACCTTGAATCGAACAGATTCACCCTTGGTAATGGAGGTCTTGCCAGTTGATTCGGCACAGGTACCCAGACCAGTTATAGTGCTACCACCACCAGAGGTAGAGCTGGCGACAGGATCAGTTCCGGTATTGATAGTGGCGGAAGATACAGGGTTGCCACCAATCACACGGGAAGAAGAGGAAACGTCTACCAGAGGCTGATTGCCATTATTGGGAACTTCGCTAGCGGAAGATGCGGGAGCAACAACTTCCTGACCGCTAAGGTAAGGCACATAGGCTGCAGCGCATTCCGGGTCTGCCTGGCACTTTTCCTTGGAGACCTTGATAAGGCCAGAAACAACCATCGAGTCGTTTTCGGCATCGGTCTTAGAGGGGCTAACAAAGGTTGCGGAAATAACCTGATCATCAGAATCAGCTTCATAGATATTACCGCTACCGCAAGCCCAGAAGGTACCTACTGCAGCAGCAGACATAAGTCCAGCAATAATCTTCTTGTTCATAAATAAACCTCTTTCCTCTAAAAATACATTATTCTAAGTCAAAACGTTACAGGTTAAAGGGTGTTTTTACCCCTGATGATCCTCTTCTACAGAGATTTTACGCTGTCCCGTAATAAATTGGTGCACATATGGGTTACTGGTGTTCTTTATTTCGTCTACCGTACCCACTTCAATGATACGTCCATTGTAAAGCATGGCGATTCGGTCAGCCACCTTGAAGGCGCTCACCATGTCATGGGTCACCACCACGGAGGTCACACCAAGCTTGCTCTGCATATCCAGGATCAAGTCGTTAATCACGTCGCTGGTAATGGGGTCCAGACCGGTTGTGGGTTCATCGTACAGCAAGATTTCGGGATTCAGGGCAATGGCGCGGGCCAGGGCAACACGCTTGCGCATACCGCCAGAAAGTTCAGAAGGCATCTTGGTTCGGAATTCCGGTACCAGGTTGATCATCTGAAGTTTTTCGGTCACCACATCCTGAATCTGTTTTTCAGACAGTTCCGGATGATGTTCGCGAAGAGCGAAGGCAATGTTCTCACCGGTATCCATGGAGTCGAACAAGGCGCCCATCTGGAACAGCATGCCCATCTTGCGACGAATGGTATGGGTATCAAAAAATTTAGGCGTACTGATAGTCACACCGTCCACAGTCACTTCACCACCATCGGGCTGCAACAGACCGATCATGTGCTTCAGAATCACAGACTTACCACCACCGGACTTACCGATGATCACCATGGTCTCGCCACGGCGGATATCCAGGTTCACATCGCAAAGCACGTCCTGAGGTCCGAAGGACTTCTTAAGGCCCTTCAGGCGGATAGCGATATCGTTCGGGTCAATCTTCACATTGGGCATAATCTACCTGCTCTAGAAGAATAGGAATGCATCCAGGACAAAGTCAGCAATCAAGATCATAAGGCAACTGGACACAACAACGCTCATGGTCGCAAGACCCACACCTCGGGCGCCGGCCTTGGCATTAACGCCATGGTAGTAACCCAACAAGAAGATGAGGGTTCCAAAAACAAAGGACTTCAACACACCAGACCAAAGATCCATAGGATCGAACAAGTACTGCATACCCGTCACATAGGTGTAAGTCGTAATATCCAGACCCAACACGCAAACAATCCAACCACCGATAATGGCCAGGGCATTAGAAATAATGGTCAGACAGGGAATCATGGTAAAGAAGGCCACAAAGCGAGGCAACGCCAGGTAACGGTACGGTTCCAGTCCGAGCACGGTGTACGCCGCCAGTTCTTCCTTTTCTTTCATGGAACCCAGTTCTGCGGCAATGGCGCTACCTACACGGCCAGAAAGCACAATAGCAGTAAGCAGGGGGCCCAGTTCGATAAGCACCATCTTACAGGCCGCAGTACCGACAAACTTATCGGCCACCAAATTGTGGAATTCGAACTTTGCACAAACCGTAGCCACCATGCCCGTAAATAGAGAGGTCACAAACAACAACGGAAGAGACGATACGCCAATGGAAATCATCTGCTTCGCAATAAGGTCAGGATTCTTGTGGATGTAACGGAGCTGCTTCAGCGTATTCAACAGAATGCAGACAACCTCACCGATATTGGAAATACCGGTTACGATGATTTCGCCAATCCAGGCAAAAGGACGAAGGAGCAAAGGCATCAGAAATTCTCCTTAAAAGTCCGCAAAGTCGGGAGCGCCGCCCCCCATATCGCCACCATCATCATAGACGTAGGCTCCACCATCACCACCTTCACCCATATCATCGGGTGCGGCATCGTAGAAGGTGGTATATTCGGGAATGAAAGTCATCCTGATATCCTTAACGGAACCGTTACGATGCTTGGCCACAATTAGTTCCGCCTGATTGCGGTCTTCTTCCTTATGGGTCTGCACGAACTTACGTTCCACGAACCACACCATGTCGGCATCCTGTTCGATAGAACCTGATTCACGAAGGTCAGAAAGCTGAGGACGTTCGCGACCCTTTTCTTCCACCTTACGGGAGAGCTGGGCCAAAGCAATCACGGGCACCTGCATTTCCTTGGCCAGGATTTTAAGACCACGGGAAATGGCGCCGATAGCCACGGCACGGTTTTCTTCCTTGCCGGTCTTCATCAACTGCAAGTAGTCGATAATCAAGAGATCCAGCTTGTTCTTGCGCTTGAGCTGGCGGGCCTTACTCATCAGTTCCATAATGCCAAGGTCAGCATTGTCGTCCACGTACAAAGGAGCCTGGCTAATGGGAGTCACAGCGGCAATAAGCTGGCGCTTTTCGTCGTTGGTCAAGTGGCCGTTACGAAGGCGGCTCTGGTCGATGCCAGCCTGGGAGCTCAGTAGACGCTGAGCCAACTGCACACCATCCATTTCTAGGCTGAAGAAGGCCACGTTCTGATTGAACTTGATGGCGGCGTTTGCGGCAATGGTCATGGCGAAAGAGGTCTTACCCACACCAGGACGGGCTGCCAGAATAATCAAGTCGGACTTCTGTAGACCGTTGGTCAGTTCATCCAGTTCGGTAATGCCGGTTCGAATGCCGGTAATGCCATCCTTACGGTTATTCAGACGTTCCAGGAGAGGCGTCATGAACTGGTTAATAGGCTTCAGGGAATCGCGGACCTGGTCATCGGCGATGGCAAACATATCGCGTTCGGCATCTTGCAGCACCTCGTCGGGAGCGGCAGCCGGATCCATGGCATTCCTGATAATGGTGGAACTCATATCGATGAGTTTACGCAAAGAAGCCTTCTTGCGGAGCAGCTCCATATGCCAGGAAGCGTTTGCCGAAGACGCCACCGATTCCATCAAATCGAACAGATACTCACGACCGCCCACCAAAGACAGCTTGCCCATGGTTTCCAGTTCAGAAGCCAAGGTCACCAGGTCAATAGGGGTAACGTTACGATTTAACGTACACAAGGCGGTCCATATCAGCTGATGTTTTTCCAGGTAGAAGTACCCTTCATCTTTAATAATCATGATGGCTTCGCCCATCACTTCAGGATCGCGCAAGATGCTGCCCAGCAGGCAACGTTCCGCATCCAGGTCCATAGGGACCTGACGGCCTTCAAACTTTCCAGAATCGGAGCCACGCTTCTTCGGCGTATATTCCGGTTCGCTGTAGTTCGGTTCCGAATAGCCCTGATCGAATTCCGGCTCAGGGAAGTTCTGTTCGTTATCAAATTCTGACATAATAATTTTCCATTTTGAAATATAAAATTTGAAAAGGCTCCCATTTTCAGGGAGCCGTTATTCATCGTATCAAAACGGTGTTTTTTTGAAAGGATCGCAATGCAATTCCTAGACTTTTGCCTTGAACAAACCACTGCGGGGAATGTGAATTTTCCAGGTGAGCCATTTCATCTGCTTATCGTTCACCATGGCGTAGGGGTCCACCAGGCTTACGGTTCTTACCCCTTCGAAGTCCTGGGCGGTACCAGCCAATTCGTCAAAATTCTTGTTCTTGCCCATGACCTTGTAGAACAGGGGCTGACCAAAGGTGACCATGATTTCAGGCTTGATAAAGGAAACTTCCTTGGCCAACATTTTCTTGAGGGCCGCGTCCAATAGGGGGGCCAGGGGGCGATCCGTAGACTTGAAGAAGTACGTGATGCCGATATCCGCGACATCATAGCCTAGGCTAACAAAAAGGCGTCCAAGCATTTCACCCACAGGAGTGGTCAAGAAATTCTCAGTAGTTTCGCCCTGCTTGGCAGCCTGCAAAAGGAACAGCAACTTGGGATTGGCAGGTCCGGCATAACGCAAGACCTGCGGTTCCTTGGCGTACAAGGCCTCGGACTTGATAGCTTCGTAAAAGTCGTTCAGGCTCAGCACTGATTCGTAAGCGGAAGCGGCTCTCTTGACGGTGCGAGGTGCCGGAGCGGGAACAGCAGCCTGTGCAGGGGCTGCAGGAATATCCCCAAAGAAACTGCCCGTAAGTCCGGTATTGTCGGGAATGGGCATATTTGGAATAGACAAGCCTTCCGAAGAGTCTTCCATGGATTCCTGAGAAGCGGGCCTTGCATTGGGGAATGTAGGCGGCAAGTTCCTGGGAACCGGACGGGGAGCCGCTGCGGGGGCTGGGGCGGCCTGGGGTCTGGGAATCGGCGGCAGGTTACGGCCTGCAGGACGGGCAACAGCCTTCTTCACGGGAGCCCAAGGTTCATCCATCAGCAAGTCCGCATCACCCAGGTCAATCTGGGCGGCCAGATAATTGCGTAGAGCGCTAAAATTGTATTCTTCAGACATGCTTACCCCTCAACTCGATTTTGGGTCAGACGGGACATACAGAAATTGACGATGGTCTCTGCCAGGGAAACCTTGCTGCCCATGGAAAGTTCCGGAATAGGCTTGTCGTGCTCCACCAGGGCAAAGCGCACGTTATCCTTTCCGAAGCCGCTATCCGAAGCCACAGGCGCATTCAGGAGGAGAGCATCGGCTCCGGACTTCTGGAATTTTTCGGCAGCATGTTCCTTAAAATGATCTGTTTCCAGGGCGAAACCGACAATCACCTGTCCCTGCTTTCGGGCAGCGGAACAGTCCCGCAAGATGTTGGGATTGGGAACCAGTTCGATAACCAGCTGACTGCGGCTATCCTTGATTTTTTCGTTAGCCGGATTGGCTGGGCGGTAATCAGCCACGGCCGCACAATGGACAAGGGCATCTACGTGGGGCTGGCGGGCAAGAACCGCGTCATGCATTTCACAAGCGCTCTTGACTCGGGTCACCTTGACGCCACCGGGGAATTCAGCTTCCATGGGACCGGCCACAACTTCTACGTCAAAACCATTTGCCAGGAACACCGCAGACAAGGCGACAGCAGTCTTTCCGCTGCTGCGATTAGAAATATAACGGACCGGATCGATAGCTTCTTCGGTTCGACCGGCAGTAATCAGAACTCGGCGAGTCGAGACTTCAGGCGACAGGTTACAGGCACCAGGTAAGTCAAGTTTGGCAGACTCCTCAAGGAACTTCTGAGCGTCAGAAACCTGCAGTTGGGCCACAGACTTTTCGCACTCCGTTCGACGTTCCTCTCTCGCCTCCAAAAAATCCACAATCTGCGCGGGTTCCAGAAGCCTTCCCTGCCCCACTTCGCCGCAGGCCAAAAAGCCAGCGGGACTTTCCAGCACACAGGTATTTTCAAAATGACGAAGTGTTTCCAGATTGCGCTTGACCGCCGGCGAATTATACATAGCCACATTCATGGCAGGCGCCACAAAACGTTCGCAAGTGCAACTCATAAAGCAAAGGCTTACAGGATCATCGGCAATGCCGTAGGCGAACTTACCGATTACATTGGCCGTGGCGGGGACCACCAGGTAGATGTCGGCCCATCGGGGGAAATCAATATGCTGGAAAGGACGAGCCTCCACCGCCCCGTTCTTCAAATACACGGGACACTTGGAAAGGCTAGCAAACGTCAGGGGCGCCACAAACTGAGTTGCAGCCTCCGTCATGCAGACGCGCACCTCGGCCCCCTTCTTTTGCAACAGTCGCAAAAGTTCGCAGGACTTGTAGGCGGCAATCCCGCCAGAAACACCAAGTAGAATTTTCTTTCCAGCTAAATCCATGTCCTAAATTGTAGAAAAATTAAAACTTAAATCCTGCAGAAAATCTAACAACATCAGGTCGAATTTAAATGCAAAAGGACCGTTTCGGGCATAAATGGGCTCCAAACCGAGCGATCATGTTTATTTGGAGTCTATAATTTAGAACAAATTAACGCAAAAAGTCAATTATCCCCATTAATTTTTCTAACAGATGGGCTCCAAATTTCCCCAAATACGCTAAATGGAGTCCATATTGACCTTAATCGCACTCTCGCATATACAAACAACGTAAATAAATGGACTCCAAACCATAATTTTTCCCGCAATTGGAGTCCAAATTTTCACCAAATCAAAAAAAGAAACCCCGCGGCGTTAACCACGGGATTCCTCAAGAGCTATGTGTTTTGAGAAATGAGGCATGAGTCTTGAGTCACCTCAAAGCAAGCCGAAGGCTTGCGACCTCATACCTCACAGCCCTTCGCTATTAAGCTTCCTTCTTAGCGGACTTCTTAGCCTTGGGAGCAGCGTCACCGATAGTGGTGCCGTTTTCGCCCGGCTTATGAGAGTCCATCCAAGCCTTCAGTTCAGCAGATTCACGGCTCTTGAAGTAGTCGACAACAGAGAGGTAAATCTTGCGGTTGTTCTGATCGATTTCAGTAACAACAGCCGGAACTTCGTCACCAACCTTGAATGCATCGGCAGGAACCTTGATGTATTCAGCAGTCAGCTTGGAAACGGGGATGAAGCCTTCGATGCCTTCGCCCAGTTCAACAACAACACCGCGGTCCAGCATGCGAACGATCTTGCCGTTCACTTCTGCGTTAACCGGATAAGAAGCATCGATGGAATCCCACGGATCTTCGGTGAGGTGCTTCATGGACAGAGAAATGCGGCGCTTTTCCTTATCGACAGCGAGAACGACGCATTCGACCTTGTCACCCTTCTTGACCATTTCGTTCGGATGGGTGATCTTCTTGGTCCAGGACATGTCAGAAACGTGGATGAGGCCATCAACACCTTCCTTGATTTCGACGAATGCGCCGAAGGAAGCGATGTTGCGGATTTCACCAACCACGCGTGCGCCCGGGGGAAGTTCGGTTTCGATGGTATCCCACGGATCGGATTCCAGCTGCTTCATGCCGAGAGAGATACGTTCTGCATCTTCTTCAACCTTGAGAACGACAGCTTCGACTTCCTGACCAACGGTGAGGATCTTGGACGGGTGCTTGACGTGCTGAGTCCAGGACATTTCAGAAACGTGGATGAGGCCTTCAACGCCGGAATCCAGTTCAATGAATGCACCGTAATCGGTGATGGAAACAACCTTACCCTTAACGATAGCGCCTTCGGGGTAACGTTCAGCGATATCCTTCCAGGGATGCGGCTTAAGCTGCTTCATGCCGAGAGAGATACGTTCCTTCTTGTCGTTGAAGTCGAGCACCATGACTTCCACTTCCTGGCCGAGCTGGACCATTTCGGTGGGGTGGTTGATGCGCTTGTAGCTCATGTCGGTGATGTGGAGGAGGCCATCTACGCCGCCGAGGTCAATGAATGCACCGAAGTCGGTGATGTTCTTGACGATACCCTTGCGAACCTGATTCTTTTCGAGGGTTTCGAGAACGTCGCCACGCTGCTTGTTGCGTTCTTCTTCGAGAACAACACGGCGAGAAACGACGATGTTACGACGAGCCTTGTTAACCTTGATAACCTTGAGGTCGAAGTCCTGACCGATGAGGGCATTGATGTCCGGAATCTGGCGGAGATCGATCTGGGAACCCGGGAGGAATGCATCGATACCGAACAGGTCGACAACAACGCCGCCCTTGATGCGCTTGGTGAGGGTACCCTTGACAACTTCGTTGTTTTCGAATGCAGCATGGATGCGATCCCATACGCGAACGAAGTCAGCCTTCTGCTTGGAGAGAATGAGACGGCCGTCTTCATCTTCAAGCTTTTCTACGAAAACTTCAATTTCAGAACCGATTTCCAGGGAGTCAGAGTCCTTGAATTCACCGCGTTCGATAACGCCTTCGGACTTGTAGTTCACGTCGATGAGAACTTCCTGATCGTTGACCTGAGAGATCTTACCGGTAACGAGCTTGCCCTGTTCGAGGCAGTCCATACCAGCGTAGATGTCAGCGTTAGCCTTGCGGAAGTCAGCAGTGCAAGAAGCCTGTGCAGCAAGGATTTCGTCGAGGTCAGCCTGAGAACCGAATTTGATTGTGTTTGCCATATTAGTTTGTTTTTGGTTGCGGTTAAAAAAATTCAAGCTACGCCACTACACCTACGTAGTCGAGAATTTTTTGAACCTGTTGTTCAATTGAGGTTTGTGTAGTGTCAATTTCAATAGCGTCGTCGGCCTTCTTGAGAGGGGCCGTAGCTCTAGAGGAATCCAGACGGTCACGTTCGACCAGGTTCTCCAGAACTTCCTCATAGGTCACCTTTTCTCCGCGTTCAAGGAGTTCCTTGAGGCGTCGTTCGGCGCGAACCTTCACGTCGGTGACGAGGAAAAACTTGTACTTGGCATTGGGGAAAACCACGGTACCGATGTCGCGGCCATCCAGGATGCAACTGGAAACGGCACCGATCTCGCGCTGCTTGTCGGTCATGGCGCGGCGGACAGACGGCAGGGCGCAGTAGATGCTCACGTTAGAAGAAACGCGCATACCGCGGATGTCGGATTCGTAAGACACGCCGTCGATGAGGATGTGGTTTTCGGAGTCAAAGCTAAGCTTTAAATTCTTGAGGAGTTCATCCATGGCAGGACCTTCCTCGGCAGGAAGTCCCTTCTCGAGGGCGGCGAAAGTCACAGCGCGGTACATAGCCCCTGTATCCAGGTAGGTAATGCCCAGCTTCTTGGCAATCAGCTTTGCAGTGGTGCTCTTACCGGTACCGCTGCCACCATCAAGTGCAATAACAAAGTTTTCGGATGTACTCATGAGTGGCGCGTAATTTAGAAAAAATAAAAAGGGGCTTCAAGTAGAGCCCGCTAACCGATCTATAAAAAAAAGGGAATAAAACGTCCTTTTAGTACGGCAAATCATAATAATAGAACGTGACATAGCCATCATCGCCCCAATATGCCATCAATTCCCCGCTCTTATAGACATCAAGGCGGTCTTCATCCTCATAAAAACTGTAATAACCGCCAAAGTCATCGTCGTAACCGCGGCCATATTCACTAGGCATATAATAGTAGTACGTCCCATCCAGATTCAAGGTTGCAAAATCATCGGAATCGATCCGGAGCCTCACCTTGAACGAAGGGCTGATGGATTCCAGGCGGCCGCAGTCATAGGCGCCAATGGCATCGTACCTGCAGGTCTCGGAATAGTAATAGTAAAAGCTCTTGTTGAACTGATATCCGTTTGCCGCCGGGTCCCCCGCAGTCAAGTCACCACACCCCACCAGGAGCAGGGTCAACAGCGCCAACGGGCAAACAAGTGTTTTAAACAGTTTGACTTTCATCATCCGATAAAATAGAAAGTTCATCAAACCACAGGCATACCCCACGCCTTTTTTACTAACCAAAACTCATTTTTTCGCGCATCTGGAAGGTAGTTCCATTACACCCTACGAACCAATCCATCCTAAAAAAGCCAAATGGTTAGTAAAAAATTAATTTATCCACACTTCCCTTTCCCCATTTCCAAGGATCTTTACTAACCCAAAGCCATCTTACTGTCCATTTGGTCAGTAGCGATACCACCTCCACTCCAAAGCACCCTGTGATTTTTCACATTTTTACTAACCAAATCGGCCTCCACCCCTATTTAGTTAGTAAACCCGCCATCTGCCACTCATAAAAAAAAGCGAGCCGAAGCCCGCTTCTTAAATTCGTTGCATTCCAATTACGGATTGTCGTAGTCGCCGTTGTAGATTTGTTCTTCAGCGGCCTGGGTATTCTCGTCAGAGAATTCCTCGGGAGCCTGCAGATCGCGGGTGCTACCGTACTTGCGCTTTTCTTCTTCAGTCAGCTTGTTGGAATAGACAATTTCTTCCTGTTCCTGATTAGCAGCTTCTTCTTCTTCCTGCATAATCTTCTGACCCTGTTCGAGGCGGCGCTTGATGCGTTCGTCTTCCATCTGCTTCAAGTTGGTACCGACCTTGGCCTGTTCTGCAGACATGACGTTACGTTCGTTGGCTTCGTCCATGGCATCCTTGATACCTACCAGACGACCCTTGGAGTCCACTTCCAGACCGGCGCGGCGGAGGGTGGAAAGGGGCAGACGACGTGCGGCGACCTTGTAGTCTTCCTTAAATTCGTAGCCGTCAGAGGTTGCGATAGCATCGGCTTCATCCGGAGTCACATACTCCAGAGCTTCCTGCCAACGGGAACCCTGCACACAAGAAGTAAATGCAACCAGTGCGTTATCCAAGGCTTCAGGATCGTCAGCCTTAGTTCCGCTACAGGCAGACAGAACCATAGCAGCCAAAGCTGCAAAGCACACCAGAATTTTTTTCATAGGACATTCCTCCGAAAAAATTTAAAAATCCCGCCTAAATATACACACTTTTACGAAATATTTGCAAATTTCAAAAAAATTTTTACGCATCTCTTTGCTACATTGGCATTCACCATGACAGAAAGCGCAGACATCTACCGTATAAACAAGGAAAACACCCAAGGCACCCCCAGGGAAATCATCCTTATCGGCACAGCCCACATTTCCCAGGCCTCCAAGGACCTCGTCCGCGAGACCATCGAGGCCGAAAAACCGGATACCGTCTGCGTTGAACTGGATGACGGCCGTCTCAAGTCTATCAAGGACCCCGACCGCTGGAAAACGATGGACCTGCGACAGGTCATCAAGAACAAGCAATTAGGCACCCTTATCGCCAACCTGGTGCTGGGCTCCTATCAGAAGCGCATGGGCGCACAGACTGGCGTCAAGCCCGGCTCCGAACTGAAAGAAGCCGTTGACGTGGCCGAAAACGCCGGACACGAGCTGGTCTTGGCAGACCGCGACATCAAGATTACCCTCCGCCGCACCTGGGCCTGCACCCCCTGGTATCGCAAGCTCAGCCTTTTGGGCGGTCTTTTCGCCAGCATTTTCGACAAGACCGAAGTCAGCGAAGAGGAACTGGCAAAGATCAAGGAACAGGACGCCCTGAACGGAATGATGCAGGAATTCGGCAAGTCCTTCCCCGAAGTGAAGCAGGTCCTCATCGACGAACGCGACCAGTTCCTGGCCAGCAAGATCAAGAACGCCCCCGGCAACAAGATTGTCGCTGTAGTCGGCGCAGGCCATATGCGCGGCATCGCAAGCATCATCGAAGAAGACAAGGAACTCCCCAGCGAAGAATCCATCAGTGTCATCCCCAAGAGCGCACCCATCTGGAAAATTATCGGCTGGGCCATTCCCATCGCCATCATTGCAAGCATTATCGCCGTGGGTATTCACGCCGGAGCCGCCAAGGCTGGAGAACTGAGCCTCCAGTGGGCCATGCTGACCGGCGGTGGAGCCATGCTGGGAACCATTATCGCCGGAGGTCACCCTCTGACCATTTTGGTGGCCCTGATAACAGCCCCCTTCACAGGCCTTACGCCCCTCATTGGCGTTGGATTCTTTACCGCCCTTACCCAGGTCTACATGCGTCCGCCCCGCGTGGCCGAAATGGAAACCCTTACCGACGACATCTGGCAGGTCAAGCGCTGGTGGAAGAACCGTGTGACCCGAGTGATCCTCTGCTTCCTGTGCCCGGGCCTCCCCGCTATCGTGGGCAAGATCCTGGCAATTTTCAATATTTACCAGGCTCTGTAAAAAAAACAAATTCAGGCCGAATCTCATTTTTTAGAAGCCTCCGCAAGCACGGGGGCTTTTCTGTTATACAGGAACGTTCAAAAACACGGTATTCAACAAATTTTGAGAACACAAAATTAAACTTTCAAAATATTTGTTTGAATTTTGTGTAAAATTTAAACAAATATTCACTATCCCCTATTGACACGCCTTAATTCCAGGATTAAATTATGAGAAAGATTTTGAGAACATTAAACTTTAAGTAAAAACGATTGTCTCAAAATCAAGGTGTTATAAAAAAGGGATGTGGGTATGAATTCCAAAATTTTCACAGCAATGGCCTTTGGCCTCGCCACCGTCGCAACGGCAATTACTTCTCCGGACTTTCCTATGACCGGTTTCGCCACCCAGAACGGCGGCACCACCGGCGGCAAGGGCTACGGCGAAGTTACCGTCAGCACCACCAGTGAATTGGCCAATTACGCCAAGGCGGGAAACAAGATTATCTATGTAAAGCCGGGTACTTACGCAGGCCCCATCAACGTGGGTAGCAACGTAACCATCTACGGTTACCAGGGCGCAGTCATCACCCAACCCACCACCGGCAGCGCCATGAAGCTTAGCGGATCCAAGAACGTCATTATCCGCAACCTGAAATTCCAGGGCATCGGCGCCCACGACGATGACGACGAAGATTGCCTCCAGGTGAATCACGAATCCAAGAACGTCTGGATTGACCACGTCGACATTTATGACGGTCACGACGGCAACCTGGACATCACCAACGCTTCTGACTACGTGACCATTTCCTGGACCAAGTTCAGCTATACTAACAAGAGTACAGGCCATCAGTTCAGCAACCTCATTGGCAACAGCAAGACAAAAACTTCAGACCGAGGCCATCTCAACGTCACCTTCCATCACACTTGGTGGGCAGACGGCGTTGTGGAACGCATGCCTCGCGTACGCTTCGGCAAGGTCCACGTAGCCAACAACCTGTTCGATAGCAAGGACGCCAGCTACTGCGTTCGCGCCGCTGTTGAAGCCGACATTCGCATCGAAAACAACGTGTTCTTGAACGTACAGAAGGCTCTAGACTTGTACACCAGCGACGGCACCATCACAGCAGCCCAAATGATCAACAACTATGAAGAAAACGTGAAGAAGAAGCAAGCTGGCACCGGCACCGCATTCAAACCCAGCTATTCCATGAGCCTTACGGACGTAAGTACCCAAGCCAAAGCTTACGCCCTCCGCGATTCCATTAAACAGTATGCAGGTGCCACCTTGCCTAACCCAGGAAGCAGCGGAACCGTCACTCCGGCAAGTTCATCCTCCGAAGTTCAAATCAGTTCTTCAACCACCGCCACCAACTCTTCCAGCTCCCGCAATGACATCTCCAGCAGTTCCGTAGCCGTCTCTGGCGAAGCAAGCCTTACAAAACACGGCTCAGGCAACTCCAGCCAGACCGTCGCCGCCGGCAGCGCCATCGATGAATTCTACTACACCATTGCAGGCGCCACCGGCGCAACCGTCACCGGATTGCCCGAGGGCGTCAGCGGAACATTGAAGGGTTCCGACTTCTACATTTCGGGAACCGTTTCTGCAAACGCAGCCGCAGGTAGTTACAAGTACACCATCACCACCACAGGCGGCAACTCCACCGCAACGAAGAGCGGAACAATCACCGTTACTGCAGGAACAGAAAGCGGCAAGACCGACGAAAACGGAAAAGACGAAAACAACAAGAATCCGGAAAGTTCCAGCAGCGTAACCAAAGAAGATTCATCCAGCAGCGAGCCCGTCAAAGATTTCTCCAGCAGCGAGCAGGATGCAGAACCGACTAGCAGTTCCGCAGAAAGTCAAACCCAGGCCATCGCAGCCACCACAAACTTCAAACACACCATCACTGCAAATGGTCACGCCGTCACCATCGAAGGCGCCAAGGGCAAGTCATTCGCCATCTTCGATATGCAAGGCCGCCCACTAAAAGCCGGCATGATTAACAGCGAACGGATCGTAACCGACATTCCCAATTCTGGAAGATACATGGTCCGTATAAATCGCGTTAACCACATTATCTCCATTCGTTAGAATTCTTCCACCAATAAAAAAGCTCCGTTCAGAATCGAACGGAGTTTTTTCTTTTATGAGTTCAGCTTTTTTATATTTGAGTCAATGTCTACCGTCATCCTGTTCAACAAGCCTTTTGGCGTATTAAGCCAGTTCACGCCGGAGTCGGGTCACCCCGCTCTGGACACCTTCGGCTTTCCGCCCGGAGTGTACGCTGCTGGCCGCCTGGATCATGACAGCGAAGGCGCCTTGTTGCTGACCGATAACGGCAAGCTCATCAAGAAACTTCTGGACCCCAAGTTCGAACATCCTCGCACTTATCTCGCGCAAGTTGACGGACAAATTACCGAAGAAGCCGTGCGACGCCTCGCCGCCGGAGTAGACATCAAGGGGTATCATACCAAGCCCTGCAAGGCCCGCATCGTGCCAGCACCAGACTGGATCTGGGACCGCAATCCGCCGGTCCGTTTCCGCGCCAACATTCCCACTAGCTGGGTAGAGCTGACTCTCATTGAAGGAAAAAACCGTCAAGTCCGTCACATGACCGCCGCAGTGGGCTTCCCTACCCTACGTCTGGTCCGCGTAAAAATCGGAAACATTCCCCTGGCAGATTTGCAGCCCGGCGAATGGCGGGTTGTGACCGAGAAAGTGATTTAAGTTTGCCTTCTAAAAGATTGCCACGCCTTCGGCTCGCAATGACACTCTAAAAAAACACCCCGCCGGATTTTTCCGACGGGTTGTTTTTATGCTAGGTCCCTCGACTTCGCTCGGGATGACACCGCGCTTTCGCGCGTCGTCAATTACAGCAGACCCTTAAAGAAATCATTACCCTTATCGTCGACCAAGATAAAGGCGGGGAAGTCCTTGATAGTGATCTTGCGGATTGCTTCCATGCCCAGTTCCGGGAAGGCCACAATGTCGTTGGACAGAATGTTCTGTTCAGCGAGGATTGCTGCCGGACCACCGATGGAGCCCAGGTAGAAGCCGCCGAACTTCTGGCAAGCGTCGGTAACGTCCTGAGAACGGTTGCCCTTAGCCACCATGATCATGGAGTGGCCCTTGCTCTGGAAGCGCATGACGTACGGGTCCATACGGCCTGCAGTAGTAGGACCGAAGGAACCAGTGGGCATACCTTCCGGAGTCTTAGCCGGACCGGCGTAGTAAATCGGGTGGTTGGAAACAACTTCCAGAACCTTCTTTTCGATGTCGGAAAGTTCCTGACCGGCTTCCTGCTTGTCCAGGATTTCTGCGATCTTGGCGTGAGCCATGTCGCGAGCCACGATCATGGTGCCCTTCAGGTTCAGGCGAGTTGCAACCGGGTACTTGGTCAGTTCAGCGCAGACATCCTTCATGGGGCGGTCGAGATCGATTTCCACAGCTGCTGCGATGGGAGCTTCACCCTTCGGCAGGTACTGTTCCGGATTGTGTTCCATCTTTTCGAGCCACAGACCGTTTTCGTCGATCTTTGCCTTGATGTTACGGTCTGCAGAGCAGCTAACGCCGATGGAAACCGGGCAGCTAGCAGCGTGACGCGGGCAGCGGATCACGCGAACGTCGTGAACGAGATACTTACCGCCGAACTGAGCACCGATGCCAGTCTTCTGACAGATGTGGAGAACCTTTTCTTCCATTTCCACGTCGCGGAACATACGGCCGCCTTCGGAACCGGTGGTCGGAAGATCATCATAGTAACCGCAGCTAGCCAGCTTAACGGTGTGGGTATTCATTTCGGCAGAGGTACCGCCGATAACGATGGCCAGGTGGTACGGCGGGCAAGCAGCGGTACCGAGAGTCTTCACCTTTTCGGAGATGAACTTTTCAAGGTTCTTCGGGGTGAGGAGAGCCTTGGTCATGGGCCAGTAGTAAGTCTTGTTGGCAGAGCCACCGCCCTTGGCAACGAAGAGGAACTTCATGTCTGCGCCTTCTTCGGCATGGATGTCGATCTGGGCAGGCAGGTTGCAAGCGGTATTCTTTTCTTCGTACATGGTCAGAGGAGCGATCTGGCTGTAGCGGAGATTCTTGGTAGTATAGGCATTGTAGATACCTTCGGAGATGGCTTCGAAATCATCGCAGCCAGTCCAGACCTGCTGACCCTTGTGGGCGACGCAGATAGCGGTACCGGTATCCTGGCAGAACGGGAGCACGCCCTTGGCAGCAACGCAGGCATTCTTCAGGAGGGTGAGAGCAACAAACTTGTCGTTGTCGGATGCTTCGGGATCCTGGAGGATCTTTGCCACCTTCTGGGTGTGAGCTGGACGGAGACGGAAGCTGACTTCTTCAAATGCGGCCTGAGCGATCTTGGTGAGGGCTTCCTTGGAAACCTTCAGGATCTTCTTGCCTTCGAATTCGGCGAGGTCAACGCCTTCCTTGCCCAAGTTGACGTATTCGGTGGTGTCACCGGTGTGCTGTACGGTTGCTTCGTACTTGAATGCCATAAATATGCCTCATGAATTCGGCAATTACAAATTACGAATTACGAATTACAAGATTTAACCAGGCAGCGCAGCTGCGATTATTCCTCTCATAATTCATACTTTATAATTCATAACTCGTAATTACCCGTAGGGTTAAAGTTACATGGGAAAAATTACATAATATTAGCGGAAAGCGGAAAGATTAAAGCGAAAAGAAACAGCTGTGAGGTGTGAGGTGTGAGGTACGAGGCGCGAGCATTATTCTTTATACTTTAAACTTTAAACTATAAGCTATTCATATCTGATCCCCCCCCCTCAGCACATCACTCATCACTCACCACTCATCACTCACCACTCATCACTTTTATCTGAACCGCCTCCGCCAGTCGCCGACAGCATCAAAATGCGGTTAGGCCGCTCTCCAAAGGTAAAATTTGATGGTCTGGTGACGTTTTTGAGGTATTTTTGTATCTTTTTTTTCATAAAACTCATCAAAACGGCTCAATATGAGTTATTTTTTGGAATGTTAAAGTTTTTAAATAAAGAGGAATCCTATGAAGATGAAGAATCTGATGCTGGCAACTATGTTTGCCTCTGCAATTGCATTCGCTGCTGAAGCAGCAGCACCCGCTGCCGCTGCTGCACCCGCCGCTGCACCGGCTCCCGCTGCCGAAGTAAAGGCTGAAGCCGCTCCTGCCGCTGAAGCACCGAAGGCTGAAGCTGCCGCTCCCGCTGCCGAAGCTGCTGCACCTGCTGCCGAAGCAAAGGCTGAAGCTGCTCCTGCCGCCGAAGCCGCTCCTGCTGAAGCTGCCGCCGCACCTGCTGCCGAAGCCGCTCCCGCTGCTGAAGCTGCTCCTGCCGAAGCCGTAGCTGCAACTGATTCCGCTGCCGCACCTGCCGCTGAAGCAGCTCCTGCTGAAGCCGCACCGGTTGCTGAAGCCGCTCCTGCCGCTGACACTGCAAAGGCTGAAGTTCTCGAAACTAAGGCAGAACCCGCACCGGTTGATTCTGCTGCTCTCGCTAAGGCTGAAGCCGAAAAGAAGGCTGCCGAAGCTCAGGCAAAGGCTGAAGCTGAAGAACGCGCCAAGATGGAATCCGAATCCATGGGTTCTGCAAAGACCACCATCATGGAAAATCCCTGGGAATTCCTGATTGTCTCTGCAGCATTCGTTGCATCCGTCCTCGTCATCATCTTCACCGGCAAGGATTAATGACCGTTCGCATAAAACGTCTGGTCTAGTGCCTGCGTCAATGCTCACTCTCATAAGAAAAGACTCCGCTTATCACGGAGTCTTTTCTTATTCACGGTACAAAACAAAGGAGGGCTACGCCCCCCTTAAAATCTCCCCTGCTAAAAACCTGTCCCCAAAGGCGGGTTTTTGCGTTTTTGACCGTTCGCATAAAAAGACTGGTCTAGTGCCTGCGTCATGGCCCAATCTCGCTAGATGAGACAAAGGAGGGCCACGATCCGCTAGGGAGGTGCTTTTTTCGCCAATTCATTATGACGTTTATTTTATGAGCGTCAGGAAGCATTAACGAAACCTCCTGCATGACAGCGGTTTTCTTTATGCGGAAAAGGCCCGGTTTAACACCGGGCCCTTGTCCATAAGGTTTGCTTTACCTTTCCGCTTTCACCTATATACTAGTAAGTGACGTAGCAAAGTACGTTCATGGAAGCGCTAACCGTGATCTTGGTTCCGGCGGCAGAACCGTCGGTACAAGCAGCAGGAGTAAGGTTTGCAGAGTAGTCAATGGTGTATTCCTCGCCATCGATATTCAGAAGGATTCCATTTCCGCTACCACCGCAGACCAGGCCACAGTTAACAGCTTGAGGCGGATACTGGGCAACGATGGTTTCGCCACCCGGGAAGGCCTTGGAAGAGTCTGCCATGGAGTGAGCCATAACCACATCAACCTGATTGGGGTCAACCACGGTAACCGGGTCACAGCTATAGGTCTGCACGGTTTTGTCTTCGTTGGTGACGGACACAGAAACCTTAACAGACTTCTTATGCATTTCGCCAGTCGCGGTCATAGAAGCCGAGGTACCAGATCCAGAAATAGCACCATCATCGGAACTCCAGCTATAGCCGGTAATCTTGGATTCGGATTCAGCAACCACATTCCAGCTCATGGTTTCGCCAGCATTGACAGAAGCCTTTTCGGCGGAGCAGGATTTCACCACAATGGGCACGCCCTGAACCTGCAAGGAACCGCACTGCACTTCGCTACCATCGACATTCAGGGTCGCAGTATAGATGCCGGATTCGGTATAGGTGATGTTCACGGAATTCATGCCGTTACCGGAAACAGTCTTATTCAGTTCCGGGAACTTCCAGACGAAGGGAGACATGATCGCATCGAAGACATCGCCGGATTCACGATAGAAGGACCAAGTGGCAATTTCACCTTTTTGAATAACGTCTGTAGAAGGAGAGCAGGATCCGTTCACGACGCCAGAGGGTTCGTTAAGCACTTCGTCAGAGCTTGCGGTTTCGGATTTCTTGGCGGAAGAGGACCTTGCCTGCTGTTGCGCAGCGGAAGAGGCCGGACCAACGTCAGAACCGGAATCAGGGGTAGCGTCGGAATTGGAACTGGTCACAACATCTACTCCGGCACTGGAGTAAACATTGGCTTCGTGAGAAGGTTCGTTAGCACTTGTAGCATCTTCGCCACATGCCGCCAAACCAAAGGCAAGACCGGCCGCCACTAAAGAAAAGTTTTTTGTAAGATTGCCAAACACAGTCATGCATGTAAATATAGATAAAAAACACGTTTTTTCACCTTTTAGTCTTTGTAATTTTTTTTCGGTGAAACAAGTCACGAAAAAAAGGCTATCTTGTTCCCGTGTTGATGGGATTTTTTCTAAAGGAGGCTTTATGCCGTTTTTTGTTGTACCCGTATTGTTGCTAGCGACAGCGTTGTTCGCTGTAGAACAGGAGCAACCGACCCCGTACGATCTGATTCGACCTATTTGGCCGATGACGTGGGATACCGCCGCTACTGATGAAGGCGGTACCGTACAGAGTTTTAGTAAGTACGTGCCCAACGCAAAGAAGCACAATACTGTGCCCGCAGTCGGTTCCATGCCTCAGGACTTCGTTCCCAACGGACTGATTCCTGACTCCCTGAACCAGGCATTCCGCGACGCGCAAAACCTCCGCATCGGTCGTATCCGTATTAACCAGGCAGGCTACCTGCCCGACGATCCGGAAATGCAGTTCTACTACGTTTCTGACGGAAACTGTACCGAAACCTATTCCGTCGTTGACCTGGATGGTAACGAAGTGGCCAAGGGTGGTACCTTCATGTCGTCTGGTCTGACAACGACCTCTTCCTGGAACATTAAGGCTGGTACCGACGCCGCAACAGCCAACCAGGGCCGCTATACATCCTCTGCCGACGCTCCCGAAGGCAAGGTCTGTATCGGTAACCTGACCCAGCTTGCCGGTGGCCTCGCCCAGGACACCCGCTACCGCGTGAAGGTCCTCAAGCAGTACTCATCAACATTCATCATCAGCCCCCGCGTTTACTCCATGGTTCGCGACGCCTTGCTGAAGTTCTACGGCGTCAACCGAAGCGGTAACTCTGAATCCTGGTTCCACAAGCCCAGCCATACCAAGGATGGTGGTGGCCCCGTGGTCAACAACATTACCGCTGGTGCAGCAGCAACCCCCATCTCCCCCAAGGAAGGCGACCTCCAAGGTGGCTGGTACGACTGCGGTGACCATCTTAAGGAATCTTACACCCAGGCTTATGCATTCATGGTTCTTGCCATTACCGCCGCCGGCAACCCGGATCGCGACGATGACAACTACGCCTACAACCACGCCGAAACAGTCAACACCGACGGTATTCCCGACATTCTCCGCGAAGCCAAGCATGGTGCAGACTACTTCCTGAGAGCTTACCGCGTAGCTGGCGGCATTGTAGACAATATGCCTGTTTCTGTGGGTAACTTCGGCGCTGACCACGGCTGGTGGGGCAGACCGGAAAACCAGGACGCCCTTCCCGCAACCTTGAAGGGTAGAGGAGGTCCTCATGAACGTGACGTCCGTCTGGGTGAACTGGGCGCCAACGTTTCTAGTGAAATTGCAGCAGGTCTCGCTATTCTCGGTAAGGAATACGCCTTCTACGACAAGGCTTTCGCCGACTCCTGTAAGATGGCAGCCGTAGCTATCTATGAATTCGCAAGAGCTCTCGCTCTGGACCAGCCGACCTACGGCAATGGTTTGAAGTTCAACAACAACAAGGAAAAGGGCGAATGGGGCACTCCCGCCTATAGCGGAAGCAACTCCTACATCGACGATATCAGTATCGCAGCAGTAGCCCTGCATTATGGAACCTACCCCGATTCCGGTATGAAGTACCTTAACGATGCCGTAGAAGACAAGACCATCGGTACCGATCAGGAACCTGGCGTAGGCTTCTTCCGCGGTGGCTGGATGGCAGCCAAGCGTGACGGTATGCGTAAGAGCAGTAACACCGACTGGGCAAACGTTCAGACCTACGCCCTGTACGGTTTCTACAAGCTCCTCCTCAAGAACGACAGTATTTCTACCCATTACGGAATCACTCACGACGAACGTCTCTGGTATGCAGAAAACGTCGCCTTCATGTTGGCTAACAACGTAGCAGCCCGTTCCGGCACAGGCTCCACCTCTATTCCTATTCCGAACCCCAGCGATGGAACCAAGAACGTTTCTGCAAGCGACCTCTGGTACCAGATGCAGACTCAGATGGCCTGGATTTACAACCGCTACCAGGCAGGCAACATCTTTGACGTGTTCGCATACGCAGACGTAACCAAGGACCTGGAAGGAGTTAGACTTCCCCAGAAGGGCGTTCAGAACTGGAATTCCGAAAAGATGAAGCAGCTCGGTATCAACCAGCTGAACTACCTCTTCGGTGTGAACCCCTGGGATATTTCCTTTATGATCGGCGTGGGCGACAAGAGCGACAACCACCCCCATCATCGTGCAGCAAACCCCGAAGGCAAGAACATGCCGGGTGCTGGTTATACCTATAAGCCCCCTGTAGGCGCCTTGTTCGGCGGTGTTCCTCCCGAAGGCGACAACGAATGGGATCCGTCTACCCTGAGCTGGGAAGACTACTACAAGTCTGAAACCTGTATCGACGCAACCGCAATGTTCCTTGCCGCAGCCTCTGCCGCCATCAAGGAAGAAGATCGCAACCGCGCACCTTCCGAAATCAATGTGGAAATTCGTTACGTCGGCTATAACAGCGCAATCATCAAGGTTGGCCAGGATGTCCGCGGCCCCGCAATGATTCTGTACAGCACCAACGAAACTGGTCCTTTCAATACTCCGGTCAAGGACACCATCAACAGTGTCACTCACGAATTCAACCTGACTGAACTCCAGAACGGAACCACTTACTACTTCAAGGTCATTTCCATTAACGCACGTAGTGAAGCCTACACCACCAAGTGGCTTGTAGACAGCACCAGCACCCCCTTCTCCTTCACGACGCTCGTAAGCCCTCCGGGCGATGCCGATATCCAGAACGTCAAGATCTGTAACCTGACTGCAGATACCGCCGAAGTCATGTGGTACACTCCTAACGGTCAGTACGAATCCAAGGTATACTGGGATACCGAAGTCAAACCCTACGACCAGATGATCTGCCCGGGTGCAGCAGCCCAAAGTTGCGACATCGTCGGCAACGCTGACGTTTCCGGCATCCCCACCAGTTTCCATTACGTCAAGTTCGGCGACCTGGAAGAACAGACTACCTATTATTACTGCGTCGAAAGTAACGGTTCCATCCGCTGCAACGACGACAAGGGTCAGCCCCTCAAGTTCACCACCCCCGTTACCCGCTACAACTTTGATGTCAGCGTCTATCAGTATGAATTCGGTGGAATGGACTTCCTGAACCTGAACCTTATCAATAATGAAGACCGTCAATTCGACAATATCGAACTGCGTCTCTACGTGACTGCAAAGCCCGAAGAAATCGAAGCTGTTCCTGGCGTGAACAACCAGCCGGGTACTTGCCCGCTGCTGATCGACTCCGATATCTGCCAGGCTTACGATGAAGCAGGCTTCAACAGACCTTGCGTAAATGCCGCAGGCGAAAACGTTGACGACTCTCTCCGCTATTACTTGCGTCATGCCGTTCCTGTCAAGCTGGAAGACACCTACAACCCGGCAACGGGAGAATACGACTGGTACATTCCTATCCCGCTGGGCGGAACTCTCATCAAGTCCTCTTCTCGTATGCGTGTTGACGTAGGCTTCTCTTCTGGTATCTATCAGAACAACATGTGCGAAACACTGCGTACTCCTGGCAAGAAGCGCTTCCTCATCCCCAATACCAAGGACTGGACCTGGACGGCCCACTCTCGTGAAGTTGACGGTGCCGACTACGCAGGTGTTCCTTCCTGGGAAAAGGACCAGGGCGATATTGAACAGGCTCCTGTGAACCCCTACATTGCAGTTTACCGCAAGGGCGAATTCATTTCTGGCTTTAGCCCCTCTTACGACGAAATGATTAACAAGCGCGCCAACTACGAAATCACGATGAGTTTTGACGCCCCCTTCAACGTATCTAACGGTTCCTACATCCAGATTGACTCTACCACCAGCACCATGCATGTCAAGGGTCAGGCATTCATCACCGAAAGCGGTTACGTGAATTCCATCTGGGTAAACGGTGTCGCGCTGACCAACGAACAGCTGGCCAAGGCAGCCATTTACGACAATTCTACCGGTCGTTATGCCCTGGATATTCCGGTCAAGCTGACCATCGGTACCAACAAGGTTGACATTACCGTATTTGCAGGCCCGGATCCGTCATGTTCCTACTGCGTAGAAAACGGTGGTTGCGCCTTTATTAACCGTTCCTACTACATCCAGTTCAGCAAGGGTGACCGCACTCAGAGTTCTCTGTTGCTCATTGCCCAGGATGGAAATTCCGTCTCTAGTCCGGCTCCGATCGATGGTTCCAACAAGTTCCATATCGAACTCCGCGACAAGGACAACCGCAACAATTCAACGGTAACCGTTTCTGTGCATAATTCCCGCACAAAGGATTCCGCAATTGTAACCCTGAAGAGAACTGACGAAAATCTCGGTTACTTCAGCAGCGATATGCTCAACGCCTCTGCTAGCGAAGGAGGCCTCCCCCACATTCCGTTCTACGGCGGCGACACCATCATGGTGAAATACGTCGACGCAGAAGATGAAGATGACCGCGATTCTGCCTGGTTCTACGCTGAAGCCACCAAGCCGACCCCGAAGGAAGCAGTCGTGCAGAACAATGTCTGTACTTTGACTGGCGATGCCCTGACAAGTGCAACATTGACCGTAAGCTTCGACAACGCCTCCTTTGACGGCACCGACATCATCATGGATAGTATGATTGTGGTTATGGAATCTGAAGGCTCCTCCGAAGGCGATAGATTCACCCTAGTTCCCACAGCAACGGTTACAGGCAAGGAAATATCATTCTCCGTCGCAGACTCCCTGGTTGGTGCTAACCCCGTCGGCAAGGTGATTGTCTACATGCGAGAAAAGGGCACTGCAAGTTCTGCAGAAGTCGCTCTCACCGATCGCGTAAAGCCCAAGTTGACCAGCGTCTCTATCCTCGAAAACGAAGATCATGTGAATGCTCAGGATACCCTGAAGCTGGTATTCTCTGAACCGGTCAATATTGTTGATACCAAGAGCTGGCCTCTCTCCGTATACGAAAACCAGACTGCCGTGGATTTGAGTTCCATCAAGGTTGTCTCGGCAAAGACGGATGACAACGGCAAGAGCTGGCAGTACGTTATCGAAGGAAACGAAAACTTCGCAGTCAAGGCAGGTAAGCAGGCTGAAGTTCCCCAGGCCTTCAACATTACAGACCTGTTTGGCAATAAGCTCGCAACTTGCGCCCCCGTGACCATCATCGAAGCCGTTCGCCCCGTTCCCGTTCAGTACGCAAAGATTACTGACGTTACTGGCGATGGACAGCCCGATGAGATCTACGTGGAATTCGTAAGGGCTCTCCGCGACAAGGACATCCCGGACACCATCGATGTATACTGGGGTAACCCGGCAGTATACCAGGCATTCACTATGCCTGTTAACGGCTGGACCAGGGAGGAAATCAAAGCAGGAACCGTTACGATCTACGACACAAAGCTGGACTCCGCAAACGGTACCTGGATCAAGGGTAGCATTCAGAAGACCTGTGTTGAATTCAAGGATATCATTGTTGTAGAAACAGATACTACCTGGAACTACACTTATCCTGCCGATGATTCTACGCTCGCGCCCACCGACAGTACCGTATTGAAGGTCGATACCACTTCTACAATGACAAAGCAGACCTGCTCTACCTACGAAACCAAGCAGGATTCCACTTTCGTCCCGAAGATCGACACCCTGGGAACCAAGGATTCTATTCTCTACCACTCCATCATCCGTGTGGCTGTTGAGAAGGGCATCTACAAGAATATGACCTACGGTTCCAACAAGGATCCCAAGACCAACGAATACAAGGGTACCGTGCGTCCCCGTCTCGGCCCCATTGAAAGCCAGATTTCCGACAATACTGCAGACCTCCATGATAACTGCGCCCCGATTCTCCTTTCTGCTCAGTGGCGAGGCTTCGACATCGGTGACGAGGAAAGAGGTTCTCAGGATGAAGTCAATCTGACCTTCTCTGAACCGATTGACACCGTATATCAGCCCCGCGTGGTGGAAAGAAGCCGCGAAGGTGCCGCAGGCGTATTCTACAGCCCCATGAATACTCCGACCCTCGCAATGATTCTTTCTTCTGGATCTTCCTCGATCCGTCTGAGTTACATGCATAAGGAAGCAGCAGCCATCTGGATTGGCGACTCCCTCCGCATGGTTTCTGACATAAGCCTCGGCACTCTCAGAGATATGGCAGGAAACTTCCCGGGACAGGAAACTCCCTGGGTCCCCGTCACCGGATCTGTATCCAACGTGAAGTTCACAATTGTCTCTACCGAACCGGTTACCAAGTCCAGAAACAATTATGATGTTTACTACGGCGGCACACCTTTTGCAAAGGGCGAAAACTTCCGTCTGACCGCAAAGAACAAGGCTGGCGAGACCATCATCCTGGCTGCAGGCGACAACGTACTCAACAAGGTAGGTTCCGCTCCGATTCCTAACTACAAGAGCGCAGGCCCTGTATTCGAAATCGAAGTCGCACTGCCCTTCGGCAACACTCGTGAATACGGTTTGGGCTTTGACCTGAGCATCTTTACAAACATCGGTGCCTATGTCATTAACACCCATTATGCCGATTCCACCAAGTACCTCAAGGATTTCATCTCTGCAGGTAGCACAATCACCTTCTATCTGGAATGGTGCGCTCCTGAAGATTACCCCATGAGTGCCGACGGAAAGAAGATTGGTACTGGTCCTTACATCGCCAAGTTCAAGACCCATGCCTCTAGCACGGTCTTCCCGGAAGTTAAGGAAGCTGGCGACACCAGAGAAGACATCAGCGGTTCTGACACCTTCACCAAGACCTTCGGGTTTAGGCGAATCAAGCAGTAAGATGCAGGTGTTATAAAACTTATGATAGCGAGAGAATGTGGTCCAGAAAGACCACATTCTTTTGTGTTATTTGAAACGGGTAGGAGTTTTTTTTTATGAGTAAAAGCTTCAAGAAACTAGTTGGAATTTTATTGTTTTTAGGCATGGCGGCATCCAGTGTAATTGCAGCCGACCTTCCAAACCTTGACAGGACCGACAAGGTCCATGACCGTCGCTACCAGGACTCAGTCAACGTTTACGGCCGACGTTCTATTCGTCTGAACCAAAGTGGTTTTAGACCGCAGGATTACAAATACGCCTATGTGGCCGACCCAAAGGCCACCAAGTTCTCTGTCGTTGACGCCAAGACGGGGGCAGAATCCTTTAGCGGATCATTAAGCCTAATCCGTTCTAACGCCATCAAGCCAAACATTTGGATTAACGGAGCTTTTAATTCTCTTGAAAGCGTTTATGAATTCGGCGATACGACGGAAACAACCAATACAGAAAGTCTCTATAGGGCAGACTTCACCAAGTTATCCCCTACCACACCTGGCGAATACTTTGTCGTGGTGGGAAACGATACTTCAGCGACCTTCCATATCCATCCGTCTATATACAACGCCATTCTTGAAAACTCTCTGAAGTTCTTCGGCATTCAACGTTGCGGAAATACGAAATCCCATTTCCATGGAGCATGCCATCTGCAGGACGGTTCTAGAGTAGGCCATGACTTGACAGGTGGCTGGCACGATTGCGGTGACCATTTCAAGGTTGCAGAAACCGTAGGCTATGCCTCATACGTTTTATCCATGGTCTACCTCACCTACCAGGACAAGGCCGAAGACCGTTACGGGAACTCCTATGCCGACACGGTGTTTACCGATGGCATTCCCGATGTTCTGTACGAGGCCAAAGTCGGAACCGATTACATCATGAAGCTCTATAACGCTTCTGTGGAAGATGGTCTCATTGAAAAAGGCGATATGTATCATACCGTGGGCATGAGTGACTTTGACCATGCCTTCTGGGATTTGCCCGAACGTCAGGACAAACAGTCTCAGGCAAAAGGTGGTCCTGATCGACTGGTTCTCAAGGACATCGGAACGAACGTTGCCGGCGTTTATGCAGCGGCCCTGGCCAACGTTGCCGCAGGCTATAAAGTCTACGACCCCGATTATTCGGATTCCCTCCTGGAAGCAGCCAAGACAATCTATTCCAAGATTGTCAAGCCCACATTCATAAAATACGGAAGCGAAAAGGAAGGGGAATTTTTAGAAAAAGCCTGCGCTAGAAAAGGAAAGGCCACTTTCTACAAGACCGATCCTACCGATCCAATCCAGTTTAATGGTAAGGGTTACTACTCCGGCATGGGTCTCTGCGAAGACGATGCGGCAGCGGCCGCCACCTCTCTTTGGTACGCAACCGGAGACACGACCTATAAATATGACTTGTTCAACAACAAGGAACTGAATGTCAATAGCCATGCCGTATATGACCTAGCCTTCTTTGAAGCTGGTTATCTGGGAACAGGTCCGGGTTTCAACAATTCCTGGGCAACAGACTATCAGAATCTTTTTGCCTATGTCCTGTTCTCGATCCAGAAATTGATTCTTAACGATCCGCAAGTTACAGCCAAGTACAACATTTCTGAAACGGAACGAGATGCACTCACAAAGCGAGTCATGGCCGCTTTCCGCAAGCAGATCCAAACAAACACTAGCGGAGATTCCACCGCAGTCACCTATCCGGGATCCGCAGGAGAACCCAGAGAAAGCGAGACTAAGGTTCAAGTAACACCGCCCTACAACCTGGTATGGCCAGGCTTTGACTGGGGTGTTGTCCGTTACAATATGGGTTCGGCCGTCGCTGTGTTCCTTCTTTACGAACTGATGCAGGATGAACGCTACCTGAGAGTTTCTCTTGACAACATGTATTATGCATTAGGTGCAAACCCCTGGGATATTTCTCTGCTACTGGGCGCTGGCGACAAGAACCCGCAGCACCCCCATAACCGAGCCGCCAACCCCGATGGATATAATGCAGGCGCAATGCCCTACAAGTACAAGTGCCCCATCGGCGCCCTCATGGGAGGACGTGAACCCACAAAGACATTGATTGAAGACTGGAGCAAATTCACCTCTACAGAAACTTGCATTGACTTCTCTGCACAGCTTCTCTTCCCGGCTCAGAGTTTGGCACAAACCTTGCCCATCGATGCAGAAGGTCCGCTGTTCAGCAACATTGCAGGCACTCCGATTTCTGACACAGAAGCCATTATTAGCTGGGACGCAAACGAAGTCGCCCTGGTAACCGTATTCTACAACACCTCCCCCGATCTTTCTACCGCCAAGTCCGTGCAGCAATCAAAGGCAACCAAGGGCGGCGCCATTACCTTGGAAGGTCTGACCTTGGGTGAAACCTACTACTTCTTCCTGGAAGGTATGGACACCAAGCGCAATATGACCACCGATGACAATCATGGACAGTGGTACCAGTTTACCATGACCAAGGCAGCCACAACGATCAGCGGCGTAACTATCTGCCAGGTCGACAATAGGAGCGCAAAGATTTACTGGTGGTCTTCTGACCGCATGAATGGCGTTGTCAATTACGGCACCTCCATGAGCGCCCTGAACGAAGCTCAAAATGCAGAAGGCGGAGCTGTTCTGTTCCACGAAGCAAAACTTACCGATTTACAGCCGGGCACGACATACTACTTTACCGTTTCTTCAGGCATCACCACCGATAACAACGGCGGCACAGGTTACAGTTTCACAACGGATTCCTACGCCACCTACGCCGACCTGGAAATATATATCAAGCCCAGTTCCTACCAGGCAGAATGCACCAACTGGCAAGACTGCCATGAATTCTTCATTTCTATATCCAACAATGATTCCATCAGCTTCCATGATTTTGAAGTCAGACTCTATCTGGGTAAATCGTCAAACTTCCAGGTAATCACCTGGACTCCCCTTACCCAGAACTGGAATGGCAATGGAACCATGAAATCGATCAAGGAGATTTCTTTCGGAAACCCCACTCCTACAAATGGCGAGTACTACCTGCCCATTACCATCAAGGATACCTTGAGCGTTTCGGGCCAGATGATTTTCCAGGTCAAGTTTATGGATGGCGGAGCCACCTTCAAGGACTTTGATGGCGGCTGGTCCCTCATTCCCCATACAGCAAGCAGCGACCCGGCCTATTTCGCAGGCGTAGACCTTACACAGGCTCCCTACTTCACCGCCCAGGAAACTGAAGCGGTGGAAACCGATGCCAACGGCAACAAGGTTATTTCCTACGTGGAAGACCCCTACATCGTTGTTTACTATCACGGCAAGCATATCTACGGCTATGGCCCCGACTACACTCCGGAAAATGGTCCCCAGGTCAACCGCACCGTAGCCCTGAATTTCACCTCGCCCTTTATCAGCCCCCATTATTCTGTTGAAACAGTTGACTCCGCAATCTCCTATGTGGGATCCAGCACTGTAAGCCCCACAGGCTTCCTGGATGACCTGGAGATGAATGGAGTCTCCCAGGACTTCGTATACGACGCCTCTCCGCGTACCGACTCCTTCATCTTCAAGAAGGATTCCATTCTAGGTTACGGTAACAACTACGTAGAATGGGTCAGCTGGCACAACCATGGCGCCAATAAGAGTTCCCTGAATCAGTATGACTGCGCCTGCGCCATCTATAGGACCAACGTAGAAGTCGACACCATTACAACCCCGCCGGAACAGCGCTATCTTGTTTTTGACAAGAAGCAGTATGTTACCTACAAGGGCGAAAATGGAGCCCACAAGGCCGAAGTTCACGTATCCCTGCTAGACAGTACAATGGCCCTTATGGATACGGTTAGCATTACGCTGGAACTGACTACAGACAACAATACGGTTCAGTTCTATGCCACCTATGATGCCACAATCTCTATTACCAGCATCACCCTGATTAATGGAGAAGCCACATTCTATGTCGCCTCCAGCATTGCAGACACGACCATAATGTATGCCCGCAGCAGTGGCGGCTCCAAGATTGAGTACCAGCCAGCCTCTGCGGAACTATTCATTCAGGATCTGCCGCCCTGGCCCATTATCGAAGTGGCCAAGATGGTAGACACCGATTGCGACAACAAGCCAGACGCATTGAACATCACCCTGTCAAAGGCTTACGACGACAGTGCCTCCTTCATCGAGGTCAGATACCTTTATAAGTCCGATACCCTTACAACAACCAATATCGTCAGCCAATCCGGAAAGGACATTGTCCTCGCTCTCAATATCAGCGACACCACAACGAACACGAATCCCTCCGGATACATAGCCCTCCTCTCTAACTATAAGGGAGAAATCAAGAACGAGGAAGCTCAATACCTAGACGGTATCGCACCCACTTTGCTGTCAATCTCCGTTCTGGAACGTATGGACACCGCGAAAACAGATAAGGTGTACATGAAGTTCAGCGAACCGATTTCGGCCCCCGGCGAAATCTGGCCCATCCAGCTTTTCGCAACGGATAAGTCGACTAAGGCAGAGGCCCCCACCGTCTTGTTCTCTCAGCTTTACAACGACTCCTTGAACGTTTGGGAATTCGAAATTGCCTTCAACGCTGATGGCAGTTCCGCCGTAACAGAAGGCATGTTCGGCCAGCTGTTAACCACCAGTTCCATTACCGACAAGAGCGGCAACAAGGTATCTGAAGTCTGCGGACAGCCCATCCTCCCCATAACTCTGAAGTTACTGCCAATCCCGCTGCAGTATGCAGTGATTTCCGACGCAGACGAAGACGGTTCTGCAGAACATATCGACCTGCAATACTCCCGAGCCATGGACAGAAAACACATTCCTGACCAGATATCCATTATCTTCGGCAAGGCAAAGCCGGAAACTCTGTGGGTTGCAGGCACCTCCCTGACCTTCACTCCGGACAGTCTCTACGCAAGCCTGAATCTCCCTATTCCCTTCAGCTACGGTAACACAAGCGGTCCTTATGATGGAGGAACCATCGGGATGAACAATGCAGGTAAGGTTGCACAGCACCTCGGTTCAGACGCATCCTACGAATCAAACGAAATTCTCGCAAAGGATTCTGTCGGTCCCGTGTTCGTGTCCGCATACCTCACAAGGACAGACAAGTTTGACCTGCTGGACATCGAAATTAGTGAACCGGTAAATATCCACGACATAAATCAAATTTTATACCGCCAGAAAAATGGTGACGCGGATTCGGCAATCTATCAAAACACGATTCAGTCTTGCGCGCTGCTCGGCGGAAACTCTCATATACAGGGAATCTACCTGCAGAATGACAAGATTACCATTAACGACGGAAGTCTGCTCCGTATGCAGCCCAAGGAATTCAGCGCCCTGGTGGACCAGAACGGAAACACCCCCTCGCTGAACAACCCCTGGATTCCTATTTCTGGTTCTGGTAATCCGACCATCAAGTTTGACATTCACCTCCGCGAACAGGTGACAAGACCCCTTGCTACCGACTTGAGCCTTCCCGGAAAGTCCGGTATAAGATTCTATGCACTTGACGTAAATACAAAAAAATTAGACCTTATAGAGAACGGTCAAATCGTTCAAACAGGAATCAGTCCCGATCTTCTCCGTGGAGCCATCTGGGAAATCGAGATGGAAGTCCCCCGTGGAGCCTCCACTTCGGAATCTGCAGCATGGGACGCACTCACATTCAAACTTAACATGCCTATCTACTCCAACCTGGGCAGCTATGTTAACCGTTCCCTGGTTCGGTACGTCTTGACTCCCGACAAGCATCTGTCAACTGCCGGCAAGATAAAACTCTACCTGGAATGGCCCAATATGGCAGTAACAGGCCTTCAGTCTGAAAATGGACGCTCTGTGGGAACAGGTGCCTACATATTCAAGGCTCAGATAGACTACATTTTCACACCGAACCTGTCTAAGGATAGTAAGACAATCAGCAGATTCAATTACAAGGATTCCTACGACAAAACCGAAAAGTTTGGTGTAAAACGAGCAAAATAAAATGTCCGAGATTATCTACTCAGATTCCCCATACTTGTTAATTCTATCGGCAATAGCACTTGTGCTATCCTGCTATTTTCCGACAATGCTCGGAAACAAGATGACGGTTCAGCTGATACCGAAGCCGCTCCGTCGTCTAATCTTGATTAACATCGTCTGGAACCTGTGTAGTATCATCGGCATTCTCTTTTTTAGCGGAATCATGGAACCCGGTTCATCGGCTCATATCGGGCGCCAGATTGTATTCGGGATCCAGGCTCTCGCCTGGATTAGAGTCGGTAATGAATGCTACCATATTGGAGAACAGGTATCGTTCAAGAAGCACGAAAAATTCCGCACCCTATCCAACACCATCGGAACTATTATCATCCTAGCATTAACTCTATTGCTAGCGATTGCTCCCGAAGCTTTGACCAGTTTGACTTTTTGGGAAATCCAGCCGTTTAAGGAACGTCCAATTTTCATTGCATTCGTTCTTATATACATGGTCTTCCTGTTGCCCAGCTACATAGCCGTCATTTATCAACTGGGACGAAACGGACTCAGCTCCATCAACGTCGTGGCGGCCAAGACCAGTTCTTACATGGGTGTGTCCTTCGCTATCATTGCGGCTCTGGCCTTCTGTTTCGACATCATCATTCCCTTGCTGAAGGGAGTCTATACCGGCCCCGAAAAATTCATACCGGGCACAACGCAGCTCATGATCTGGAACCAGTTCATGGCGGTATTCCTCACTCTTCTTTGCGGTCAATACTACACCTCGGTATCTTATAAAAATAAAAGTTCCTACTGGTTAGTTAACAAGCTGATCAGCAAGATGGAAGAAGGCATCATCTATTTCGATGACAACGGACAAATCGAGCATGCCAACCAGGGCGCCGCTAAGTTGTTAGGAATTTCCACGACCAACATGAAAGGTCGTTCCATCAAGAGTATCTTCCCGCCCAGTCTGGAATTCTTCAAGGAAACGGTCTACAACGACATTCGCATTACCATCAACGGCGAGACGCACTCTTTCAAGATTCATTTCTTCAAGAACAGTCAGACCTTGACCACCGTGCTGAACATCGCCTTTTTTGTAGACCAGTCAAAGACCTTGCTCCTACAGCAAAATTTGAAGACGTTGAACGACCAGTATGTGGAATACACTCACGACCTCGTCCGTTACCAGGACCGTCTAAATAGAGAAGCCAGCATCAAGGCCGAAAAGGAAAACGTCCTGAACACCTTGATTAACGCGCTCCCCTTTAGAGTGTGGTACAAGAACGAACTGGGTGTCTACCAGAAACAGAATCAGCTGGATCTAGAAAAGAACGGTGCCCGCGAAGGCGCCAGCGATGACGCTCAGGACATTACCAGTTTTGAACGGGATGCAAGAGAACTGGGCGAAGTCCGCGTACACCCCTCCATCGAAGATAAGGACGGCAAGGAGATTACCCAGGACGAAGCCAACGCGCTGGCCAAGAATGGGGAATCCTACGGATTCTTCGACAACATGTACATTCCTATTATCCAGGGCAAGGCCCCCTACAAGACCCTGTGTATCAAGGTGGACATGACGGAACAGCGCAGACTGGAACAGGAACGTAACATGCTCCGCGAACAGAAGTTCATCCATTCCCGCCTCGAAGAATTGGGTACTATGTGCGGTGCATTCGCCCATGACTACAACAACATTCTCGGTTCCCAGATTGGGTTCTGCCAACTTGCCCAGGAAATGCTTCCCGAAGGACACCAAGCCAGCATGTTCATCGCCGAAGCCCTGAAGGCCGCCCAGCGAGGCAAGACATCCCTAGAAGAACTGTTGAACGCCATCCGCGGAAACGCCAGCGCTGCAACGCCGGCCATGGTGTTCTCTCCCTACATGATTATCGAAGATGTGGTTAAGAAGGTTTCGCTGACTCTTCCGCCCAACATTACGCTGAACAGCCGAGAACTGGACCACAGCCTAAAAATCAAGGGCATCGTCGCCTCTTTGGACCGCATCATAAGCAACATGGCCAACAACGCTATTTTCGCCATGAAGAAGACCGGAGGCACCCTGACATTCACCCTCCACCAGGCAATTCTGGAAAAGGAACTGATTACTCCCTATGCGCCCCCCGTACCGGCAGGACAATACGCCCAGATGGACATTTCGGATACCGGCAGCGGCATGGATTCGGGAACCCTGGAACGCATATTCGCCCCCTTCTTTACCACCAAGGCACCGGGCGAAGGCCTGGGATTGGGTCTTTCTTCGGCCCTAAGACTGCTAAAAGAGGGAAATGCGTACTTCACTGTGCATACAACCTTAGGTAAGGGCACAACTTTTAATCTATATTGGCCTTTGTATATAGAAAGTGAAACTGAAACGAAGAAGGAGGACTAATATGTCCACTATTTTGGTTATCGACGACAACGAACAGTTCAACCTGATGTTGAAATCCGCTCTTGAAATCAAGGGCTATTCCGTCGAAACAGCCTCTAACGGTAAGGACGCCAAGGCCCTTTACCAGAACAAGACTTATGACGTGATCATCACCGACATCATCATGCCGGATGTTGACGGTTACGAAGTCATCCTGGACCTCCGTCGCCTGAACATGAGCGACCGTACCATCGCCGTTAGCGGTGGTGGCAGAACTGCAGCCGACGACTATCTGATTACCGCACAGCACTTCGATGTTGCCGCTACCTTCAACAAGCCGGTGGACCTGCAGGCTCTCCGCGCCAAGGTAGAAGAAATCATCAAGGCTCACGCCTAATCGGTTGTTTAGGTTTAGTAGTCCATGAACATCCTGATCGCTGACTTTGATCAGAAATTTATCAGCGACATCCAGCGTTCCTGGTCTGTAGCAGGCACCAACCTGCGTACTTGCAGTACCGAGAGCGAACTCATGCCTATTGCAAAAGAAGGTTCGATAGACCTTGCGTTTATCGAGGTTCCTTTCTTGATGCAAGACAATATGGATATGGTGAGCTACCTCAAGGAACGCCACCCGGGAATTGAAATTTTTGTACTGTGCGATGACCGCAACTGGCAGGGAGCAGCCAGCGCCATCACCCGCGGAGCCAACAGTTTCTTAAAGAAACCCGTAACGCTTTCGCTACTGGAAAGCACCGCACAGAAAATCCAGGCTCAGCTTCAGAACAAGTCCAACAACCAGCTCATGGAGTCTCAGGTGCTGGACAGCCTTTTGGGCAACACTCCCGAAATGCGAAAGATTCTGAAGACGGTCTACAAGATCGCCCCTACCAACAGCACAGTCCTCATCACCGGCGAATCCGGTTCCGGCAAGGAATTCCTGGCCAACGTGGTACACCGCTACAGCAAGCGAGCCAACGAGCCCTTCGTAGCCGTAAACTGCGGAGCCATTCCCGAGAACCTTGTGGAAAGTGAATTGTTCGGTAGCAAGAAGGGAGCCTACACCGGCTCTACCACCGACAAGAAGGGCTTGTTCGAATCCGCCAACGGAGGCACGCTCTTCCTTGATGAAGTGGGCGAACTTTCTCCTGCGACCCAAGTCAAGTTGCTGCGATTCTTGCAGAGTCATGAAATTCGCAGGGTAGGCGAAACCGAAGCCCGCTACCTGGACGTTCGCATTATCGCCGCCACCAACAGGAACCTGCAAGACCGCATGGTCAGCGGAAATTTCCGCGAAGACCTGTACTACCGACTGAACACGTTCCATCTGCAATTGCCGCCCCTTCGCGAACGAAAGGCTGCGCTTCCCAACCTGATTAAATACTTTATTCTAAAGAACAAGGAAAGTCAGGGCAAGGATATTGTAGATGTGGAACCGGCGGCCTTGTATGCCCTGACCAAATACCCCTACCCCGGCAACATCCGTGAACTGGAAAATATTCTGGAACACGCCATCGTGCTATCCGAGGGGGGCATCATCCGTTTCGAAGACCTCCCCGAAAACGTCCAGAACGTTTCCCGAGAAGCTACCGTCGCTATTCCCCATATCAAGCGGGAAGCAGACAGCGAGACTGAAGAATCTGCTGAGCAGAATGCCGCCACGGAATCTATCGATTACGGAACGGTGGTTTTCAACGCCCCGATCAGCCCCATTGCCATCGCCCACGAAAGCAGCCCCGCAACGCCGACTGTCGCCGCCCCCGCAGCAGCACCCGTCGAAGAAAACGACGACCTGATTACCCTCGAGGAAATGGAACGTCGATATATCCTTCGTGCCCTCAGCGTCTGCAAGAACAACAAGACCCTGGTCTGCAGCAAACTAGGCATCAGCCGCGCCACCCTATGGCGCAAGCTTAAAGACCTCAAGATTGAAATGAACGGGGAAGATTAGACTTCAACGAGAGTTGCCACCAGGCAGCTATCCTTGGTGTTACCGCTTCCATTAAAATCAATGTCCTGGGAACGTTTCCAGGCGGTCTGTGCGTTTCCATGTACAGAAGCCACCGCATCCCGGACATCGCGGGCAAAGGCGTTCAAATTGAATTCGCTGTAGTTGGAACTGACCATGAAAAAGCCACCCTTGTTCAGGATGGTCGCACAGTCTGCAACCAGCGGCATCAAGTGTTCCCTGACGTTAAAGTTCGCACCCTTGAATCGGGCAAAGCTGGGCGGATCCAGAACGATGCCGTCGAACTTGAGGCCTTTCTTCTGAGCCCAGTGAACGTACTCGATGGCGTTACCACGGAAGAATTCTCCCGGGCGCAAATCCAGTCCATTCAGCTTAAAGTTCTCGCGGCCCTTGTCCAGAATCTTTCCGCTAATGTCGGCATTGGTAGCGATTTCAGCACCGCCGAGGCGTGCATGAACAGAGAAAGAACAGGTATAGCTGAACAGGTTCAAAAAACGCCTGCCAGCACAGCGTTTACCTATTTCCAAGCGCACAGAACGCATATCCAGGAAGAGTCCCGGATTCACCGTATCCAGCAGGTCGATGTTGAATTGGGCAGGTCCTTCGTGAACAATTCCCACGGAATCAGCAGGAGAACCAACTAGGACCTCCATAGGGGCGTTTTCGAGGGATTTTCCAGCCCGAGAAAGGCGTTCCTTAACCACAAGGCATACGGGATTAAAAACGTCTGCTATGGCCGTGGCAACGGCCTTTTTCTGACTCAACAGTTCAGGTCCAAAAAACTGAATCTGAAAACGGTCGCCAAACTTATCCAGAGTCAAGCCGGGAAAGCCATCTGCTACCCCATTGACAACACGATAGGCATCCGTCACATCAAAGAGAGGCGAACGTTTTTCGTGGGCTTGCAGCAAAAGATTCTTGAAGTCGGCCATAGAACAAATAAAAAGGAGCCCACAGGGTCTCCTTACTTATCCATAGTTTTGATCTGATTGACGAATTCGTCAACTTCCTTGAATTCGCGATAGATGGACGCAAATCGCACATAGGCGACCGCATCCAGTTTCTTCAGTTCCTGCATGACCAGGTTACCGATCTGATCGTAAGTCACTTCGAAATTTTCGGTAACGGTCAAGGCGTTTTCAACGTTGATCGCCAGCTGTTCCATATCAGAAACGGAGACAGGACGTTTCTTGCAGGAGTTGATGACTCCGCGAAGAAGTTTTTCGCGCTGGAACGGTTCATGTTCCCCGTTGCGTTTGATAACAGTCAAGGGCTGAAGTTCCACGTACTCACGAGTGGAGAAGCGGCGACCGCATTCCACGCACTCGCGACGGCGCCTGATGTAGGAACCGATAGCGCGGCTATCAACGACCTTGTCGTTATCTTTCTTGCAAAACGGGCAAATCATATTGGTATTGAGGTATGAGGTCGGGCCTATGGCCCTAGAGGAGTGAGGTTCCGAAGATAAAACAGAGATTTCACACTTGCTTTACCCCAAAGCCTTGCGCAGCAAGGCGAGCTCACACCTCGAAGGCGCAAAGCGCCGCCCTCACAGCTAGTTATTCTTCTTGAATTCCTCTACGTTAGCCTTGTATTCAGCCAGGTATTCCTTGGCTGCGGCAACAACGGCTTCCGGAGTGTAACCGAATTCCTTTTCCAGGACGCCAGCCGGAGCGGAAGCACCGAAGCGTTCCAGACCGGAAACCTTACCAAAGCCACCTACAACCTGAGCGAACAGCAGCGGGAGACCGCTGGACTTGGCAAACACCGGAGTCCACGGAGTGATGACGGAGTCGCGGTATTCCTTGCTCTGGCTCATGAAGAGGGCCGGGCTAATCATAGAAACAACGCGAACCTTGAGGCCTTCGGCACGGAGCACTTCAGCAGCGTCGTGAGTCAGGAGCACATCGGAACCGTTAGAGACGAAGGTGAGGTCCGGACGGGCGGAACCGCAGTTATCACTAACAACGTAAGCACCCTTGCGGCACTTGGCAGCTTCAACCTTGCGATCGCCGGGGAGAGTCTTCACGTTCTGGCGGGTCAGGATGATGGTAGTGGGGCTATCGTTGTTTTCGAAAGCCATTTCCCAGGCAGCCACAGTTTCAAAAGCGTCAGCCGGACGGAGGACCAGCATTTCAGACTTACCGTTAGCCTTCTTGAGGCCTTCCAGAAGACGAATCTGAGTTTCGTGTTCGATGGGCTGATGAGTGGGACCGTCTTCGCCAACGCGGAAGCTGTCGTGGGTGTACATAAACTTAACAGGCAGACCCATGAGAGCAGCCATACGGAGCACCGGCTTCATGAAGTCGCTGAACACGAAGAAGGTGGCGCAAATCGGGTAGAGACCGCCGTGGAGAGCGATACCGCAGCAGATAGCACCCATGGTCAATTCTGCAACGCCAACCTGGACGAAGCCGCCCTTGAAGTCGTTAGCGCGGAAGATACCGGTCTTGTTCAGGAAGGCCTGAGTGTTATCGGAGTTAGAAAGGTCAGCAGAAGAGCAGATGCAGTTCTTCACATTTTCAGCCAGGTGGCCGAGGATGGTACCGGAGGTAACGCGAGTTGCAACGCCTTCCTTCAGTTCCAGACCGGAGAGGTCGATCTTCGGAGCCTTGCCGGAGAGCCATTCCTTGAGAGTAGCTGCCTTTTCAGGATTTGCAGCATCCCATGCAGCCTTGGCCTTCTTCCAGGCGACCACTTCCTTGCGGAGTTCGGCCTTGCGGGCTTCGAATGCTTCTGCAACTTCGGGGAAAATTTTGAACGGATCAGCCGGATCGCCACCCAGATTCTTGACGGTAGCGTCGGTAGAAGCACCAGCGGCATTCAGCGGCTGGCCGTGAGTGGAAACAGCACCTTCGAAGGACTTACCGTCTTCAGCAATGGCACCCTTGGCCATGGTGGTGTGACCAATCACGATAGTGGGCTTTTCAGTTTCTGCCCATGCTTCCTTGAAAGCCTTACGGAGAGATGCAATGTCGGAACCATCAGCCACGTCAATAACGCGGAAGCCCCATGCTTCGTACTGCTTCTTGAAGTCGTGGCTCATCACGTCTTCGCAACGGCAGGACAGCTGGACCTGGTTTGCATCGTAGAAGAAAATCAAGTTAGAGAGTTTGAGGTGACCAGCAACGCGGCCCACGCCGTAGGCAATTTCTTCTTCGAGACCGCCGTCGGAAACCAGGCAGACCACCTTGTGGTTCAGGATGTCGCCGAAACGTTCCACCATGAAGCGTTCTGCAATGGCGTTACCCAGGGCAACTGCATGACCGATGCCCAGAGGACCACTGGAGTTTTCGATGCCAAGAGCCACTTCAACTTCCGGATGACCGGGAGTACGGCTGTTCAGCTGGCGGAAGTTCTTCAGGTCTTCCATATTGAGCTTACCCTGGAGGGCAAGTTCGGAATAGAGAAGTGCAGACATATGGCCCGGATCCATGAAGAAACGGTCACGAGCTTCCCAATTGGGGTTTTCAGGATCGAAGCGGAGGAATTCTGCGAAAAGCAGGCTGATAGCATCAGCTGCACCCATGGCTCCACCCGGATGACCGGACTTAGCCTTCTGCACCATGGCAGCGGAAAGAATTCGAACGTTGTCGGCCGCTTTAGTAACGATCGCGTCTTGCACTTTTTTACCTCTCTCTATATAATAGGCGATGAGCCGCCCTTAAAATTTGAGCCAAATTTAGTTTTTTACATAAAATTCTCAAGGCCACATATCTCACTACGTGAACGAAAACGGGAATTTCAGCCCCAAGCAGTACACAGACGTTCACTAAACGAAACAAAAAACCTCATTTCTATAAAAGTTTGAGTGTTTCTCTGCCATCTTATTTTTTTTATGTTCATTATCATGAAAACGTCTCGTTGTCCTATCGGGGTCTTTGCATGGTCACTCATCCTAGCGACCAGTGTCTGGAGCATACCCGCCCCCGAAAAGAACTACGAGGTAAGACAACCCGACGGAACCACCCTAACCGTAACCAAGAAGGGGGACGAAAGATTCCATTACGTCGAATCCGTTGACGGCTACCCCATGACCCGCGACAGCAAGGGCGTACTCCGTTACGTAGGCGATGACGGCAAACCCTCTTCCAGAAAGCCGCACAAAAAATCAGACGCCCTCAGCAAACTCCGCGAACAAATCAGCAACCCTATCAATCCGGACGCCCCGGCAAAAATGGATAGCGCCAATACGGAGCAATCCACCCCGTCGCCCCTCCGTATGCCCGCCGTAAATCCCAACCTGAAATCCGGAGAAAAAAACGTCCTAGTCGTCCTCGTCCAATTCCAGGATGTGAAATTCTCTTCCGAGAATCCCCAGGCCGTTTTCGATAGTCTACTCAACCAGGAAGGATACAAGCTAGGCGGAAATCAGGGCAGCGCCAGAGATTACTATGTAGACAATTCCCTTGGCATATTCAAGCCCCACTTTGACGTGGTCGGTCCATTCACTGTCAGCAACACAGTAGCCAATTACGGAGAACTATCCCGCAACGGAACCATGGGGGCGCAAAACGCCTTGAAGGAAGCGCTGGACTCTCTTAAAAAACAGAATTTTGATTTTAGCAAGTACGACAACGACAACAACCGTTACCTAGACTTCGTCCACATGATCTTTGCCGGCTTCGGCGCCCACGATTCCAAACAGGATTCATCCATTTGGCCCCATAAATGGATATTCAGAAGTCCCTACAGGGTTTCGACATCCCTGAGAAAGACCTTCTACGTAGAACCCTACGCCTGCAGCGCCGAACTGGATGGAGCAACGAACCAGCAAGATTCCACGACAAAAATAACATCGGGTGTCGGGCAGTTCCTTCATGAATTCAGCCATCTGTTAGGTCTTATGGACCTGTATTCAAACAACGATACCATTTTCACTCCTTCCACCTGGGACCTTATGGACGCCGGAGCCTACGACCGTCTAACGACTAAAGAAGCGGCAGGAACGGTTCCGCCAAATTTATCTGCATTTGAGAGACTTTCACTGGGCTGGATTTCTACTACGGAATTGAATATAAAAGGATCCGTCAAACTGAGTGGCCTCCAGAACAACGTCGCCCTGCAAGTGACCAGCCCCAAAAATCCCGACGAATTTTTCTTGATGGAATACCGCAGTTCCTCGGGATGGGACAAAGCCTTGCCTACCCACGGCATGCTCATATGGCATATCGACTATAACAAGAATGCCTGGGATTCCGCCGCCGTAAATACGGGCGTTCACCTGCACGTAGACATCGAAGAAGCCAGCGGAAACGGAAGCTATCAGAACCGAACAAGAACGCCATTCCCCGGAAGTGCGCGAGTCAGAAGTTTTAACAAATTCATCACCTGGGGCAACACAGACCTGGGGGTATCCATTAGCAATATTTCCGAATCTCGCAACTATTCCTACATCACGTTCAATGTGGATATGGACGCCGACTCAGGAAGCATCGACCTGATGGAAGGTACTGCAGAGGACCTGATGGAAGTACCCTCGGACAGCGTTCTCGTGGATGAAGAAATCATCGATCTCCAGGTATCTTCCAGCAGCAAAGCGGAAGTGGAACCGGAGCCTGAATCCAGTTCCTCCCCCTGGATTGAAATCGCCGAAGAGGACGTTACCGGAAACAGGCTTTCGCAGATAAATTTTGAAAGCACGCAAGTCAAGACCTTGCAAGTTTTCTCTATGAACGGTCAGCTTTTATTCCAGGAAGAATTCACCGGCAGCATGCCCACAGAAAAGCTTCGCCATTATAGGCAACCATTGATGCTATCGGTAAGCCGCAACGGCAAAAAAATCGGGCACAGTTTATTTATATTTAGGGAATGAATTCTCTAAAGAAACTTTTGAAAAATCTGGCTCATGGTGGAACCATTGTCGGTCTTATCGTAGCCATCATAATTCCCTTTCTCATTTACCTCGGACCTAATGTAGGCCACAAGTCCACCATACAGATGCTGGATCTTAAATTGCCTATGCCCCTGTTCCTCGTGCAGCTCGCCGCAGGGATCGCCCTGCTTGTCATGCTTCACAAGGATTTGCGCGATTGGCTCAAGTCCATCCTTCCGGCGAAACCTTACTGCATCGCCATCCTGGTCTTTACAGCAGCCATTACCATTTTTGCCGGCACCCAGATTGAGGCCCGCCATCGAGTCCAAAGCGATGAAAGCATTTTCCTTTCTGTTGCACAGAACATGTTCTACAACCAGGAATCAGGAACTTGCAACCAGGGGTACTTCGAAAACGGTTCCCTGAACTGCATCGCCAAATCCAACAGCTTCAAGACCAAGGGTCTGGCATTCCTCTACCTCATCGGCATGCCGTTCCTCGGCACTGATCTTCATTGGATATTCAACATGGAATTGGCCATGCTTCCTCTGGCCATCCTGCTCATGTTCCTGGCCGTGGTCGCCTGGACAAGGCAACCGCTCCTAGCCTTCTTCGCCTCCCTGTTAATGGCGCTACAACCCACCGTACTTTTCCAGTTCCGCGCCATGTCCGTGGAACCCCTCTACATTTTCCTTTCGGCCCTGGCACTCCTGGTTTTCAAATGGACCTATGACCGTAACACAATCAAGCATTGGGCCATACTGGCACTGGTTCTAGCCTTCTTCGCCCAGACCCGTCAAGAAACAGTATTCTGCTTTGCGCCCTTCATCCTGTTTGCATTACCCAAACTGTTGGATTCCAAAAGCGCCAAGTGCCCCACCTTCTTCGTTATCCTTTCCGTATTCTCTACCCCCGTTTTGCTGACCATCAGCTACTTCCAGGGATTCGGTTTCCAGGGGGGCGAATTCAGCGCCCACGGCCACTTCCTTGAAGACCTGGTCAAGAACTGGCAAGAGATGACCTTACCCCTCAAGGAAAACGGCGAACTGACCAACCCCTTCCTGACTTACTTCAACTATCTGTTTGCCGTTGGCGGAATCTACCTGCTATTCAGAGCCGTCTGGGATTCCGTTAAGGGATCCGGAGAAAGCCGCTACTTCTATCTGAAAATGCTGGCGTTCCTGCTCCTCTACCATATCCAGACCTACATGATTCTTGAAAACGTCTCCGGTGATTTCGGCATCCAGATCAACCAGCGCTACAGCCTAGTCATGATTCCCAGTATGGCTTTCGTGGCAGCACTGCCCATAGCCCACTTGATCCAGGCATTGGCCAACAGCCTAAGTGACAAGAAGCCTTCGCCGGTCACTCTGATCGCCATTATGATACTGGTCGCCCTCGGCTTTACCGGGTGGACGTTCCACTACAAGGCAGACTTCAACAACAACATCATGTATAACCGCAATCACCTGACCGTAGAAGAACATTCCATCCTAGAATGGCTGGGAGAACTTCCCAAGAAACCGAGGATGTTTATCTATGGCAGACCTTGGCACTTTGTCGGTTACGGAATTTCTTCCATTCATTATGACAGGGCCAGAAATCTGTCCTCCGAAGATATGCAGAACTTGATTGATCGCTACCAGGGAGAAGTCTATTATATCCGTGGACTGGATTGTTGGGATAGCAAGACCTACCACAAGAAAGCAGTGGAACACCGCATCCCCACCACTTGCGACGTATTCGAGCGCGAAATGGAAATGGACGGAATCAAGAACATCCTTATTACGAACAACTACTGGGTTCAAATCGCCAAGTTTAACGGTCGCAAGAACTACAATACTCAAAAGATTATTGACGTCCAGGAACCCAAGCTAACCGAAGCACAGCCCGCAGAAAAAAACTTGAACGAGGTTGATGAAAACACAGACGTAAATAAAGTCGTCACCGACACCTTGAGCATTTCCTACTCCCTAAAGGAATCTAGCGAAGCCATCGCAAACTGGGAACTGATCATTACTCTGAACAACAAGATTATGATCCGCAAGCCTTACCAACTTGGTGAGTTCCAGCAGGTCACCTCGACGGAGGCCTTGCAGCCCGGTTTCAACCAGTTCCGCTTTATAGTTAATGACACAAGTAAGCAGAAAAAACTGGCAGACAAGGTGATTAACTATATGAACAAGGAAGGTGGCGCCATTCCGCTAACCGAATTGAATTATGAAAGTCATCAGCAAGGCTGGGGCAATCTTCACTTCAACACAAGCATCGAAGGGAAGAAGATGACCGTTGACGGGCAAAATTACGACAGCGGACTGGGAACCCATTCCCCCTCCCAGACGACTTACGATGTCGGCGGCAAGTACTCCCTATTCCGCACCACAGTGGGTCTGGATGACGAATCCCTCTGCAGTGACGGCGTTTTTGTAGAAATTGAAGGTGACGGAAAGGTGTTGAATTCTACACCGGTCTTCACAAATGGTACCGCACACACCTTAACAGTTCGTATTGAAGGTGTCCAAAAGCTAACTTTGAAGTCGACCCCCAAGGGCAGCAAGGACTGCACTCACGTAGACTTCGTAAATGCAGTTCTTATTCCCTAGTTTAAATCGGTTAGGTTAAAATGCTTTTATCTGTTATTATTCCCGTCTTTAACGAAGAAGAAATCGTTGCCAAGACATACGAAGTTCTTGAAGAAGAACTGAAAAACGTGGAACATGAATTAATTTTCGTGAACGACGGATCCAAGGACCGCACTCGCGAAATTGTAGAAGGTTTACTTCCCAGCAACCCCAACAACAAGATCGTGAACTTCAGCCGCAACTTCGGTCACCAGGCAGCCTTTAGCGCAGGCCTGGACAAGGCTTCTGGCGATGCAGTCGTCATTATTGACGGTGACCTGCAGGACCCGCCCAGCCTGATTCACGAAATGCTGGAAAAGTGGCGTGAAGGTTATCAAGTTGTCTACGCCCAGCGCAACAAGCGTGCCGGCGAAACCATTTTCAAGAAGTTTACCGCATTTGCATTTTATCGCCTTATCGGCAAGTTGACCAGCATCGAGATTCCGCCCGACACAGGCGACTTCCGTCTTATGGACCGTTGCGTGGTGGACCAGCTGAAGAACCTGCCGGAACGTAGCCGATTCCTCCGCGGTCTCGTGTGCTGGGTAGGCTTCAAGAAAATCGGAGTCAAGTACGATCGAGCCGAACGTACTGCAGGCACCTCCAAGTATCCCCTAAAGAAGATGCTCCGACTGGCGTTCGACGGCATTACTGGATTCAGTTCCGCCCCCTTGAAGCTCAGTTTCTACGCAGGCATGTTTGCCACAATCGTGGGACTCGGTCTGTTCGTCTGGTCCATTATCGAAAAGATTTTCTACCCCACCACCACGGTTCCCGGCTGGGCATCTCTCATGACGGCCATCGTGTTCTTTGGCGGTGTACAGTTGATTTCCATTGGAATCATGGGCGAATACATCGGACGAATCTATGACGAAGTCAAGCAGCGTCCCCTGTACATCGAAGACAAGAAATAGTAGACAGCCACGAGTGATGAGTGGCGAGCATTGAGATTTAAACAAGGCGGCGAAGCCGCGTTAAACAGAGCAGAAAGCAACGCAGTTGCGAGCTCGAAACTGAAAACTGAAAGCAGAATATGAACAACAAATTATTCGTTATGAGTGCCGCTAGTGGCGCAGGCAAGACCACCCTCAAGGACCTGGTCATCAAGGACTTTCCGGACATCAAGTATTCCATCTCTGCAACCACCCGCCAGCCCCGTGCCGGTGAAGTCGATGGCGTTCATTACTTTTTCAAGACCAAGGAAGAATTTGAAGAACTGATCAAGAATGACGGTCTGATTGAATGGAATGAAGTTCATGGAAACTACTATGGAACTCCCAAGAGTTTCGTTGAACAGACTCTGGCCGAAGGCAATCGAGTCCTGTTTGACCTTGATGTTTTCGGCAAGGTGAATTTTGACAAAGTCTATCCCACCGCAACAGGCATCCTGATTCTCCCGCCCAGCGACGAAGAATTGGAACGTCGCCTCCGCGGTCGTGGCACCGACTCCGAAGAAGTCATCCAGCTCCGCCTTGCAAACGCCAAGAAGGAAGTTGAATTTGCTAAAACTCAGGGCAAGTACGAACACATCATCGTCAACGACGACCTGCAAAAAGCCGCCGACGAACTCCGCGCCATCCTGAAAAAGAAATAAAAAATCGTTGAAATAAAACAGTCAATCCCGAGCCCTCTCGGGATTGACAAACAAAAAATCGTTGAAGCGAAACTCAACGACCAGAATGTGCAACGCACATTCTGAGCAGGGGGTCCAGGAGGGCAGTTAGCCCCCATGCATCTTTATAGAAGCTCTCTTTAGGCGATCGTTCAAGGCCATCCCCACCCCAACATTGGGAACCGGATCCACCAAGATCAAATCGTATTCCGGCAAATCCAGATCATGCATGTAGGCATACAGTTTGGCGGTCGCTTCCAACATATCTCCCTTTTCGGAAAGATTAAGGGTAGCGGGAATCGGCCCGACGGTATCACCAAATGCAATACGCACAGTATGTTCCGGAAGTTTGAATCCGGCAGGAACCTCGCCGTAATAAAGAGGCACCTGAGGGCGGTAATGGGTATCGCACTGGCCAGGAGCGGCCATGGGTTGACCCGGCTTGGATGTAGATTCCTTGATAGCCACCTTGCCCAAGACCTTCTCCACCATTTCGGGAGTTATGGCACCGGGGCGAAGAACCGTAGGAATTTCCGTCACCACGGATATGATGGAACTTTCAACGCCCACGTCGCAGGCGCCACCATCAACAATACCCGCCAACCCACGATCAGCCAGCTGGTCTGCCACATGCTGGGCGGTTGTGGGGCTCACGTGCTTAAACAGGTTTGCGCTAGGGGCCGCCAAAGGCACACCAGCCTTGCGGATAATTTCCTGGGCAATGGGATGAGCCGGGAAGCGTACAGCTACAGAAGGAAGGCCGCTAGTACACAGGTCAGGGATGCAATCCTTCTTGGGAAGGATCAAGGTCATGGGACCAGGCCAATAAGCTTCAGCCAGCTTGTAGGCCGCCTCGGGAATATCCTTGGCAATATCCTTCAACTGTTCCACATCGCAAATATGAACAATCAGGGGATCAAAGGTCGGACGTTCCTTAATGGCAAAAATCTGTGCCAGAGCCTTAGGCTCGTATGCATTGCCGGCCAAGCCGTAAACCGTTTCGGTAGGAATAGCCACCACCTGCCCGTCTGCCAAAAGTCGGGCGGCTTCATCCACTGATGTCCAAGGGGGAAATTTCATGATGGCCCAAATTTAGAAATTTGACACCGATTCTGCTAGATGCAAAAAAGGATGGCCCAAAGGACCATCCTTAAATTTTTGCATTTACCCTTAGGTTTCCGCTTATTCTGCGGTTTCGGCAGCGGGAGCCTCTGCAGAAGCATCAGCAGCTTCTTCAGCCTTGGGTTCATCCTTGCGGCCAAAAGCGAACACCTTGTCGCAGGCGGAGTTAAAGCGGTTCCAAGTCTTCTCGGAATGTTCACGGGGAACGGCACCCACTTCCTTCCAGAGGCGACGGAGGTGCTTCACCTTGTTCATGGAAGCGCCCACGGTAGCTTCGCTCAGGTCGGTCAGCAGGTCTTCGGCCTGTTCGCAGAGCAGCAACTTCTTCTGAAGGTTGTTCTGGCGAGCCTGTTCCTGAATGTCCAGCTGGTCACGACGGCGGGTGAAGAAGTCATCGCAGATTTCGCGGAAGCGCTTGTACATAGTCATGTCTTCGGCGCCGCAAGAACCGGCTTCACGCCATTCCTTCTGGATTTCGCGGACAGCATCGGCCAACTGGTTGGAACCGGCGCTTTCGGCAAATTCAGAAACCTTGTTGATCATTTCCTGCTTCTTGGCCTTGATTTCGGCAAGGGCGGCAGCCAGGGTTTCATCGGCTTCTGCCAGGCGGGCAAGAATCTTATTGTAAACGGTATTGAAGCGATCGCTGATAGCTTCTACGGCTTCCTTGGGAACCATACCCAAAGACTTCCATTCTGCTTCGGCGGCCTTCAATTCTTCCAGGGAAGTCTGTTCGCTAGTACCTTCCAGCTTTTCGCAAAGGGCGGTCTTGGCCTCCAGATTCTTCTGCTTGGAAGCATCCATTTCTTCGAAGTGAGCACGCTTCTTTTCAAAGAAGGCATCGCAGGCGGTACGGAAGCGAGTCCAGATTTCGTCAGACTTGCTCTTGGGTACGGGGCCAGTAGCCTTCCATGCATCCTGCAGCTGTTTTAACTTGTTAGAAGTTGCATTCCAGTCGCTGGACTCCTGAATGGCTTCTGCTTCCAGGCAGAGGGCAACTTTCTTTTCGTAGTTAGCTTCGCGGGATTCATCTTCAGCCTTCAGGTTTTCCTTATGCTGAGCATAGAAAGCGTTGGTAGCGGCCTTGAAACGTTCGGTAAGGGCAGCCACGTTTTCCTTGGGAACCATGCCGATGTTCTTCCAGGATTCCTGGAGTTCCTGAACGGACTTGAACTTGTCCTTCCAGAAAATTTCAGCATTGGCAACCAGTTCTTCGATCTTCTGGCAAATGGCTTCCTTGTCGGCCAGGTTCTTAACGCGTTCTGCATTCATCTCTTCGATAAAGGCAGTGCAGTTTTCCTTGACCTTTTCATAGTAACCCTGGAAGCGATCGCGGTAGTCCTGAAGCTTTGCTGCAGATACGGGGCCGATTTCCTTCCAGCGGTTGCTGAATTCGCGGAGTTTGCTAAGAACGTTCTGGCTAGCTTCTTCCTTGGTCAGTGCTTCCATTTCGGTCAGCAGTTCATCGCGAGCCTGTTCGTTACGCCAGTTTTCCCACTGCTGCATTTCCTGGAAACGGCTGGTTGCAGCCTTATATTCCTGCCACAGGTCGTGGTACTTGAACTTCTGTTCGCCAACGATTTCCTTCCACTGGTTGTAGCATTCACGAACCTTCTTGTTCAGTTCGCGGAAGTCTTCATTTTCGTCGAAGGACTTGACCTTTTCGATAATGGCCTTCAACTTGACGGAGTTTTCTTCAACCATCTTCTGAGCGGATTCAGTGAAGGAAGAAATCTTTTCGGAAAGCTTATTGCGAAGAGCATTGTAGGACTGAAGGATCGGATCTTCACCTTCAAGCAGGGGCAGCTTTTCCCATTCGCGGACAATGCCGTGAAGGTGCTTACCGGTAGTTTCATTTACGTCGGTGTCAGCCAGAGCCTGCAGACGTTCCAGCAGTTCCGGACGGGCGGATTCGTCAGCAGCGTCTACAGCAGGAGCATCCACCACCACAGGCTTGCGGACTTCCTGAACCTTGAAGTAGGCGTTGTTAAAGCGCTTGATCAAGGCGGCATCCATCATGGACTTGCCTTCGGCCCAATCGTTCAAGATAGCGTCAACGCGTTCTGCGTTATCGGCCAACTTGTTTTCGGAAACCAGCTGTTCCAGTTCTTCGAGGCTAGCAGAAAGAGCGGCAATCTTGGCGGCCTTTTCGGCGGCAGCCTTTTCAGCGGCAATCTTTTCGGCATTGGCTTCATCGCAGAACTTATTAAAGCTTGCATAAACTTCATCCAGGGCAGCCTGCTTGTCACCCATGCCCAAGGCGCGGGCTTCGGCCATCAGTTCTTCAAACTGAGACTTCACAGCCAGAGGATCCTTCTGGGCAGCCAGGTGATGTGCCTGACCCAGCAGAGCCTCCTGCTTACCAGCCAACAGAGCAGCAGCCTTCTTGCCTCCATCTTCGGCTTCCTTCTTGGCGCGAATCTTATCGGCCACCATCTTACGGACGGAAGTATGCTTGGAGCTCTTGGCGATGTCAGCCATAAAGGATTCAGAAGTCACCTTTTCGGCAGCGGCCATGGCAACGGATTCCTTGGCATCGCGGGTAGCCACAATGGTAAGAACGCTAGCCTTGGTGCAAGACTTCACCAGTTCTTCGCGGATGGCATCGCAAGTAGCGGCAGCCTTCAGCAAGTCATCGGCGAAGTGAGTATCCTTAATTTCAGAAAGCAGTGCAATATCTTCACTCGTTGCAGAATCCAGGGACTTCAGCTTCTTGACGATTTCTTCCAGATAGCGGTTCTTTGCCAGGGACTTTACACTTTCGTCGGCATCATTCTGAGAGATGCGCTTGAGAGTATCCAGGCTAGCCACCTTCTTGACGGCAGCTGTACGAACACGAACATCCACGTCGCTGGCAAGACCTTCAATAATGTCCTGATCGTCGACTTCGTCTACTGCCTTGAGGCGGATAGCGGGGTCAGACTTTTTCCAGTTCGGTTTTACAAAATCAAATAAGCTCATAAATTTCTCCAATAGGTAGACAAGCCCTTGGGGGCTCGTGTATAGCATAATCTAACTAAAAAAAGTTTTGTCAATAAAAAAATGGCAGAAATTAGGTGCTTTTTACACTATTAACTATCTTTGTTGCCGTGGCAAGACGAATTCCCAAACTAAACGCACCCGAAGAAGTTCATAACAAGCTCAAACCCGAGCTGCTGACCGACTTCTGCGAAGTGTACATCCCCATGGCTCCCGATGTCTATACATACGGAGTCCCTGTTGGCGTCACCCTGAAACGCGGTGATGTTGTATGGGTTCAGTTCGCCACACGCAAGAAGCCTGCCCTGGCCGTAGTTTCCAAGGTACACCAGCAGCGGCCCTCATTCCAGGTGCGCCCCGCCTACCCTCACCAATCCGGATTCTCCTTTAACGAACGATACATGGAAAATCTGGAATGGGTCGCCAGGTATTATATAAGCACGCCAATGAAATCGCTATTTGTTTTTTGGCCTGCCGATTTTGAAAAGTTCCTGGACGCCCTGGCCGCATCGAAAAATTCAGACTTGCCGGCAGACACCCCTAGTGCAACCGTAAAGCCATCCGCAGAATCTACCGCCCAGCCGCCGCTGACGTTAGAACAAAATAACGCACTGCAGTCCCTTGTCGCCGATCTTAACGGCACAGGTTTCCGCGGCACCCTCCTTCACGGCGTTACCGGTTCCGGCAAGACCCGCATTTATCAGGAGTTAGCCCGAGTCGCCCTGAGCCAGGGCAAAAAAGTTTTAATCCTGGTTCCCGAAATCGGTTTGACACCGCAGACTTCCAAACGGTTTGAAGACTTTCTGCAAGTTCCCATCGTGGTTCTGCACTCCGCCCTGTCCGCCCCCAAAAAGCGAGAAGGCTATCTGTCCATTATGCGCGGTGATGCAAAAGTAGTCCTTGGTACCCGCAGCGCCATTCTGGCTCCCTTCGACTTTGACCTTGTCATCTTAGACGAAGAACACGATTCTTCTTTCAAGCAGCAGGACCCTGCCCCACGATATCACACCCGTGAACTAGCATTCCACTTGGCATTCAAGCATGGAGCCCTTGTGGTTTTAGGCAGCGCAACTCCTTGCCTTGAAACCTACACAAACGCACAAACCGGAAAGCTAAAGCTGTTGACGCTAAAGGAACGCGCCACCCAGGCACCCATGCCTCACATCGACATCGTAGACATGGGCAAGAACCGCCAGCAGAAAGGCATCATGCTCTCCCCCGCCCTCCGCGAAGCCCTGACCGAAAACGTGGCCGCCGGAGACCAGGCCATCATCCTGATGAACCGCCGCGGTTATTCAAAGGTTCGAGTCTGCACGGAATGTGGAGAAACCCTTTACTGCAAGAACTGCCACATTCCTCTGGTATATCATAAGCAGTACCGTTCTCTCATGTGCCATTACTGCGCCACCCTCTACCCCGTAAACACCCCCTGCGGCAGCTGCGGAGCAGACACCTACGAATTCGTGGGCGGAGCCATCGAAATGCTGGAAGAAGAAATCAACGGCTGGGTTCCCGGAGCCAAAGTCATCCGCATGGACCGCGACACCACCCAGAACGTAGGTGCCACCGAAAAAATTCTGGACCAGTTCCGCAGCGGTGAATTCAACATTTTGCTGGGCACCCAGATGGTTGCCAAGGGGCACGACTTCCCCGGAGTTCGCTTGGTAGGAATCGTCGGAGCCGACAGCGGCACAGGCATCCCCGATTTTAGAACAACAGAACGTCTTTACCAATTATTGAGTCAGACGGCAGGTCGAGCCGGCCGAGCCTCCCGCAAATCCGACGACCCGCAAAGCGACCAAGGCCGAGTCTTCATTCAGACTTTAAAGCCCTCCGAGCCGGTGATGCAATTTGCCATTCACCATGACTTCGAAGGTTTCGCCTCCATGGAAACTGATGACCGACAAGCCGCCTGCTACCCGCCCTTCTGCAAGCTGGTAGAAATCAGCTGCGGCAGCAAGGACCCAGACCTTTTACGCCATACGGTGGAACGTCTAGAAAACATCCTCCGCGCCGACAAGAGCTTTATGGTATTAGGCCCCGTAGACGCCTTCGTCCCCATTGTGCAAAACGTACACTGGACCAGACTCTACATCAAGACACAGGATCTGGCCCCCGTGCGGAGAATTCTTTCGCCCATCATCAACTCCCCAAAACCCTGGGTTATGGGAGTAGATATAAAGGTGGAAATTCAATAGGAAACGCATACAAAAAAAACGGATGTTCCTTATAGGAGCATCCGTTCTTCGTTAGAAACGTTTTGACTTAGAACACAAAGGTAATCACACCAGCCAAAAGACCTGCACCGGCAACGCCATAGAAAACGTTACGGAGCGTCTGATGATGGTCGATATCATCTACAGCCTTTTTCTGAGCAGCCTGTTTTTCTTCGTAATTGCTGAACACAGAAGTGTTATAATCGTTAGCAACATCATTAGCCTTCGAGTTCTCATAGATGCCCACACCTACACCACCGGCAATAAGAACTGCGGCAGCAATTCGGGTCCATGCGCGCCAAGTCCAGGACTCGCCAGACTGCTGCTGAGTCGAAGGCATATCACTACCGTAGGCATATTCTGCAGTAAGGCCGCGGGTTTTCAATTCACCAGCAAGAATAGAATCGGACTTGGCTTTCCAATTGACAAATTCAGGTTCATTGGCAAATTCATTCACAGAGAAAGAACCGTCCACGTCAAAGGGAACTCCGCCACGGCTCAAGTAAAGATTGGACATTGCGATATAGCGGTCGCCAGCCTGAGTCTTCAACGGGAAATTCAGATATTCCACTTCGGTCTTGAAAGGAGCGGAACGATCAAAGGTTGCAGCCTTGTCAATCGGCATTTTCATCACACCGCTAAACAAGAACGGAGTTGCGACGTCCAAGGAATCCACCACGGACACGCTGAAGGTTTCAGCTTCAGAATCATAAGAACCAATGGTCACCTGAGCCTTGGGAGCTTCGGCACGAATAGTCTCCGCCTGAACAGCAACCATGTAGTCGTTCAAGACTTCAATGGCGCGAAGCAGACGTTCACGATACTTGTCACAACGGGAAATCAGTTCACTATACTGACGGTTTCCTTCTTCTTGCCACTGATCCCTACGGCGAGCGAATTCTTCGGATGATTCGTTGGGCTGCTGGGGAGACAACTTGGGGTAAGTGGCCATAAACTTGTTGATCATCTGAGTGCGTTCGCCATCAGTCTGTCTGATACGATTTTCGATGATAACCACACGAGCCTTATACTCTTCAGACTTTGTGGAATTCTTGAGCAGAAGTTCAGAAAGTTTGATTTCACCTTCTCTAGAGAAAATGCTCTGTTCTTCAAGAACAACATCAAGTTTCAACTTGGTATTGGCCTTCAATTCAACTTCTACAACTCTTGTTTCGTAAGAGGGATAAGAAACGGTCACCGTCAACTTGCCAGGAACAACGCTTTCGAACTTAGCGGGAGCTTCCAAGGACTCACCCGTAGTAGACAGAACCACTTGAGCATTTTCGGGGAAGGTACGCACTTCTACATCGGAGTACATACCAGACTGAATCTTCCTGATTTTATCAGCCGCTTCTTCAAGTTCAGCGATACGCTTTACTGCAACGCGGGAACGTGCTTCAGAAAGTGACTTAACTTCCTTGTCGTAGACAGCTCTGCGTTTTTCAAAATCAGCCATCTTTTCAAATTCGCCCTTGGGAGCCAGAGGGGGCAATTGAGCCTTGACATCGGATTCAATCTGCTGTACGAAAATGTGGGCGGCGGTAACGCTGTCCATAATCAGCTGCAGTCGGTTGGAATAAATGTTAAAGTCGTCGGTATCCTTGGCGGTCAACTTATCCAGATCCAAAGCGGCACCAGCAGGAGCCACATTAGCCACAGGGGCAGGACTCTGCGGAGCCGGTTCTGATGCTACGGGAGCAACCGACGGTACGAAAGTAGCAGGTTGTTCGGCAGCCGGAGCGGAGGCCGGAGCAGGAGCGGGCTGGGCCACAGGGGCGGGTGCCGGGGCAGGAGCAGGAGCGGGCTGGGCCACAGGGGCGGGTGCAGGAGCTGGGGCCGGAGCGGGCTGGGCCACAGGGGCGGGTGCCGGGGCAGGAGCGGGCTGTGCCACAGGAGCGGGTGCCGGGGCAGGAGCCGGAGCGGGCTGTGCCACAGGAGCGGGTGCCGGGGCAGGAGCCGGAGCGGGCTTAGGAGCAGGTTTTGCCGCGGGAGCAGGTTCATCCCAACCAGCGTCGTCCCAACCTACAGAATCCCAATCATCAGCCAAAACAACCGAACTGCAAAGTACTAGCGCTCCAAAAAGAACTTTTAAATTCATATCGCGTCCCTCAAAATCTTATGTAATAGAAAAGATACATTCTGTATGATTTATATGCAACAACTCACCACTCAAAAATCAACCCTAAAGGGTATGTAGGAAAGCAAGCATAGGGGAAATTAGATGCCAAACTTCTCAAAATTTTCGTAGGTATAATCTCGGGTAAAGGCATTAAAATGCCACCATTCGCTTCCTAGAGGAACCCATCCCGCCTTTTTCATAATAGAACGAAGTTTATTGCGATTGTCTATCTGCTGTTGAGTCAAACGACCACTTTGCAAAGCTTCAGACTCCCCTACAGAACCCGCACAGCGTTCAAAGGAATCAAAATCAGTCCCCATATCCAGCAAGTTTCCTTCTGCATCCGTAAGACTCAAATCCAGAGCAAGTCCGAAATTATGAAGTCCCCCTTTCACCGGAGAAGAAACGTAATGGGAATATGGAGTTCCTCGCACGGTATTCCTCAGGGCAGCCTGAGCGTAAACAGGTCGAGCGGCATCAAAGATGACCAGCTTGGCTCCCGGGAATTCCTGTTCCATGACATGGATGGTTTTCTTCAGTTTCTCGTAGGCTTCTTTGCGGACAAAAGCCCGCTGCACGCCGCAATACAAGTCATGTCCCGTTACGTTATCAAAAGTCGCATAGCGTAAATTCATGCGCAAGCCTTTCATACGGGTAATTTCCACAAGGCTGGAATCCTGTTCGGCAAAGGCAATCCACTGCTTTACTGCGGAACAGAATCGCAAAGGTTTTTCGGGCTTAGGCGGAACAAAGGCGACATCCGTAGGATTCGCCAATGCCATACCACAAAGGGCCAAAATTACAAGAAGGCGGAACAAGCTAAACTAGAACTGAACTTCTACACCAAACTGAGGGTACAATCCCAAGCCCTTAGCCATAAAGGGAACCAGATCATAACCGTCAGCAGAATTCTTCTTGCGGTCATCACGAGTTACATAAGAACGTTCGCGGTAGTTGTCGGAACCCAGGAATTCAACATCCAGATTTGCAAAGATGTTATCCAGTTCCAGATAGAACCTGGCCGTACGGAAGAAACTCTTCTTGGGAATCAAATCCAAATTGACGCGAAGGTCTGTGCGGAAGAAATCCGTAAACTGGTGATAATCTTTCAGTTCTCGAGTGCCAATGGAATTGGCTGTAGCCGGGGTAATCGAATAGTAATACAGCGGACGATGCAAGGCTGCATGATGAGTCAAAATTACAGACACGATAGAGTCCTTGCGGGGATAGTAGCGGAAGTGAGAAAGAATATCAAGACGGGAATTGGCTTCCCAGGGCAAGCTCCTACCGCCATCCAGTTCATATTCACCGTAGACAGAGCTGATGTTTGTCGCCATGGAGAAATGGTGAGAAGTCTTTAATTCTGCAGAACCCGAAGCACCGGCTACCCAGGCGAAATCCACCGGAGTCACATCATTATAACGGGCATAGGCCTTAGGCAAGGGCAGCAGCGGATCCGCATAATAACGACCAAAACCAGAAGCCTGGGCAATGAAGTACTTGGAATTATAACCAAGGCCCAGCTTAGCGGAAACACCCGATTCCAGACGTCCCGTCAGTTCGCCATCATCAAAGTAAGGTTTCCAGTCGCTGCGGTAGGCGGCATTACCAAAAAGGCGCCAGAAAGCAGTATCGGTCTTAGAAAGATTCTGCTGATAATCGAAAGAGGCCGTAGGAGCGGCTTCATGTTCACCCGCATCGGCAACAGCACCCAAAGAAAGAATCTTCTGAGAGTAGTCGCTCTTCCAGTTCAGACGACCCGCTCCAGAAAGCACTCCCGTCTGATGATCCTTGGATTGAACACCACCAAATTCAGGATACTTATGTTCAAGAACATGATGTTCATACAGAAGAGCTCCGCTTAACTTTGATCCATAGATATCACCTTTGAATTTCTTATCCAGGCCACCGCTAAGAGTTGTGTGGGTCTGTTCGTAGCTGTCGATGAAAGCCTTTGCCATATCCTGGTCGGTACTGCCCGGGCTACGGAAACCAATCGTATCGCGCAAGGTGTCGCCCACATGTTCGCGAACCATACCTGCGTGGAAGCTGGTACCAAAACGGGATTCATATTCGGCGCCAATGACCAAGTAAGACTGCACACCTTCAATGATATCGATAAAGGCCACAGAATCAATGCGTCTAGAAGTATCCTGGTGTACGCTATATTCGTCGGAACTATACAAGGTTCGCAGAGCCCAGGTATTTCCTTCGGAATCCGAGCCGTTAAACTGGGCATAAACATCCATGGCGCTCAGGTCATAGGGGTTCGATTCAGCCACCTTGCAATCCTTGCAATCATCGGTATTCTTACGGAACTCAGAGAAGAACTTTTCTCCCATGTTCTTCAACATGTCTGCGTCCAGCATTCGGAATGCAAAACGGAAACTATCCCAGAAGAGCCACGGAGCATCCACCACAACTTCTCTCATGGTAATGCCAGCAGTTCCTCTCAAGCCCCAATCGCCCTTGGTCTGTTCGGGAATGTATTGCACAGAAGTTGCCAGGCCCTGACCGATGGGACCTTCGCCATAGTTGTCATGAATTTCGATACCGCTCAAGGTATGAGGGTTAATCACAGAAAGGTTACCCGGGAATCCCACATCCAGATGACGCATGTTGGGAATGCGGAGACGACCTAGATGGTAAGCCACATCACCGGCACGGGAACCATCATAGTAAAGAGCACTACTAAAATCCTTCTGGCCAGAAATACCAGGCATCTGACTCAAATGTTCCGTAAGGTCGAAACGCATACCGGCAGCATCTTCAAGCTTATCCAGATTAATCTTGCGTTCAACTTCCCACTGAACTTTTTCGGCGCTACCGCCAACAATGGTACTTGCACCCAGGCTACGAACGTTGGTACTCAAGGTAACCACCATATCGAACAGGTCGGCAAAATCCTGAAGTTCCACCACAACGCTATCAAAGCCATCTTTCTTAAAGACGAGGGATGCATTACTGGAGCTTACGGTATACTCAAATCGGCCATCTGAATTCGTTTCACCCACGGACTTACCCGACACATAGGTAATAGTCACATCCTTAATGGGCAAGTCATTTTCGGCTTCAAGAACCACACCCGAAATTAGGGTCGGCGTAGCACCGAATGCTACGACAGCAAAAAATACCACAGACAGAAAAACGATAAGGCGTCGAATACTCATACTAGTTAAATTAGAAATTTTATATTTCGGTATACCATGCTCAAGATTTATTTAGTACAGATGGAAGCGGTTTTAAACGATAAAACCGCAAACTTCAGGAAAGTCCGTCAACTATTAGACGAATGCAATCCCAGGGACGGCCTTATCATTCTCCCTGAAATGTTCGCCACAGGGTACATTCCCGAAGAGCCTGCCAAATATGCAGAAGACTTCGGCCATGCAGATGCAGGACTCACCGCCAACTTCTTGAGCACACTGGCCGACGAAACTGGATGTGCAGTCCTTGGCGCTGGAATTTCTACAGTTCCCAATAAAGGTCAGAACGCCCCCCTGATGCAAAACCATTCCAGCCTTTATCTGCCCGGTCGCAAAGAGGAAGCCGCCTGCTATAACAAGCGAAAGCCCTTCTTCCCCGAAGTGGATTTCATCCCTGGCGATTCCGTTAGCTTATTCAAAATAAACCAGTGGAATGTCGCCGCCGCCATCTGCTACGACCTGCGTTTTCCGGAACTGTTCCGCGACGCCGTAAAAGCCGGGGCAAGACTCATTACCATTCAGGCAGCCTGGCCCGTCATTCGCAAGGAACACTGGATCACCCTGCTGAAAGCCCGCGCCATCGAAAATCAGGTTTATGTAGCCGCCGCAAACCAATACGGAAATTCCATGATTATCTCCCCCACCGGCGAGGTTATCGCCCAGGGAGAAATGGGAGAAAAAGTGATCCAGGGGACCATTTTATCGGCTCCGCAAGAGGAATACCGCAAGGCATTTCCCGTCCTGAAAGGAATAGTCTAAATTGGAATGATTTAAATCACAATATCAAAACAACGTCATTTTCGGCAACTCATTGAGTATCAACAACTTACAGAATCTTTTGAAAAATTTTTCTTTGAAAATGTGATGTAGATGACAGCCAAATGTCAAAAATTAATTGTATCTTTCTTCATGTAAAACGGATATCAACGTCAAAAAAGAGAGAGAGGTGCATCATGTCAAACGAAAATAAGTTGCAGTATGTCAAGGCGTTGATTAAAGCAGGAGTTACCCGCGAACTGGTCCTCAAGATTACCTCGATTTCTGGCTACCAGTATTCTCAAATTCGCCGCGAACTCGCCGCCTAAAAAGCCAAGGCAATTTAGCTTCAAAAAATGAAAATAATCCTTGTTATACCCGCGCAGCCTGCCACCCTAAATCAGGAACGGCAGGCTGTGCTTTTATCATGCTTTCGCGACGGATCCCTGCTTTTAGAAGGCAAGGACGGAAAGAAACCAGCCCAGTTCTATATGTCTATCAAGGACAATTTTCCCTGGAGCGAATTTCTGAAGAAGATGATGGTGGCCTGGCAGTTGAGCGACTACTCAGGCGTTCCCAACGAGTTTAAGCCACTGAAGAGAATTCCTCAGTTTGTTTTAGACGAAATATTGAACGAGACTCAGGAAAATCAGCTGAAAGTTCTTGCCGCCCTAAGGCAGCAAGGTTACTTCGGGACGCTCCCGCAACGCAAGGACAAGTAGGGAGTCCCTGAGACCCGAGGCACAGAGACCCTGAGACCCTGAAATAAATTCAGGGTGACGTTCTGGGTGACGTTTGGATTCTAAAGGATCAGCATGCCGTCGCCGTAGCTGAACAGCTTCAGGCGATTTTCTACAGCCATCTTGTAGGCGGCCAGAGTGTTTTCGCGGCCATAGAAAGCAGACACCAGCAAGATTAGGGAACTCTTGGGCCAATGGAAATTGGTAAGCAAGCCGTCTACGATCTTGTAGCGATAACCCGGATAGAAGAACGCGTGAGTGACACCGCTCTGGGCACGGACAACGCCGTTGTCGTCGGCGATGGTTTCTACCACGCGGGTACTTGTGGTACCCACGGTAACAACGCGGCCACCGGCGGCTTTTGCCTCGTTAATGATGCGAGCATTTTCTTCTGTAAGTTCGTAGTGTTCACCGTGCATCTTGTGCTGAGTGAAATCCTCTACAGAAATATTCTGGAAGGTACCGGGTCCCACATGCAGTGTAACTTCGGCGACCTTGACGCCCTTGTCCTTTAGAGCCTGCAGCATCTCTTCGCTAAAATGGAGGCTTGCCGTAGGAGCGGCAACGGCACCGGAATACTTGGCAAAAATAGTCTGGTAAGCCTTCTTGTCTTCTTCGTCATCGGGGCGGTTAATGTAGGGCGGCAGGGGCACGTGTCCCTGGGCATTCATCACCGCTTCCAGTTCAACGGGCGTTACGGCAAAGCGCAGAACACGGGAACCGTCTTCGTTGATAGATTCTACAGTGGTCTTAACGCCAGCGATTATCAATTCGCGGCCCACCTTAAAAGCCTTACCCGGGCGAACCTGAGCCTCGTAACGGGCAGAACCATCTTCGGCAGGAATCATGGCCTGCACCAGCAAGGTTTCTACTTCGCCGTCATGCATGGTCTTTCCATAAAGGCGGGCAGGAATCACCTTGGTGTTGTTCACCACCAGGCAGTCACCGGCCCTGAAAAGATCTACGATATCGGCAGCCTTCATGATATGACGTTCACCACCGTCCTTAGGGCAATGCAAAATGCGAGTCTTGCCCTTGCCCGCCGTGCGGCTGGCAATCAGTTCGGGAGGAAATTCAAAACTGTAGTCAGAAAGATTATGTTCCATGGTTACGCATCCATTTCGGCCAAAGCCTTCAGCAAACTTTCACGAACCTTATTCTTGAGGGATTCCGGCTTAAGAATAGAGATTTCCGTAGAAACACCCATGAGCCAAGTAACAAAATCAGGGGTGATGCGGAGTTTTACATCCACAACCATATTGCCGTTCTTATCGAGACGGCGGGTTGCTTCCGGGAAGAAGTGGGAACGTTCAAACTGAGTCTGAAGCCACTTGGTCTTGACCAACAGGGAAACATCTTCAGGAGTGATTTTAGAATCGGTATACTTGGCGAAAGCATACTTATAATGGATCTTCGCATCGAAGGGTAGCTTAGGTGCGGGAACATTCGTAATCGTCACGTTGGAAATTTTTTCGAACATGAAGTTCTTGAACACCTGAGTTTCTTCATAAGTTTCATCTGCGGCTATCAGATACAGGGTATCCATACGCATAATGACCTTGATAGGATTCACTATCTTCGTCTCTGGTTTTTCAGAAGAGGCGGAGTGAGTGTAATTTATGCGGATCATGGAACCATCGTGAATGGCTTTCAGCACCTTGTTCACCATGGAATCCTGCAATTTATTATCGCAGAAAGGACCGTAATCCAGAATGTAGTCCGGGTCCGTAGAAATGGCATCGGGTTTGAAGTCTTCGGGATCGGTGGTCTGCATGGAATCAATCACCTTTTCCAGCAGTTTGATAGTCTTCAAGTCGGCCGCGTTAGCGACAGAAAGGCTCTTCTTGACCTTTTCAAGTTGACGAACCACTTCCTGGTTGAAGTTCATCTCCTTGTCAGTTTGAATAACATAATAAGTTTCGCCATTTTCCTTAAACTTACGGAGTCCGCAGTTTTCCTTGGCAACGACATCCAGATGACGGAATACCGTACGAGGGCCGCAATTCAACAAAGAGGCAAGCTGTTTTACAGTGACCTTACTTTTTAGGAAGCCCTTGATATTATTGATTTTTTCGTAACCACTTGCCATAGGATTTCTCCAGTTACAGAAGTTTTAAACGGTTTTCAATGGAAGCGGTCTTTGCCTTCTTTACCACAGACAGGAACGCAGCCTGTTTTTGAATAACAGAACGCACATGACCTTCCAGCAGGAATTTTTTGTTCACGCAGGAAACCTTTACCACAGCCCCCTGCATAATGGAATGCAAGGCCAGATCCGTTTCCAGTTCCTTGCACAGCATTTCATTTTCAACTTGATCGGCAGGAATCACGGAAATGGCACAATGAAGCGCCAACACACCAGAAATTTCAGCCACCTTATTTTCCAGATCCCTGGAGTAATATTTTTCGTTGCAATAGGCGGAAACTTCTACATGGCCGAATAGGACCTTTACATCATAATTGAACAGGTGGACATTGGGTGATTCCAGCAAGGCGATAACCGCACGTTCAATTTGAGTATCCGTGATGTAGGAGTCCGTCTGGATTCGGGTAAAGTCAACACAACCACGCACCTTAGGGAGGCCGTTAATGCAAGCCTTCATGGCACGTTTAATGGAAAGGTTGCGGACCATTCCCTTAAGGTAAACCACACCCTGCCCCACTTCAATGGAAACCTTGGAAGCATCCTGCGGGAACACCTGTTTTACCTTGCCCAACACCGCCTGGGTAAGTTTATCGTTAGGCGCATTCTGAGCCTGCAACGGCAAGGTAATGAACAACAGGGTTTTGTCTTTTAACAAAACAGCCAGCTTGTCTTTTTCGCCATCGTTCACCATGCCCACGGCAACGCCGAACTGGTCGCGAATGGTATGGTAGACCTGATCTCCAAGAAGCGTGTGGGCACTTTGTGCCGGCAGCAACCGGTAACCATCCGTAGACTCTTCTTTCTGGATTGTCACCTTGGGGCATTCTACCTTTTTTTCGGGACCGCTACCATAATCCAGAACCATGATATCTTTTTCGGGGCCCTGGAAGACACTTTTTACAAGACCAGGCTTAAGACTCTTCTTGAAGTAGAGCCAGTTACCCGGAGCCACACGGTTATGCCCGAAAATCTTGGCGTAGTCGGAATTGATGTGTTCCTTTCGGCAGAAACAAAATTCGTTAGAAAAGGCAACAAAAAGGGCCGTGCAGCGGGTACAGCAGCACAGCACCGGAATATGAGGGTCCAAGCCCCCATAAGTGGTATAGTTTTCCTGGGCAAAAATATCGTGGTCCGTTACCTTCTGGCAACGGCAACAGAATAGCCTCTGACTGTACAACCTATGAGGAAACTGAACACGCATTGATTGAGTGGTTAGTGGTCAGTGGTTAGTGGTTAGTGGTTACTGTTTACTAACCACTGTTTACTAAACACTATTTGTTACCCCATGAGCGGGAGGGCTACGTCGATACGGCGGAGGGTTTCTTCCTTACCCAGGAGTTCGAAGAGTTCCCACAGGCCAGGACCAGCGGTAACGCCAGAAACTGCCAAGCGGGGAGCGCCCACCAGTTCGCCCACCTTGTGGCCGATGCGTTCTGCCAGAGCATAGAATTCCTTTTCGATGACCGGGGTCTTGAAATCTTCGATGGAAGCCAGCATGTCGCGGACCTGCTGGCAGAGAGCCTTGGAGCCGACCCCAAAGTGCTTCTTGGCACCCTTTTCGTCGTAAGTTTCCGGAGCCTTGAAGAAGTAGGTGGACATGTCAGCCAGATCCTGCACGAAGTGTGCGCGGGGCTTCAGGTTCTTCACAATTTCCAGGAGACGTGCTTCAGGTTCGGCGCTCAGGTCGAAGCCCTTGGCAGCCAGACCTTCCTTCATAATGCCGAGGAGCATGGCGTCGTCGCACATATGAATGTGCTGGCCGTTCATCCACTGCAGCTTCTTTTCATCGAAGGAAGCAGGCTTGGGGTTGATGCGTTCCAGGGTGAAGCAGTCAATCATTTCCTTGATGGTCATGACTTCACGGTCGTCACCCGGATTCCAGCCCAGGAGAGCCAGGTAGTTGACCAGAGTTTCGGGCAGGTAGCCCAGGTCGCGGAAGTCGCCCACGGAGGCAGCACCCTTACGCTTGGAAAGCTTACCGCCATTCTTGTCGAGAATCACCGGCAGGTGGCACCATACAGGAGGTTCCCAACCGAAGGCCTTGTACAGCAATTCGTGCTTGGGAGTAGAAGAAATCCATTCGTCACCGCGGAGCACGTGGGAAGTACCCATCAGGTGGTCATCGCAAACACTTGCGAAATGATAAGTGGGGTAACCGTCGCGCTTGATGAGAACCAGGTCGTCCAGCAGTTCATTCTGGTAAGAGATGTGGCCGCGGATCATGTCGTCGAATTCGGTGACGCCAGTTTCGGGAACCTTGAAGCGGATCACAGCCTTTTCGCCAGCGGCGATGCGGGCTTCAGCTTCTTCGCGAGGAATGTTACGGCAGTGGCGGTCATAACCGGTCACGGAGACGCCGGCCTTTTCCTGTTCGGCACGAACTTCCTGGAGGCGTTCTTCGGTGCAGAAGCAGTAGTAGGCATCGCCGGAGTCCAGCAACTTCTTGATCTGTTCGTTATAGATGTGCAAGCGTTCGCTCTGGAAGTAAGGACCGCAATCCTTTTCGCAACCCGGACCTTCGTCCCACTGGAGGCCAAGCCACTTCAGGTCGCGCATCAAGTCGTGCAGTGCAGTTTCGTTATAACGCTTACGGTCGGTATCTTCGATACGGAGGTAGAACACGCCGCCCATGGCCTTTGCAAAGAAGTAGTTGTAGATAGCAGTACGGGCACCGCCAACGTGGAGGTAACCGGTGGGGCTGGGGGCAAAACGTACACGGACGGGACGCTTGTTATTGCAGCAATCGCACATATTGTATTCCTTTTTTAGGGCAGCCGCGCAAGAGATCTTGTCACAGCTCCATAGTTTAAAATTTTCTATGTCAAAATTTAGCAATTTCAAAAAAACAAGATTTCCTCGCAGTCTCCCACGAGGCTAACAAAGCACCTACATAAAATGTAAAACCAATCCACGAGCAGACAATTTTAGCGAATATTTTTCCCAATTCCATCACGTTTCCCATTGAGCATCAACAAATTGACTCATATGTTTCTACATTTCACCTGCAATTTATTCATAGCGAATTTGTCTTTTGGCAAATCCGCGTAGCCAAAGGATCGATATGGAAGCTTTAACCGCTTTTCTTGATACCATCGATGGCTATGTTTGGGGAATTCCCCTCATTGTCGTCATCTTGTTTGTAGGCCTCCTCCTCACGGTCCGTCTGGGCTGCCTGCAGGTGGTAAACCTCCCCAACGCTCTGCGTTACATGCTCCACAACGAAAAGGGCGGCCAGGGCGAAGTCTCTAGCTTCGGCGCACTTTGCACCGCACTTGCCGCAACCATCGGTACAGGTAACATCGTGGGTGTGGCAACCGCTATCGGCACCGGTGGCCCGGGCGCACTCTTCTGGATGGAGGTAGCAGCCTTCTTCGGCATGGCCACCAAGTACGCCGAAGGCGTTCTGGCCGTGAAGTACCGCAAGATGGACAAGGACGGCAAGGTTCTTGGCGGTCCTTTCTACTATATCGAAACAGGCATCAAGGAACGTTTCGGCTGGAATATGAAGTGGCTGGCAGTGCTCTTCGCCATCTTCGGTGTCTGTGCAGGCGTCATGGGCATCGGCACCATCACCCAGGTGAACGGCATTACCAGCGCCATGGCTCGACTCACTCCTAACGCAGCTGAATTCGTGAACATCGGCGGAAACTCCGTCAGCATCACCACCGCCATCGCAGGCGTTCTGGTCACCGCATTCTCCGCCTTCGTGATTATCGGCGGTCTGAAGCGCATTGCCAAGGTTTCTACCTATATCGTTCCTGTCATGGCAATCCTCTACATTCTCGCTTGCATGCTCTTGCTCATGATGAACTTCGCTGCTATTCCCGAAGCGGTCCAGACCATCGTCCGCGCAGCCTTCAACCCCAGCGCCGTGACCGGCGGTGTGGTAGGCACCATCTTTATCGCCATGCAGAAGGGTATCGCCCGCGGTATCTTCAGTAACGAAGCTGGTCTCGGTTCCGCACCTATCGCAGCGGCCGCCGCAAAGACCAACGAACCGGTCCGTCAGGGCCTGGTCTGCATGACCGGTACTTTCTTCGACACCATCATCATTTGTACCATGACCGGCCTTGCCATTGTGGTTTCTGGCGCTTGGGATCCGAAGCTTGGCCTGGAAGGCGTGAACATCACCATGGAAGCCTTCTCCCGCGGTCTCGCATTCTTCCCCGGTGGCGCAACCATCGCTCCTTACTTCCTGGCAATCGCTCTGGTGTTCTTCGCATTCACCACCATTCTGGGTTGGGCCTACTATTCTGAAAAGTGCCTGCAGTACCTGATCGGCGGCAAGAAGAAAAAGGCAATCCTCGCCTACCGCTGGATTTATGTTGCTGCAATCTTCGTCGGTCCCTACCTGACCGTAAGCGCCGTTTGGACTTGCGCTGACATTTTCAACGGCCTCATGGCATTCCCCAACTTGATTGCCTTGATTCTGCTGAGCGGCATCGTAGCTCTCGAAACCAGGGACTTCCTGGATCGCTTGCACGACGGCAAGGTGGGCGAATAAAAAATTTAGGACGTTTATGCCAGTTCCGGACTTGGCGCAATTGGCGGATGGCTCTTTCTGGGCATTATAATCGCAATTATTTTTGCCTTAATAACTCGCGGCAGAAAAATGTAAGGCAAACACGCTTAATAAAAAAAACAGATGGTGATAAACCATCTGTTTTTTTTACTGTCAGTTAATCCCCGTAGTGTCCCTTACAGGAAATCACGTCGACGACGTCTCCATTAACTCGGTACACCAAGCGATTCACATCATCGATTCGACGACTCCAGAAACCGGATAATTTACCTTTCAAAGGCTCCGGTTTGCCGATTCCATCTTCGGCACTTCGTTCAACATCCTTAAGGAGTTGATTGATTCGTTTCAGGGTTTTCTTGTCTTGGGACTGCCAGTAGAGATAATCTTCCCAGGCTTTATCAAACCAGTTCTTCTTCATCATCCCCCCCAACTTCAATCAGTTCATGAACAACCCCCTTCCCAGCCTTAATGGCCGCAGCGCCTTCTTCCAAGAACTTCATATTGCTTTCGCTATAGAAGGGATCCGGAAGGGAAATTTCGAAAGGGATGCGATTCTCCCTGAGAACCGCCTTGACGAACAAGTTGAGGGCAGAGGACGTAGACAGCCCCACCTTTTCGCAGAACTTGTCGAAACGTTCCTTGTCCTTGGTTTCGATTCTTGCGGAAATTGTAGAAAGGGCCATAATTAAACCTCCATTTTCCGACAATGTAATACATTCGCTTGCATTTTGCAAGCCATCACAACATTTTACCGATATTTCAGCCATCTTTTTCCTTTTTCACGTTATGTTTCGCAAATCAAGCCTTGTTATGGCCTGAAGCAAGAAAGTGTTCCTGCTATTTTCTATACACGTTTTTTAAAGGGAAAAATGTTTCACATTCTTGCGTAAAATGATTGTAAAAAAACTAATTTGAAGCGCACAATTACCAATCTCCTTTCATAGGCGGTCACATGGACAAGAAATTTGCAGTGGTTCTCCCGGCCGGTGGCCTGGGCAAGCGCATGGGCGGAAACATTCCCAAGCAGCTGATGCTTTTGGGCGGCAAGCCTGTTTACCGTTATTGCCTTGAGACGTTCCTGCAGATGGACGAAATTGCCGAAGTGGTGATGGCTGTACCTGTCGACTGGAAAAGCCATTTTGAAGATGAACTTTTCGGGTCGGCCGCAGACACGAGCAACTCCAGCCTCACTGCAGAAATGCGAGCCAAGTTGAAGATTGTTGTAGGCGGCGCAGAACGTTGGCAGTCCGTAGAAAATGGAGTCAACGCCCTGACCAGTTCTGCGGAATACGTTCTCGTTCACGACGTAGCCCGTCCCTTTATTAGCAAGGAGATCATTCTTGACGTCTGCCGTACTCTTGTAGAAAAGGGTGCATGCCTTGTGGCAAAGCCTGCCGTAGACACCATCAAGATCGCAGCAGACGGCCGCGTTGAAAAGACCATCGACCGCAATACCGTCTGGATGGCACAGACCCCCCAGGCAGCCCGCATCGACGTTCTTAAGTCGCTGTACAAGCGTATCGCTGCAGAGCCGTTGAACTTTATTCCTACAGACGAAGCCAGCATCCTGGAATTCTTTGGAGAGCCGGTCTATATCGTTAAGGGTGCCGCAGCCAACGACAAGCTGACCACCCCCGAAGACTTCGAAATCTTCGCCGCAAAGCTGAAGTAACAAACAGGATTCTCATATTATTTTATTACATTGGTAATTCAGTATATTGGAGTTTTGGGAAACTCAACCTTGTTGGTGAATTAGGATATGAACATTTTAAGAGTCGTGGCATTTATCGGCGCGTTGGCAGCATTTTCCATAGCCAGCCAAACCGTATCCATTTTCGTGAAAGACCCTGCCGAATTAGAAAGCCTTCAGCAGAACTTGGAAAACATCAAGACCGATTTAGGCGAAAGCAATCCTCAAATTGACGAGCTGTTGACCCGAGCATCCAAGATTGCAGAAATGAACAACCGCTGTTCCATGATTTCCATCAACGACGTGCTGGACGAGGAATGCGGACATTTCTATTCCGTGGACCTGCCCGAATTCGAAGCCCAGTACATGGAACTGACTGGTGAATTAAGTTTGAACGCCGTTAAGGTTGGAAACACCTTGGCAGAGCGCACCGAACAGATTCAGGTCTGCGCAAACGCCCTGGGCGGAATTCTCGTTTCCAAGGAAAAGATGTTACGCATGGATGGCGAAATCGCATTGGAACCTTTGAATCTAGAAGGGGCCTTTGACGCGACCTATGATTTCAACCTATACTTTGATGCAGAGCGCATGAAGGTGCAGCAAAACCTGCTGGAACGCTGGGTGGAAAAGTGCAGCGAAGTCGTAGTCCGTCAAGCACACGATGAATTCGCACCCCTATTCGTCGATCGAATCAAAGTAATAAATGACTCTCTAGAAAAGAACAAAGCCAACATGAAGATCGTGCTGGAACCTGAATACCTGGATTTTTATCTGGATATGAACAGACCGGTTGCGGGTTCCTACTTTCTAAACGGAGCGCAGATCTTTAATGTTGAATCCCTACCCTCCGGCAGAAACTTCTCGCACATCATCGTCAGTGCAGTAGACAAGAAAGTGAACCTGCCCCTGGGAACCGACGGCAAAATGCAGAACTTTAGAGGCCGTGTGGAATTCACAGCCGCCTACCAGGAAAAGGACCTGGTGGGCCGCTGGATTTGGGGAAGCCAGAAGGACATTCGACGCGCCAAGGCGAAGGGAGATATTTCCTCTGAAGTTGTTATGGGTGATTCCTCAAAACCTGCACCAGTCGTCAAGAAGTTGGCTTCCATTGACACAACTGCACTCATCACTTCTGTAGCAGATTCCGCAGTTCAAGAAACACCAAAGGATGTTGCCGCCAACGATGCCGCCAAGGACGCAGCAGCAGACAGCGACAAGAAGAAGTCCTGGATTCCGCCCGCTATCGCAGGGGCTGTCATGATTGGAGGTGGTGTAATGGCCGCAGTCTTCAACAGCAAGGCCAAGAAGGAAAGCGAAAAGAAAACGCTTACCCGTAAAGAATACGACGACCGTTGTGATAAGATTGAAAACGCACAGACGTTGCGAGCCGTAGGTTTGGGAATTGCCGCCGCAGGCCTTGTTGGCGTAGGCGTTACACTGTTTTTCTAAGGAGAGGATGATATGAAAATGAACAATCTGAACAATCCCTCCCGTGTCATCCTGAGCAACCTCGCCCGCGTCATTCTGAGCAACTTTTCCCGCGTCATCCTGAGCGTAGCGAAGGATCTAGCAATCGCGGCATCTCTCTTTGCACTTGTAGCCTGCACCGACTACCTGGAAGACTTCCAGGACAAGTATGACGACGGCAATGCCTTCGCCGAAATAACCAGCGACAGCGACAATGGCAGCGACGACAGCAGCAGCGACAGCAAACTCAGTTCTTCCAACGGTGGCGACAGCGAGCTCAGCTCTTCCAGCAAGGGCAACGGCGATGCAGAATCTTCCGACAGCACGGACAGTTCCAGTTCAGCAACTGATCCAGGCAGTTCCTCTTCTGTTGCAGAATCCAGCAGCAGCGCTTTCGAGCCTTGCACCGGCACCGTGATTTATGACGCGAAAGAAGATTCGGTGTATAATAAATTTGGTCGAAAATTTAGTATGTATGTCCCAGGGTATGGCCCAGATTCGAGCAAAACAAGTCCAGACGGAGTAACAGCATATCTTCCTCAGGAGGGCTTATTAATAATGCCTTTGGTAGAATCCCCAGATACCATGAATATTGAACCTTGGGGTGGATTCTGTGTTGAATACACTGGTTCAGGAGTTCTACATGCTAACGTCGTCGATGGGAGTAGCGCTAATAAACCTATTTTGCTTTACAAAGAGATGCCTAATACAAATGGCGAAAAAAGTTCATTCACATGGTCATGGAATGAAAATGTAGGTTTGATGGAGAAACAAGAAGACAATGGCAGCTCAGAAGGATTTTCAATAGAAAAGGTAGAATCAATCAATTTTATCAGCTATTTGGGTAATAGTTCTATAACCATTCATAAAATCACAACATTGAAGCCCAATGTTTCTATTGACGAATACTTAAAATGCGACGGCTCGACTATTACACCACAACATATCGAATACTGGTCGTCCTTAGGTTCTTTTCAGGAAAGAACATATCTAAAACCCGGTAGTGAATACAATATTACTTTATTAGGAAACAACACTGTTCTTGTGAATCATCCAGACGATCAGGTAAGGTTGGCCCAAGCCAAAGGTTTCTGTATAGAATATTCTTCAGACAAAAATTTCTTGTTATCATTTCACCGCTACGAGACGAACGGCACACTTACAAATGATAGTGCAAATGTCTCCATTTACAAAGGGGAGAAAAAGATTTCTTACATACTATGGAAGGATTTAGAAGAAGAATTTAATGGTTTTAATCCAACTAATAACCATGTACTAGCATTCAGTGCTAAACAAACCGAAAACGACACAACAAATATATTAATCAGTCGAATGACTCTAATCGAATAAAAAAACAAGACCAACCAGTATGTAAAAAGGGGACTGATGAAGAAATCATCAGTCCCGATTTTTTTTCGATTCGTACTCATTTCCATCTTCGAGCGTTAATTCCAGTACCGATCAGCATTAAGAAAATGATGGGAATGTATTTACAAAACAGTTAGCTTTAACTAACTTTAAGTCATCGGAAGGAGGGTCACATGTCAGCCTTATCTCAATACCATGACTTAATCTTGTGCGTCGTTTCCGCCCTGGAAGCAAGAGATTCCTACACCAGTTTCCATTCCTCCCGCGTAGCGGAAATGGTGGAAGCCCTTTGCAGGTTTTTAGGCATCACCGGCGATCAGGAAGAACTATTCCATATTTCGGCACACTTGCATGACGTTGGGAAAATTGGCATACGCGACGACGTTCTTTTAAAAGCAGGACGATTGAATGATGAAGAATGGGAAATCATGAAATCCCATTCTTTGCAAGGTTACGAAATTTTACGGAAGGCAAAGCTATTTGAGAACGTAGCTATCATTGTACGCGGACACCACGAACGCTGGGACGGTAAAGGTTATCCCGATGGACTGTCCGGAGCAAACATTCCCCTGGGTTCAAGAATTATCGCAATCGCCGATTCCATCGACGCCATGATTTCAGACCGTCCGTATCGCAAGGGAATGGACGTTTCCATCTGTAAGGAAGAAATAAAAAAGAACGCCGGAATCATGTACGATCCCGACGTGGTTAAAGTCGCTTTGGAAAATTGGGAAGAGCTGATTCAGGCAGGAACCGCAACCTGTGTCATGACACCTTCAACCTAGTCATGCTTTTGGCACAAATAGCCATGGTAGAAGCATTGTGCAAAAATGCCGACGTGGTGGGAGAAAGGAATCCGAAGAATCCACCCGCAAGCAAACCCGTATTAAAGGCGACGATGAACTTATAGTTGGATTGGATTCGATCCATCAGCTTTTGGCTCAGAACGCGAAGCTCAGCCAAGTCTTCCAGATTTTCCCCTCGGAGAGTAACGTCCGCAGTTTCCCGGGCAATGTCGGAAGCATCGCTCATGGCAACAGAAACGTTTGCGGCAGCCAAGGCGGGAGCATCGTTAATGCCATCCCCCACCATAATGACGCGTTTGCCTTCTGCTTTCATCCGTTCCACGTAATTGTGTTTGTCTTCGGGCAAAACTTGTGCGTAGAACGTGTCTATTCCCAGGATTTCAGCGGTACGTTCCGCAGCCTTCTGGCTGTCGCCGGTAATCATGACCACATTCTTGATGCCCGTTTCTCGCAGGCGTTTGATAGCGACGGCAGCCTCTTCTCGCGGAGGGTCGCTAATGCACAAGACACCAGCCAACTTGCCGCCAATACCCAAGTAGATGACGGATGCGGCACCGCCCACTTCTTCGATGGTCGCCTGCTGTTGTTCCGTCACGAGAACCTTTTCGTCTTCAATAACAAAATGCCTGCTACCGATGACAGCCCTCTCACCTCTAAGGGTTGTGGCAATACCATGAGCCACAATGTACTTTACATCCGCATGCTCTTCGGCATGATCGATGCCACGTTCCGCGGCACCATTTACAATAGCGCGGGCCATGCTGTGAGGGAAATGTTCCTCGATGCAGGCAGCTATCTTTAAAATTTCTTCTTCGGAACGACCACCAAAGGCAATAATCTTCTGAAGCTTCGGTTCTGCCTTGGTCAAAGTTCCCGTCTTATCGAAAACGACAGTATCAGCCAAGGCAAATTCCTCAAGATACTTGCCACCCTTTACCGTCATATTTCTATCGGCGGCCTCACGCAAGGCTGAAATTACGGAGATAGGCGTAGAAAGTTTAATGGCGCAGGAATAATCCACCATCAAGATGGAAACGGCCTTGGTAATGTTCCGGGTAAACAGAAGAGTCAAGCCAAATCCCAGGAAACTGAAGGGGACGATGCTGTCAGCCAAATGCTCTGCGCGGCTCTGAATGCCAGCCTTCAAATCTTCGCTATGGTCAATAAGTTCAATAATCTTCTGGATTTTTGTATTTCCATTAACGGCACGGACCTTTACCACAAAGGAGCCTTCGTCCAAAATGGTGCCAGCAAAAACAGTCTTACCTTCGTTCTTCAGCACCGCCTTGGACTCGCCGGTCATGGTAGATTCGTTGACAAAGGCTTCCCCTTCTACAACGGTACCGTCCACAGGAATCATGGCACCATCGCGGATTCTCACCAAGTCACCCGGCACCACGTCCTTCAAGTCAACTAAGGTGTCCACGCCATTTTTAACCACCCAGACTTTGTCCACCTTTACAGCAAGGCTTCCTGTAAGGGCTGTACGGGTGCGAGCCTTGGTGTAATCTTCCAATAAGCCAGAAACCCCTAGCAGGAACATGACCGTACCTGCGGACTCATAATTTTTCTGGAGCATGGAGGCTCCAATGGCGGCACCATCCAGAACTTCGACGGTCAACTTACCTTCTGCAAGAGTGGATAATCCCTTAGCCACATATTTGAGGCCGCGGAAAACCGTTATGGCCGTTCGAATCGGCAAAGGAACAAACCAGCGCATCAGATAGCGGCGGGCTATCATTTTGCACAGGCTGTTCTGGAAATTGTCATCCAGGGATTGCAACTGGTAATCCGTATCCGGATCCACTTCGGGCAATTCCCTCGGTTTTAAGGCAGTTACAAAATCCAGAATCATCTGGCGATTTTCAGCAGTTATTTCTGCAGATTCATCGCAGCCATAGTTCAGCAAAAGGCTTCCATTGGCACTATGGATTACCGCAGACTTTACGCAAGGAATCCCCACGCAAGCCTTATGGATACGGCCTTCAAACTTAGGTTCAAAGGCGTAAGGACCACAGCGAAAACGGATACGCCCCGGCCGATCGTATGCGATTCTGAATTTCATAAACTTACCTACACAAGATGACTTGACAAGAAAAATTACTTGTCCAAGCCTGCTTCGGACTTGGCGTCGTTGCAAATGTCGTTAGCTTCGTCTTTCATATCCTGGAAGGCAGCCTTGGCATCGGCAGAGAACTTCATGCCGTGAGCAAGGCCAGTTACAGCAAGTTCACGAGTTTTCTTTGCCTTGAGCACTTTCTTGGTAATAGCGGAGCCAACAGCACCAGCAACCACCAACCAGAACTTTTCATTTTTGAAGATAGACATAGGTTACTCCTTGTTAATTTTTAAGACTTTGAGTTATAAAAAAAATAGAGTTTTAAACAAGAAATGCAACTTACATACAAAGTAAGTTGCAGACTTCGAAGCTTTGTGCCAGTTAGGTTCAAGCTAACTAAGTTAGTTAGTTTTTAACTAAGTTAGACACTCTAATTTTGTTAGCCAATTTAACTTTGTTAGACCAGCTAACTTTTATTTTAAGCCAAAGCCAAAGCCTTGCCCAGTTCCTGACACTTAGCCTTTGCGTCGTCATCGGGAGCATTTTCAACAGCCAAGGGTTCATCCACAAGGTTCAAGCCCGCGGCAACTGCATCCTCTTTCCAGGGAGTCATATATTCGCCGCCGCCCCAGCCGTATGAACCGAAAAGAGCCACCTTCTTGCCAGCAAGAGCAGGTTTCATCTTCTCATAAAGAGGCTGAAATTCGCTGTCTTCCAATTCTTCGGCACCCATGGCAGGGCAACCTAGAGCAAACTTTTCAAACACCGCTGCAGAATCTGCAGAAAACTCGGTGGTATGAAAAATTGAAACGTCTCCGCCGACAGCTTGTGCGCCAGCAGCAACTTCCTTCGCCATCATTTCAGTGTTTCCGGTTCCAGACCAGTAGACAATTGCAATTTTGCTCATTTTATTGAGGCATCATCAACATGTGTGGAAGCATTTAGGCTGCCTTGCTAGATGATTCTCTCGATTCCGATTCCCATTCGTAGGCTATCTTTACAT